>JALWDU010000110.1 GCA_027036735.1 Aquificales bacterium | reverse complement strand
AGGAGGAAATTCCTAACCTCCTTTATCCTCCAGAAGAAGAGTAAATCACCCTTGAAGTGGACTTCGGTCCACATACCGAGCCTTAGGGGTATCTCCCAGTGTTTTAACTCGTTTAGGAGTTCGTTGTAAAAGAGCTCCGCCAAGGGGTGGTCTTCGAGAAGGTCCTTCTCCATTCTCGCGAGAGCCTCGGCGTAGGAGTGACAGGCGGCTTTCAGCTTCTCTATATGGGGGCTGTTAATTTCGACCTCCACGCTACCCTTGAAGACCTCCGTTTTAAACCCGCCTACGTCGATTTTCTCCTTCAGGTCGAATATCTCAACATACTCCTTGCGGATTTTCTCCTCGGGGAGGTAAACCCTTTCGGGAATTTCCAATTCGTCCATTACGGGGTATTTCTCGAGAACCATTTTTTTGACATCTTTGGCGATTTCATCGAGCTTCAAACCTTTGGTGGTCAGGTATTTTTTGACCCTATTTTCCAACTGCTTGTCCTTTTTGATGTAGTAGAAGATTACCGCCGAGGTTATCGCCTCCTCGAAGACGTTCCGCGGTAGGTAGGGTTTGTTCTCCTCGTCCCTCAAAAAGCCCTTGCGGGAAAATATTATCGGCGTCCAGGTTAGCAGTTTCATAGCGTTCGCCTCCTTTACAATTTTTTACGCAAATCAATTAAGTTTTTAATTATAAAGTCCCCGCTCCGCGGGCAATAACCCTTGTTGAAATTTTGTCTCAATATCTATATCTTTAAGGGGGATGGGTGTAAAACCTCTTAGCGAAGTCCCCGAGGGGAAGAGGGTTAAGGTTGTAGGGTGCTCAGCCGGTAGGATGCTAAAGTCGAGGCTGGCGGGGTTGGGTATAACGGCGGGGCAGACCCTCACGGTCTTACAAAACCGGTGGGGTCCCCTTTTGGTGGAGGTGATGGGTAGAAAAATCGGCATAGGGAGGGGTCAGGCGGAAAAGATACTCGTGGAGGAGCTCGAATAACTATCCTTTATGAGGTTATGCAGCATTCCGTTCTCCTCGTCGGGCTCGGAAATATGGGGAGGAAATACCTCTCCAAGTTCGAACAACTCGGTTTGAAACCCTCCCTGTGCGATATAAATCCCGAACTCCAAAGGGAGTTTAGGAATTACACCTTTTACTGCCTCTACGGGGAAGTGGAGAAAAATCCCGACACCGTTTTCGTTATGGTAAACCCGAAACACCACCCGTCGATAGCTAAACACTTCCTCCAAAGGGGTAGTTACGTATTTCTGGAGAAACCCCCGGCGCTCTCCTACAAAGAATTTGCCGACCTCGTGGGGGAGTTCGGAGGGAAAAACCTCGGGGTGTCGGAGATAGAACGGTATTCCTACGCCGTTAGGGGTCTCGATTTGAAAGACCTAAAGGTGGAGAAAATCGAAATATTCCGCCTAAATAGGGGAAAAGGTTATATAAACCCCCTCTGGGACTTGGCTTGGCACGACCTCTACCTACTCCTATATCTGTTTGGGGAAATAAACATTCTCTCCGCCGAGAGGGAGGGCGAATTCCTCTACACCCTAAGGGGAGAGGTAAAAGGAGGCGTTCCCTTCACGCTAAGGGTCGCTTGGAATTATACCCCCGTTAGGAGGGAGTGGATTTTAAAGACCGACAAGGGGGAGGTGGTTCTCGACTTTCTAAACGAAAGGAGGGTAGAAAACGGCGTTGTCACCTCCGAGAGGAAAGAAGGCGACAAGCTCCTCGAAATGGTTAGGGATGTGTTAAACCGCACCTACGACGGGAATTCGGTCGAAAGGGCTTTAACCCTCTTAGAGGAATTGGAAAAAATAGCACCCGCAAGGGAAGGTTTTTGAAAGAAAAAAACCCAAAGGGGGATTAAACAGCCTTCTCTCCCCTCTCGCCGGTTCTTATCCTTACCACATCCTCGACGGGTATAACAAAGATTTTTCCGTCGCCGACCCTACCGGTGCGGGCGGTGTTGGCTATGGTTTCGATAACCTTTTCGGCGTCCTCGTCCTTTACGACTACCTCTATTTTTATCTTGGGTAGGAAGTCGACCACGTATTCGGTTCCCCTGTATATTTCGGTCTCACCCTTTTGCTGACCGAAACCCCTAACCTCGGAAACGGTCATACCGCCGATACCGAGTTTGATTAGGGCGTCTTTGACCTCTTCGAGCTTAAAGGGTTTGATAATGGCCTCTATCTTTTTCATAGCAAGAACCTCCGCCCAATCTTGAGGAAAGAATTATAGGGAAGATTAGAAAACGAAACCTATTTCGGCGCCGAGCCTAATTTCGTTGTCCTTCAGGCTATTGGTGTCCTTTCTGTAGTAGTCGTTGGAAAGCTTCACGTAGGAAGCCTCACCCCTGATATAGAGGTATTTGCCGATTTGGTATTTGGGGGTTACGGTGAGGGTTAGGGCGCTGTTGCCGGTGCCTATGCTGTAGTTGTCCCCGTCGCCGTCGTTGTTGACGTATTCGATTCTTCCGCCAACGGAGAGTTTGTCGTTAAATTTGTATTCGCCGAGCAGAGCCGCACCCCAGGAGTTGATATCGTCCCCGTTGCTTTTGGGGGTGTCGAGGTAGTCCACGTAGAAGGTTAGCGGTAGCGCGGGCAGATAGGAAATGTTTAAGGTTAGGTTGTAAACCCTGGTGGGGTTGTCGTCGGCGGCGTCGGGTAGGAGAACGTTCAGCGATGCATCGACATACCCGTTAACGGAGGTAGCCGCACCCGCCTCGAGAGCCATCTTTCCGTCGGAGGTATCGCGGTCGTTCACACCCGCATAAACGCTAAACCTATCGATTTGGGTAGATACCCTAACGCCGTTGTAGAATACCGGTTCGCCGTTCCATACCAAGCCGCGCTGTATGTTGATGTTCTGCCAGGTAAAGGGTGCCTCACCGCCTATGTTGGTGAGTATCCTACCCGCCTCAATAGTGGCGTATTGGGTTTTTAGGCTCACATAAGCCTCGTGGATTTTGGCTTGATTATCGTTGGAGGGCAGGGGTTCGATGCCAACGACGGGAGACCAGTCGTTGCCGAGGCTTATCCCGAAACCTACGGGGTCTTTTTGGGTTGCCTCTTTAAAAATACCCAGGTAGGCGTTGTAACCGAATTGGTCGCTGTCGCCGACCCCGTCCTTCCTGTCGGTGGTGTAGAGGTAATCGGCGGTAAGCGCCATATCGATTTGAACGTCTTTGGCGCTCAGCAGTTGTTTTAGCTCTTCGAGGTTGCCCGCCTGAGCCAAACCGCCTATCCCGAAGAGGGCGGCTACAGTCAATACCTTTGCTTTACCCATAGCGTTTATAAGTATTAGGCGGGGGTGTCAAATTTGATAAAGGGGAAAGTGGGGTTATGGGTCAACAAAAGGTTAACAAATTTGTTAAGTGGTGTATTCGGCGTTTAATTTCACATAGTCGTAGGTTAGGTCGGAGGTGTAATAGGTCCAATCGGCGTTTCCCTCTCCGAGGTCTACCGTTATTAAGACCTCCTTGTGTTCCCTCATATATTTGGCGACCTCTTCGAGGTCTACATCGGTCGGGGTTCCCCTTTCGAGGAGTTTGTATTCGCCTATATAGATACTTAGGGAGTTGGGATTTATCGGGTAGTCGGGCACGCTTCCCGCCGCCGCCGCTATACGTCCCCAATTCGGGTCGCAACCGAAAAGGGCGGTCTTTACCAACTCGGAAACGGCGACCTTTTCCGCTATAGCCTTAGCCTTTTCGCGGTGGAGGGCGTTTATAACCCGAACTATGCCAACCTTGGTGGCGCCCTCGCCGTCGGCTACGATAAGCTTGGCGATTTTTTGGGAAACCTTAAAGACATCTTCCTTTACCCGCGAAGCGGGGATTTCCTCTTCGTTTAGGGAGATTAGGAGAAAGCTGTCGTTGGTGGAGGTGCAGCCGTCAACCGTTATGGAGTTAAAGGTCTTTTCGTTTACCTCGAGGTGTATCTTCCTAAGCTCTTCGTAGTCCAGCTTTGCGGGTGTAAAGACGTAGGCGAGCATGGTCGCCATATTGGGGTGTATCATCCCCGCCCCCTTGCCGAAACCGAAGGCGTATTTTTCCTCAGCGTATTTGGGAAACCTATCGGTGGTCGATATAGCCTCCGAAGCCCTCTTTAGGTCGAGGGGTTCCAAATTCCCACAGGCGGTGTCTATAGCCTCCAACACCCTATCGATGGGTAGGGGAACACCTATAATCCCGGTGGAGAAGACCAAAACCTCTTCCCTCTTTAGGTTTAGGTTTTTGGCAACCCTTTCCGCCATCAGCTCGGCGTGGCGCAGACCCTCCTCGCCCGTTCCGCAGTTGGCGTTTCCGCTATTCACCACAAAGGCGCGGAATTCTTTTCTCCTCTCGGTGAGGTTTTGGGAGTAGATAACGGGTGCCGCCTTGAAGTAGTTTTTCGTATAGACCGCCGAAACGGGAAGGGGTTTTTCGAAATATACCACCAATAGGTCTTCCCTTCCCGAAGGCTTTAAACCCGCTTTGGAGATACCCATTAAAACCGACATGACAACCGCCTCCTTTAAGGGGATATTAAGGGTTTGGTTGAAAACTTCAAAAACCGTTTGGGGAAATCTTTTTAATACCTTAGGGGGTAAAACCCGAAGGGGGAAGGTTTATCCCCTTTTCAAAATGAGGTTTACATCGGTAATTCCCAACCTCTGAAGGGTCGACAAAACTTCGGCAACATACCTATAGGGGGTATCCCTATCCGCCATAACGTTTGCAACGGAAGGTTTTTTCTCCTTCAGCATCTCCGCCAATTGGGAGGGCTTTATAACCTTTCCCCCCACGAGGAGGTTGCCGCTTTTGTCTATAACCAGATTTAGGGTTTTTAAATTGGCTTCCGTTCCCTCCCCTTTGGGGAGTTGGACAAACACCGACACATAGGGGGTTTTAAAGGCGAGTATTGCCAGAAATAGGAACACCGCCAAGAGAACGTCCACCAGGGGGATTAGGATTAACTTCGGTTCGTCGCTTTGTCCGTCAAAGGGTTTGCGCATAGTAAAAATTGTCGCCCAAAGGTTTTTTTATTTTTAAAAAACACCAAAGAGGTGTTTTATTTTTATTTTTCAAGGATGAAGATAATAGCTTTCCACAATCGCGAGGACATCGCCGCGCTTTTGGAGGAAGTTGAAGCAATAACTCAGGTCAAAATAGAGAAGGTTGAAGATATAGAAGAATTTAAAGAAAAAACTTTAAAAGAACAATTCGATGCCATCGTAGTGTTGGATACTTTCTTTGAAAGCGCCATAACTGTTGCATTAAACCATCCCAAACTTTCTAAAGCTTTATGTATTTTATTGCAAAAGGAGGAAGATTTAAATAACTTTTTGCGTTTAGGAATTTCGGAAGCTAATATTGAATATATACCTTTTAATCCTTTAACCTTTTTAGTTAAAGTAAGAGCCTTACAGTCAAATACGCTACACATCAAGGAGGCTATAGCCAAAGGACATATAAACTTTGATTTCTTCCGATTTGGTCTCTTTAATGTTTTAAATGTTTTCACTTCTACCGAAAAAAGCCTCTTTTTGTCGGTAAAAAATGTGGAAACCGATGAATGCCTCTATACCTTGCATCTCGAAAAGGGGCAGGTTGTAGGTGCCAACACAGATATAGGACGGATTATCGAGATTAATCTCGATGACAGCATTCCAAAAAGGATTGTTAAAGACCCCTTGGAGTATGAAGATAAGGTATCTTTTAAAGATACAATCCAATTCTATCGTGCCTTACTTAAGGGAAAGATTACTGAAGAAGTTAAAGTAACCCCTATAGAGGATAAAAGGGAGAATATCTGTTCTACAACAGACCATAAACCATCGACGGAAGAGGTAGAGGAAATTTTAGAAGAAGCTCTTAGAGAGTTTGAACCCGTTAGGATAGAAAGCGTAAGGATTAATCCCTTAAGGGAGAAAAGGATTTACAGTTTTCCATATAAGCGATATCTGATTTTTACCCAACCTTACGAAGGTTTGGGGGGGGG
>JALWDU010000109.1 GCA_027036735.1 Aquificales bacterium | reverse complement strand
GAGGTCGTCGAGGAAAACGGAAAATACCGCGCTAAGGTTAAGATATTCGAAGGTCCCCGCTTCTACGAATACCTGGTCGTGGGACAGGGGTATATAAACATTCCGAGAATAGTCTCCCGCATATGCGGAATTTGCTATATCTCCCACCGGACAGCCTCGGCTAGGGCTATAGAGGACGCCTTCGGCGCTAAGCTCCCCGAGGAGCTGGAAGCCCTCCGCCGTCTGGCAAACGTTGGCGCCTTCATGGAAAGTCACGGGCTCCACATCTACTTTTTGGCTCTGCCCGATTATTTCGGATACGACTCGCTTCTCGAAATGGTTCACGAATACCCCAACCTGGTGGAGAGGGGTTTCAAGGTTAAAAACAGCGGCGTCGAAATAATGAAACTGATAGCGGGTAAAAATTTCCACGGGGAAAACCTCATAGCGGGCGGTTTCGCTTCCCTCCCCTCAAAGGAGGAGTTGAAACGGATTAAAGAGATACTCGAAGGGGTAAAGGAAGACCTTATAGAGACCCTCCACCTTGTGGGTAGATTGAAACATCCCTCCCTCGAGGTGGAGAGGGAATACCAATTGGCGGTTTACAACCCCGATAGGTGGGAAATTTACGGCGACAAACTAATCCTCAAGGGGGAAGATGGAGAGACTATCTTCACCAAAAACGAATACGAGATTTTTGTCGAAGAGGAACCGGTTGAGTATTCGATGGCGAAGCAATCCCGGGTAAAGGGGAAACCGGTTCTCCTGGGACCCCTCGCGAGGGTGAATATATACAGGGATAAACTCTCGGAGGAGACGAAAAAACTCCTCTCCGATGCGGGGATTAAGTTTCCCTCCACCAACCCCTTCCACCAGAACGTTGCAAGAGCTGTCGAGCTATTGGAGCTTAGGGAGCAGGCTGTAAGGCTTATAGACGACCTCCTATCGGACTACCCCGCAAAGCCGAGCGTTGAACTCAAACCCAAAAAGGGGCGCGGCTTTGGGGTGGTCGAAGCCCCTAGGGGAACTCTTTACCACACCTACGAGTTCGACGAAAACGGCTACTGCACCAATTCCAACATAATCACCCCTACCGCCGTTTTGCAGACCTCCATGGAGAGGGACGCCCAGAGGTTGGCGGAAGAGAATTCCGACAAACCCCTCGAAGAGGTCAGATTTCTGGTCGAAAGGCTCATAAGGAGTTACGACCCCTGCATATCCTGCTCGGTTCACTCCTACAAAGTTCTTTAATTTCCCCTTTAAATATTTTTCGATGCTCGTCAAGGTTAAGGCTAAACCCCGCTCCAAAAAGGAGGGTGTGAAAAAGCTCGCCGAAAACTACTTCGAGGTGAGGGTTAACCAACCTCCCGAAAAGGGGAGGGCTAACGAGAGGATTGCCGAACTTCTGGCGGAGTATTTCGACATCCCCAAATCCCGCGTGAGGTTGGTAAGGGGGGAAACCTCGAAGGAGAAAGTTTTCGAAATAGACCTTTAAGGGGAGTGTATGAATAAAGGGAAACCCTTTGAGGATTTGGTTTTTCAATTTTTGACCCTTAAAGGGTGCGAAGTTTTGGCGAGAAACTACCGCTCCCGGTATGGGGAGATAGATATCGTCGCCCTCTGCCGCAACAGACTTTTAATAGTGGAGGTCAAAGGCTCTTTTAAAAACGAAAACCCCGCTTCGCGGGTGGATTGCACCAAGATTGGGAGAATTTACAAAACCTATTTGAGGTTTTTATCGGAGTTTCCCCAATACGGGGATTTCGAAACCCTATTTCTGGTCGCCTCCGTAAGGGGAAACCAAATCGGTTGGAAACCGGTGGAGGTAGGGGACTGCCTGGATACCTTGTGAAGGTCTTCGAGGGGTTTCAACCCGCGGGGGTATAATTTGCAAACTTATGAAAATCACCTTGAGCGTCATTAAAGCGGACATAGGCGGTTGGGTCGGACACTCCTCCACCCACCCCGAGGTTGTAGCCGCGGTTAAGGAGTTTGTCGATACCAAGGTGGCCGACGGAACCCTCATAGACGCCGACATACTCACCTGCGGTGACGATATTGCCATCGTCATGACCCACACCCACGGGGTCGACGCCGAGGTAGTCCACAAGCTCGCCTGGGACGCCTTCGAAACCGGAACAAAGGTTGCCAAAAAGCTCAAGCTCTACGGAGCCGGGCAAGACCTCCTAGCCGAGGCGTTCTCCGGAAATATCAAAGGTTTGGGTCCCGGCGTCGCCGAAATGGAATTCGAGGAGAGACCCTCCGAGCCGGTTATCGTCTTCTTCGCCGATAAGACCGAACCCGCCGCTTGGAACCTCCCCCTCTACGAGATGTTTGCCGACCCCATGAAGACCGCCGGACTGGTCATAGACCCCAAAATGCACCAGGGCTTCACCTTCGAGGTGCTCGACCTGATAGAGGGTAAAAAGGTTAAGATTTCCTGCCCCGAGGAGCTTTACGACCTGCTAGCGCTAATCGGAACCACCTCCAGATACGCCGTTAAAGCGGTCTACAGAAACTACGACGGCGAAATAGCGGCTGTAGCCTCCACCCAAAGGCTCAACTACATCGCCGGCAAATACGTGGGTAAGGACGACCCCGTTCTCATAGTGAGGGCTCAAAGCGGCTTCCCCGCCGTCGGTGAAATCCTGGAACCCTTCGCAAACCCCTGGATAGTTGCCGGTTGGATGAGGGGTTCCCACAACGGTCCCCTAATGCCCGTATCCTTCGAAGATGCGAGACCTTCCCGCTTCGACGGACCCCCCAGGGTTATCGGCGCCGGTTATCAAATCGCCGAGGGTAAACTGATAGGTCCCGCCGATATGTTCTACGACCCCGCCTTCGACAAGGCTCGCCAAATCGCAAACGAGATGGCTTACATGATGAGGCGTCACGGCGCCTTCGAACCCCACAGGCTTCCCCCCGAAGAGCTCGAATACACCACCCTTCCCAAGGTTCTCGAAAAGCTCAAAGACCGCTGGGAGGAGGAAAAGCAGGAGCAACTCTCCGAGGACAAACAGCGCGAGCAGGGAGAGGTCGAATAATTTAACCCCCCCTGTGGGGAGAGATAAATTTTCTTTTTCCACCTTTTGTTTTTTCCTTCTATCAAATCACCCTTGTAAGTTTCCACCAAAACTTATTTCCCCCCGGAGGGTAAACTACTAACTTTTTAGAGAGATGCTCGGCTGGTTGGTCAAAAAAATCGTAGGCTCCAAAAATGAGAGGGAGATAAAAAAACTCAAACCTTTCGTGGAAAAGATAAATTCCCTCGAAGGGGAATTGGATAACCTCTCCAACCTCCAACTCAGGGAGAGGGCTCAAAAACTCTTCGAAAAAATCCGCTCTTCGGATGAGATAAAGAGGGCTTTCGAAAGGGGTGAGATTACCCCCGAGGTTATAGAGGGGTTTGCCCTCGTCCGCGAGGCGGCTAAGAGAACCCTCGGAATGCGCCACTTCGACGTTCAGCTAATAGGCGGTTTGGTTCTCCACCAGGGAAAGATAGCGGAGATGAGAACCGGTGAGGGTAAAACTCTGGTGGCGAGCCTTCCCGCGGCGGTAAACGGCTTCACCGATATGGGGGTTCACGTCGTTACGGTGAACGATTACCTGGCGAGAAGGGACGCCCAATGGATGGGTGCCATTTACAAATTCCTCGGATTGGATGTAGGGGTGATAAACTCCGACAACAAAACCTACGTGGTTGAGTGGGTTGACCCCGAGCTCGTTGAGAGGGCTATAAAGGAGGATTGGAGGGTTTGGCCTAAGGGTTATAGGGGCGAAACCCTTGAGGATACATCCGTAAACGTCGAGGCTAAAAAGGCTTTCTTTACCCATTTGGTAGAGGTTCCCGAAAGGAGGAGGGCTTACGAGTCGCAAATCACCTACGGAACGAACTCCGAATTCGGTTTCGACTATTTGCGCGACAATATGGCGATAGACCTCTCGCAGGTCGTTCAGGTGAAAAACCACTACTACGCAATTGTCGATGAGGTTGACTCCATACTGATAGACGAGGCGAGAACCCCCCTTATAATCTCGGGACCCGCCGATATCGACCCATCGATATACTTCACCGCCGACCAAGTGGTTAGACAGCTCGAAAGGGATAAGGATTTCGAGATAGACGAAAAGAATAGAACCGCCTACCTCACCGAAGAGGGAGTTAAAAAGGTCGAAAAAATTTTGGGAATAGAGAACCTATACGCCCCCGAGCACGCGGAGTTGGTTCACGCAATACTCCAATCCCTGAGGGCTCACCACATCTTCCAGAAAGAGGTTCACTACATCGTTAGAAACGGAGAGGTTTTAATCGTTGATGAGTTTACCGGTAGGGTTTTACCCGGAAGGCGTTGGAGCGACGGACTCCACCAGGCTATAGAGGTAAAAGAGGGCGTAGAGGTAAAACCGGAAAACCAAACCCTCGCCTCCATAACCTATCAGAATTACTTCAGGCTCTACAAAAAACTCGCCGGTATGACCGGAACGGCGGAAACCGAAAGCGTCGAATTTAAAGAGATTTATAACCTCGACGTGGTGGTAATACCTACCCGAAAGCCGGTTGCCCGTATAGACCACCCCGATTTGGTCTTTAAAACCAAGAAAGCCAAGTGGAAGAAGGTGGTCGAGGAGGTCTTAATCAACTACCTCATAGGTCGCCCGGTGTTGGTGGGAACGGTCTCCATAGAGGACAACGAACTCCTATCCTCCCTTTTGAGGAACAAAGAACTAATCAGACAAATCGTTAACAAGGAGGATTTCAAGAAACGTTTGGAGGAACTTATAAAGAAACACAACCTATCGGAGGAAGAGGTTAAGAGGAAACTCCGGAGGGTGGTAAACTTCGGGGTTCCCCACAACGTGCTAAACGCAAAGCATCACGAACAGGAGGCGCAGATAGTAGCCCAAGCGGGTAGGCTCGGCGCGGTAACCATAGCGACCAATATGGCGGGTAGGGGAACCGATATTCTCCTCGGAGGAAACCCCGAATATCTGGCTAAGGAGATACTCAAAAAGCGCGGTTTCGAAAACCCCGAGGAGGCGCCCGAAGAGGAGTGGAAGAAAGCCCTCGCGGAGGCTATAGAGCAGACATCCAAGGAAAAGGAAATAGTCAAAAAACTCGGCGGTCTATACGTGATAGGGACGGAAAGGCACGAGAGCCGTAGGATAGACAACCAGCTAAGGGGTCGTAGCGGAAGGCAGGGCGACCCGGGCGAGAGCCGTTTCATTGTATCCCTCGAGGATAACCTTATAAGGCTCTTCGGCGGGGAGCGGGTTCAGAGAATGATGGAGATGCTAAACATTCCGGAAGACGAACCGCTCGAAAGTAAGCTCGTTTCCAAGGCGATAGAGAACGCCCAAAAGAGGGTCGAAGCCCAAAACTTCCAGATAAGGAAACGTATCCTCGATATGGACGACGTTATGAACGTTCAGAGGAACGTCGTTTACAAACTCCGCCGCCAACTTCTGGAGGGTAAGGAGCTAAAGGAGACTATCGAAGAGTTTATGGAAGATGTGGCGGACATGCTCGTAAACCGCTACGCGCCCGCCGACGAACCGGAGCTGTGGGAGATAGAGAGAAATATCCCCGAAGGGGAGAGGGATAAGAGGGATTACCTCGAGAAGAAATTCCTCGAGCTAACCGGCGAGAGAATAGAAATCCCCGAAAGCGTCCGCGACAGGGAAGAGCTCAAGAAGTTCCTCGTGGAGAAAATGAAGGAAATCTACCAACGGAAGGAGGAGTTCTTCGGTAAGGGACTTATGAGGGAATTGGAAAAGATGATAACACTCCAGGTGTTGGATATGCTATGGAGGAGGCATCTGCACCACTTGGATAGGCTTAGGGAGGGTATATACCTGCGCGGTTACGCCATGCGCGACCCCGTAACGGAATTCAAAAAGGAAGCCTACCAAATGTTTGAAACCTTCCTAAACGAGTTCAAATACGGAGCACTCCAATCGCTCTTTAGGGTTGAATTGGCACCCCAGGAGGAGGTTCAGGAAACTCAACCGGTCGGCGAGGGCGAGGAGGCGGCATCCCCTATAGGTCTTCCCCAAAAACAACCCACCGCGGGGGAAACCCAAAGCGTTCCCCAACCTATGGCGGAGAGAAAACCCAGAACCCCCAAACCGAGGAA
>JALWDU010000108.1 GCA_027036735.1 Aquificales bacterium | reverse complement strand
GTGGGGAAAGCCCTCTTTAAGCCAAAATTCGGTTTTAGCCTCCCGGGCTTTGGAGGAAAAGACGGAGAATTTCTTCCTGTCGGAGACGCTCCTGCCTATCGGTAAATCTATCACCATATGCCCCGCCTTCGGCGGGGGTGTTACCAGAGCCAAATACCTCTTATCGGTTAGGCGGTCGTGAAATTGGCGCGCCAACTCCCTGTGGGCTTTGTCGTTTTTGGCTACAACCATAACGCCGGCGGTTCCCCTGTCGAGGCGGTGGACTATCCCCGGTCGGTCAACACCGCCTATAGAGGAAAGCCCGTCGAGGTGGTAGAGCAGGGCGTTCACCAGCGTTCCGCTCTCGTAACCGGGGGATGGGTGCACCACTATACCGGGGGGTTTGTAAACCACGGCGATATCGCTATCCTCGTAAAGGATATCTATCGGTATCGGTTCCGCCTTGAGTTCCAACTCCTTGGGTTCGGGAATGGAAAGCTGGACGATTTCCCCACCTTTGAGTTTTTTTGAGGGTTTTTTAACCACCTTTTGGTCAACCTTTACGAAACCCTCCTCAATTAGGTCGGTTATATAACTCCTCGACAGTTCGGGGTAAACGGTTGCCAAAAATTTATCCAAGCGTTGGTTTTTGTGTTCCTCCCCCACCTCAAAGGTGAGGGTTTCGGCGATTTTTTCCTCCATCGGAAGGGTTAAAGATATTCCCCAAAAGGGGAGAAAGCCCGCCGCTTCGCGGCGGGGATTAATATTTTAGGGATTTCAAAAGCTCGGACAATTCGGTAAGGGAGTGCACCACCGCAAAGGGTTTGTAGCCGGCGCGCTTTAGGTCTTCCTCCGAATACTTACCGGTGGTGACGAATACGGTTTTTATCCCGTATCTTTCCGCCGGTATCAGGTCGGTGTAAAAGTCGTCGCTCGCAAAGAGGATTTCTTTTCCCTCGAAGCCTCTCATAGCCAATTTGAAAAATTCCTCGGAGGGTTTCCCCAAGGCTACGACCTCACTTTCGGGGTAATCGGTGGCGGTGGCGAAGAGCTTAATCCAGCTACCCGTCGCGGGGTAAAAGAGTCCGTCGCTGTCCTTGGCAAGCTTGTTGAGGTTTACGGCGACGAGCTTAGCACCTCCCTTTAGGGCGGTTGTAGCCTTCTTTATCTGGGTAAAGTCCACCGAGTGGTTTTGCCCGACGAATACCGCCTCCGCCTCGGGTGTGTCGATGATATTTATCCCCTCCTCCTTGAGGTATTCCTTTACCGCCCCCTCGCAAAAGGGATAGACCGATTTAAACCTCTTTAGGTATTGGGGTGCAACCATGAGAGCCGTTAAGAGTTCGTCTTCTTTAAGTTCAATCCCCCTTTCGGAGAGTTTTTTCCGCAGCTCCTTGGGGGGGATACGGGAGTTGTTCGAAACCACTCTAAAGGGTATATTTTCTTCCCTCAAAAACCTCAAAAAGGGGAGGGTATCGGGAAAGAGGTTGAGCTTCTTGTCCCTAACTAAAACCCCGTCGAGGTCGAGCAAAAGGGCTATATCCTTCATAAGGGGTTATCTATTATTTCGGTTCACAGCTGATTTTATACATATCGTTTTTTTCGTATTTGACCGAGCACTTGATGGTATAACCTTTATAGTGATAGGTAAAACCGGTGTCGGAGGTTATTCTTCTATTTTTCCTATCTATGTGTATTACATCGTGATTTCCCAACACGCGGAAACCGATATTTACATAAGGTTCCGTTTTGGGGAAATTACTTTCCACAAAGCGGAGGGTTGCCGCTATACCGCTCCCCACCCTTTGAGCTAGTTGATACCCCATGAGGGCGCTCGAAAACTTTATCCCCAATACGAACAGCGCAACATTAAAGAGAAGAAAAGCAACGGTTAGCTTTTCACCTTTGGTAAGCATGTCAAATAAAAAATTTAACGAAATCGCTCCCAAAGCCAAAGGAGTTTTATGTAAACCGTTGCAAACGCTCCTTTGGGGAGGAAAAATCTCAAACTAAGGGGGTATCTCTTAATGTCTTCTACCTCCACCGCGAGGGGTCGGTAATCACCCTTTAGCCTCCACCTCCTAAAGTCCTCCACGGTAACACCTCCCTTTGAGAGGATACTTTCGACTATTTCCCTAACGGGTGGTTCCAATTTCACCTTATACCCCACGAGGGGAATGCGGATTTTTGTCAGTTCCCTTAGGAGGTCTTCCAGGGCGTTTTTATCCCTCGAGCAGGGGAATATGTGGAAAACCTTTCCCTCCTCCACACGGCAGGGTTTTATCAATTCAAAACCCACCCGACGGTTGAACTCCTCTATTTTTAGCTTCAGCACCTCGAAGGCGGTCAAATTCCAGACGAAACTTTGGTAGGAGTTAACCCAAAAGACCCTTTCCCACTTTTTGGAAGGTTTTTCCTTTAGAAACCTCCTTCCGCGGGCTACATTCTTCCCCAACCTCTGAGAGTCGTAATAGTTGAGCGAATACCCGAAGGTGGTAAAAAGTCTGTTGTGGTGCCTTATAAAGAAGCGGTTTCCCTTCAAAAACCCCGTTCGGATTTTATGTCTTATCTTTCCCACGTAGAGGAGGGCGAAATATTTCCCCAGCTCCCGACGTATCAGCTTCTTACCCACAAAGCGGTCGAGGGAGACATTTTGCACCGTGAGGGCGTAGCGGTCTTTAAGCCCGGCGTAGCCGAAATCTCTCACACCCAAACTTTTGAGGTAGCCCACTATATAGGGGTCGTTGCTGTTTAAATTCCGTTTTACCAATTTGTAGAGGAAGTAGTTATCCCCTTCGGGGAACTCGGCAACCTCGTGGACTATAAAGTCGAAGGGGGAGACCTTTAGGGGGAAATCGAATTTATAGGTTTCCATCGGGAGGTTTTCGATTTTAATCCCCTCCCCCGCAGTAACGTCTCTTTATCTCCTCCACTATTTTGGTGGTCGATATATCGAACTCGAAGGGTATGGTTAAAACCTTCCCGCCGTAGGACTCGACTATATCCCTTCCCACTATTCGGTCTATATCCCAATCCCCGCCCTTTACGAGGATATCCGGTTTTATCTCCTTTATGAGGTTGTAGGGTGTGTCCTCCTTAAAGGGAACGACGTAATCGACGGCGCAGATATTGGAGAGAACATAAGCCCTCATCTCCAAGGGGAGGATAGGACGTTTTTCCCCCTTTAGCCTCCTTATGGAGTCGTCGGAGTTTATACCCACCACGAGGATATCGCCGAGCCTCTTGCACTCTTTGAGGTAGTGAACGTGCCCCGCGTGGATTATGTCGAAACAACCGTTGGTGAAGACTACCTTTTTCTTCCCCCTCAGGGGTTGGAGTTCCCTTAAGAGTTCCTCCAGAGGGAGGAATTTCCCGCAATTTTCCGCCATTTGGGGTGTATAAGGATACCCCTTCGAAGGTGTACCCTCCAACACAAAAATTGGGAAGATGGCGGAGAATTACCGCAAAAGGGTTATTAATCCGGCCAAAATACATTTGGGGATTAAACGGACGACCTCTATAGGGATTATTATTTTCCCTTGCAAACCAAACAGGTTTGGAATCGGATTTTCTCCTCCCTTGGAAGGTTTTTTCGGCAAAATTACCCAAAACTTTGTGCGTTTACCTCCCTTTTATGTCACCCCCAAGGGAACAGATTTAATTTTAGAGACCAAAATGGAAGGGAAGAAGGAATTTATACCGACTTTCGTTCGGTTTTAACCGGAAACCTTTAAAAGTTAGTTCAAATCTTTTCCTTCATCGGGATTATCTTCCCCTTTTAGCACCCCTTGCAGGAGCATCTGTTTTTCTATCTCCCTAAGAAGGTCCTTCTTTACCTCTTCCAGACTTTTGGAGTGGGGTATCTTGCAACCGGCAGCGTATCTGTGTCCGCCCCCGCCGAACTTTTCGCAAACGGCAGAAACGTCGGTTTTATCCTTACTGCGGAGCGATATCTTCCAAACCCCTTCCTCCGGTTTTTCAACGATAAAGAGAGCCACATCGACGCCCTCTATACCGCGGGCGTAGTTGGCGAAGCCTTCGGTATCCTCGTATCCCCTACCCAGCTTTTCCAACCACTCCTTTAGGACATACATCGAGGCTACCTTCCCGCCGAGGTGCAGTTCCAACGTATCCAAAACCTTCGACAGGAGTTTTAAGCGCTCGACCGGATTTCGCTCCTTTACCTTAACCGCGACCTCGTGGGGGTTTACCCCGTATTTTTCCACCAAAAGGGAAGCCAATTTTAAAGCCCCCTCTTTGGTGTTGGAATTCGTGTAGAAACCGGTATCGGTAGCCAATCCGGTGTATAGACAGGTCGCTATATCGGTGTCTATTAAATCCTCCCTCCAATTGGATAGGAGGTAGTAAACAACCGATGCCGTTGCCGGCGCTTCGGCGTCTATCAGGTCGTGCTCCCCGTAAAAATCCCCACCTTTGTGGTGGTCTATTCTCATAAATTTTTTAGCCCTTACGGGAACCCCCAGACGCCCCTTGTTAGCGGCGTCGACCACGATACAGAGGTCGAATTCCTCCTCGGTGGGAAGTTTCGTAAATTCCCGCGAAGCGGGGAGGAAATCCAAAAAGTATGGAACATCGTCTTTGCATCCCAGTTTCACATCCTTTCCTAGCTTTTTCAGAAAGAGGTATAGCGCGCAGGCACTCCCTATCGTATCCCCGTCGGGGTTTTCGTGGGACGCTATCAATATTTTCCCCTCAAAGTTCTCCAAAAAGCGGGCGGCGGGTATGTATTCCTCCACTATTGGCATCGCTCTATTAATTTTGACCCAGAGCGTGGAGGTGAAATGTATTTCTGCAACAGGTTTTCATGCGGTGTTAAAACTATGGTGGGATGGATAGGGACTGGAAAACGCTAACGCTTTACGCACTCGTTGCTCTGACCGCTATAGACCTCATACTGTGGTTTTTCAAACAGCAAACCGCCCTTTTTTTCACACTATTTTTTCTCATACCCCTTTGGGCGGTTTGGGTCTGGAAATTTGTCCCCAATGAGGAAGAACTCGAGGAAGAGACTCCGGAAGGGGACAAAAAGGGATAAAGGCTATATCTCCCCCCTTTTGGTCTTGTAAAATTCGCAGAAATCCCTTATGGGACATTCCTCACACCTCGGCTTTTTCGGGTCGCAAATGGTCTGTCCCAAACCCACCAAGAGGTAGTTAATCTCCTTCCACAACCTTTTGGGGACAACCTTTTTCAATTCCTCTTCGGTCTGCTCCGGTCTTTTGGTGCGAACCAGACCCAGGAGGTTTGCTATTCGGTGGACGTGGGTGTCGACCGCAATCGTATCCTTCCCGAAGGCGTGGATAAGGATAATGTTGGCTATCTTCCTACCGATGCCGGGGAATTTTGTAAGCTCTTCGAGGGTGTTGGGCAACTTTCCGCCGTAGCGGTTTATGAGTATCTCCACCGCACCCTTTAGGTATTTAGCCTTTTGGCGGTGGAGACCTATCCCTTTAAGGGTTTCCTCTATCTCCTCCAAAGGTGCCTTTAACAAATCCTCCGCCGTGGGGTATTTCTCGAACAACCTCCTGCAAACGGGAACGGTTTTTTCATCCTTACTCCTGGCGGAAAGTATGCCGCAGACCAAAACCCTGTAGGGGTCGTCCTTTTGTATCTCAAACATCCCGTGTATGGGAGGGTCGAGTTTGGGTATAACCTCCCTGAGGATTTCAACTATTTTTTTCACCCTTTCAGTCGGGTTCATAGGACTTCCATTTTCGCCCCTCGGCGGAGGGATTTTTATCAACTCCACAAGTAGGGTATTGTGTTTCAAAGACCGATAGTTAGAAAGTTTATTTTTCTATTAGACTCCTTTAGGAGTGCTAAAAGTTTGTTTTCCTTTCCACAAGGGGGTGGATTGTTTGAAAACCCTTTTGGGGTTTGAAAGAACTTTACCCCTATTTGGGTCTGTGAAAGAGGAGAACTTTTAAGGGTGTCCTTTTTGGGAAGGAAAAACATTTTGCGGAAAGTTTAAATCCCTTATAGGAACATAACAACCGGTCGGGTGTGGGGGATTTGGCGTCGGGAACAGATTTCAATCCCTTTTAGGGACATAAAAACCGATGATGGAGATTTAAAAAATTCGCCTTTTGGATAGTTTCAATCCCTTTTAGGGACATAACAACTAATTGCACAACTTATAAACAAAAATGTCCAAAAACCGTTTCAATCCCTTATAGGGACATAACAACTGAAGGACGAAACCGAAAATGTGTCGACATTTGTTTCGTTTCAATCCCTTATAGGGACATAACAACCGGCGGGGTTTGGGGTTCATTCATTTCAATCCATTCCTGTTTCAATCCCTTATAGGGACATAACAACTGGATAAAGTTTTCCCCAAGTCTTTTGGGTAGCTCGGGTTTCAATCCCTTATAGGGACATAAAAACCCTCCGGCGACCCCGAATACAGTTATTTTCAAGCTTGTTTCAATCCCTTATAGGGACATAAAAACTGTGATTATTGGGCAGGATATAACGGGAAAGAGTTAGTTTCAATCCCTTATAGGGACATAAAAACGCGGAAGCGTCTTTCCGCCGACGGAAAATGTGTCAGTTTCAATCCCTTATAGGGACATAAAAACCTCCCAAGGACAAAAGTCAAATTCTATCCTCTTTCGTTTCAATCCCTTATAGGGACATAAAAACCAAGGTGAGTCCGACCTTATTAAGTTGCCAAGGAACCTAACCCCACTTGGGTTTAAAGAATACCAAATAACCCTTAAAAGGTCAACTAAAAATTGAACCTTTCGGTCAACCCTATGTTGACATTAATTCCTTGGAGTGAGCCATCTTGTTGGAACTCTAAGACGAAACGCAATCCTGCAAAAGGTTTTTGCCAATTTTCAACCCATAACTTGTCATTAAATCTTGAGTCTGACCTTATAAAGGTAAGCAAGGGTTGCTTAATTCCCCAAAAGGTGGGATTGGTTTTTATCACCCTTTAAGGAAATGAAGGTAAACATCCTCTAAGAGGAAAAAGAAAAACTTATAACCCCTTTCGTTAGAGAAGGAAAGAACCTAAAAGGGAAAAGAATTAACCCTCCTTCCCTTGGGGGGTTTTTACGAACTTTTTCTCGTAGAGGTCTACCATCGTTATAAAGAGTGCAAAGATGGTGGGACCCAAAAATATACCGGTAAAGCCGAAGGTAAAGAGTCCGCCCATCACGGAGAAGAATAGGACTATATAGGGGAGTTCTATCTTTTCCTTCATCACCAAAGGGCGGACTATGTTGTCAATCGAGGAGATTATTAGGAAACCAACCGCCAAACCGACCAGACCTTTAAAGGTATCGACGAAGACCAATTCGTAAACCGTTAAGGGAAACCACACGTAACCGGTTCCAAAGGGGGGTATAAAAGCCGCCAAGGCAGTGATTAAAGCCCACAGGAAGGGGTAGGGTAGACCGTAGTAGATGTAAAGACTTAGGGCTATGAGCGACTGCACTACAGCCGTTCCTGCCGTTCCGTAGATGACCGCCTTTATGGCGTTGAATAGCGTTTGGAAAATCTCCTCTTTATCCTTTTCCTCGAGGGGTATAACAGCCTTTATGTGTTTGAGCGTTTTGCCCCCCTGGTAGAGGGCGAAAAAGAGGGTTATGAGGTAAATAAAGGTGTAAAAAACGGTGTTGGCTAGCCAGAAAACCGCCTCCTTGGTGGTGTTGGTAAACCACTGCGATATATAGGAATAGAGCTTGGCTACAAGTTCCTTAATCTTTTCCTCCTTTAGGAGTTCGGCTAAAAAGGGATACCTCTCCTGAAATTGGTAGAGGTATATGTAAAGTTTCCCCTTTAGGTCGTTTATCAAAAGTTCAAACTGCCCACTCCGGTAGTAGTCGTTTATGTGTTCCACCAGTTTGGTTAGCTCTTGGGCAAAGACGAAGGCGGCAACCGTTAGGGGGACTATAACCATAGAGAAGACCACAAAGAGGGTTACAAACGTCGCCACCAAATCGGATATAAACACCTTCTTGAAGAACCTAAAGATGGGATAAAAAACCACCGCCGAAATGAGGGCTAAAAATATTGGCTCCCAAAAGGGGAGGAGCATATATACGACCAAACCTAGGATGATAAGTATCAGGGCGAAAAAGGAAAACAGGAAAAGCTTGTGTCGGAAACTCTGCATAAAAGGAAATTCTCCCCAATAGGGCGAAACTAACCCAAAAGTTCCTTTACCAGGTCGGCAAAAATTTTTCCCCTCTCCTCGTAGGATTGAAATTGGTCGAAGGACGCGCTACCGGGGGAGAGGAGCAAAATATCCCCCTCCTCCAATAGGGGAATTACCCTTTTTAAGGCTCCCTCGAGGGTTTCCTCTAAAAGGATGGGGGCGCTATCCTTTAGTTGTTCTTTCAGCTTAAAGCGGTTTTCTCCGTAAGCCACCGCAAGCCTTACCCTTTTTTTGAAGAGGGACGCCAGATGCGAGAAGTCCGCCCCCTTATCCTTGCCGCCGAAGAGCAGAACAACTTTTTTGTCGAAGGAATTTAGAGCCGCACGCAGAGCGTGCGGGGTTGTCGATTTGCTGTCGTTGTATACCTCCACCCCTCCGAACCGACCCAGATACTCCAGGCGGTGGGGCAAGCCTTTAAAAGAGTATAAGACCTCCCTAATGGCGGAAATAGAAACGCCGAAAATCCTCCCTATAACGGCGGCGACCGACGCATTCCACACGTTGTGGATACCCCTCAATTTCAGCTTGGAAACCTCGAAGAGTTTTTCATTTTTGAAAAATATCCACCCGTTGGATACCCTTATATCGGCATCCTCCGAGAGGAAAAAGAATTTTTTCGCCCTTGAAGGGGTTTTCCTTATCTCCTCCACCGACCCGTTTAGGAGCAGAAAATCCTCCCCCTTTTGGTTCTGAAAGATGCGGTATTTCCCCCTTAGGTAGTCGTTTATATCGGAATGCCAATCGAGGTGGTCTTTGGAAAAGCTGATAAATGCGCCGACGTTTGGTCTAAAAGTTTTTAGCGTATACCCCTGAAAGGAAGAGACTTCCAATACCGCTATACCGCTTTGGGTCTGGGAAACTATTTCCGAAAAAGGTGTTCCTATATTTCCGCCCTCGTATACCCCCGAAAGGGAGCTTTTTAGTATTAAATAGGTGAGCCTGGTGGTGGTAGTCTTTCCGTCCGTCCCCGTAATGGCGATAATTTTTCCTTTCCAAAACCTGTAGGCGAGTTCCGTTTCACCTATAAGTTCCTTTTTGAGGTTTTTTGCGAGTTTAAAGACCCTATGGGTGGGTTTTATACCGGGAGAAACTACCACAGTGCGGACTTCCTTTAAAAAACATTCCCAATTGGGGGTTTTATCGTCTACAAGGATATGGGAAATACCCTTAGATTGGAGTAGGCGGAAGGCGGCTAACCCGCTCCTCCCCTTACCGAATATGAGGTACATAAAGGGGAAAGGTTAACGTCCCAACCCCCTCTGGCGTAGGCGGGTTAAAATTCTCTGAACGCTCTCTTTGGGTGTTTCGGTCGGCTGGGAAGGGGGTTCGGTGGGCTTAGGCTGGGGTGAAGGCTCCACCTTTGCCGCCGGTTTAGCCGTGGGCTTGTAGCTGGAAGGTTCAAAGCCCGTTGCTATGATGGTAACCTCGAATTTGTCCGTTTCGGGTAGCAGGGTGGCACCGAAGACGACGAGGTTGTCGGCGGCGAGTTCGTCCTCGATTTTCTGCATAGCCTTGTCCAAGTCGGCGAGAGTGATATTTTCGTCAGCCCAGAAGGTAACGATAAGCTTGGACGCACCGCTGATGCTTTCCCCTTCGAGGAGGGGTGAGCGGATAGCCTGGTCTATCGCTTCCTCTATGCGGTTTTCGCCGGAGGCGCTACCCAACCCTATAAGGGACAAACCTCCTCCCCTAAGCACGGTTTGAACGTCGGCAAAGTCTATGTTGATAAGGGCGGGTTCCACCACCACCTTAGTTATACCCCTTACGGCCTTCGACAGAACTTCGTCCACCATTTTGAAGGCTTCGGAGAGCTTTAGGCTGGTGGTGTCCATTTCCAGCAGGCGCTGGTTGTGAACCACGATATAGGCGTCTGTGGTCTCCTTTATCCTTTCAAGACCCTGGCGGGCTATCTCCATACGCTGTTTGCCCTCGAAACGGAAGGGAAGCGTTACGACCGCCACCGTCAGCTTACCCATATCCTTGGCGACTTGGGCGATTACCGGCGCGGCGCCCGTTCCCGTTCCGCCCCCCAAACCGGCGGCTATAAATACCATATCGGCGTCTTGAATAATCTCCTTTATCTTCTCTATATCTTCGAGCGCCGCCTGCTCCCCTATTTCCGGTTTGGAACCCGCCCCGAGACCGCGGGTAATCTTCTCTCCTATTTGTATCTTATTGGGGACGTCGAGGAGGGCGAGATGTTGAACGTCCGTATTTATAGCGTAAACCTCCACCCCCTCGATACCGTCCTGAACCATGCGGTTGACGGCGTTGCAACCGGCACCACCAACCCCTATAACCTTTATTACGGTAGGGTTAACAAGGTTATCCATATCAGTCCCCCGAAATTATATTCCTGAAGAAGCCTATTATTTTGCCAAAGAAGCCCTTTTTGGGCTTTTCCTCCTCCTCCAGGGGAGGGAGCGTTAAGTCCGCCTCGGTATAGCTTTGGTCGGTTTCCCTCTTCTCCAGGGCGAAGGGAAATTGGTTATCGGGGTCTTCCAGCAACCCCCTAACCGAGAGCTCCCTCAAAAATGCCACCGCTCCCCTCACCGGTGCGAAATCCCCGTTGAGGAATTCCTCCTCCTCGACCTCTTCCTCCCCGTAGGAGGTTATGCCCTTTCTCTTTCCTATGCGGACGCGGCAGTTTAAATCCTCCTCGATGAGTTCCTCGACCAACTCTTTGATATTTTTGAGGTTCGAACCGCCCCCTATTAGGACGATTTCGTCCAGCTCGTTGACTATATCTATACCCTCTTCGGAGAGACGGTTCAATACGTCCACCAGCAGTTGGGATATTATCTCCCTAAGGGCTACCGCAATTTCCGTTTTGTGTATTGTGAGAACCCCGCCGTCTTCCAATTCAACTTCGACCGTTTCCTCCTCTTCACCACCGTTGTAGGAGGTTCGGCGGTAGTAACCAACCTCCTTTAGGAGTTCGAAGACTTTCTTTACCGGTATTTTGAAGCTCAAAGCCAGAGCTTCGGCTATATCCTGAAAACCCCAGTCTAGTGCCCCGCTCAGATAGGGGCTTCCCTCCGTAAAGTAGGAAAAACCGGTGGTGGTGTGTCCCAAATCGAGAATCAATGTGTGTTTTTTGGTGTCGTCCTCCCCCAATATGTCGAAGGAAGCGACATACGCCGGGAACATTATTTTGTTAACCCTGTATTGAAGCGATTCGACGAGATTTTTCAGGTTGAGGTAAACCTGCTTTTTCAGCTTGATAACGTGATAGTGCCCCTCTATTTTGGAGGCGTGTAGCCCAAGGGGTTCGTAGTTTTTCTCCCCGTCCAGTATAAAGTAGCGCGGAACGATATGGATGATTTCGTAACCGGGTTCCGCCGCCTGCTGCCGCACCAACTCCTTTAGATTTTTTAGATGTTCCTCGGTAATCTGAACGAGAACGTCCCCCTCTTCTTCCAAAAGCTGGTTTTCCTCGCGGAGGTTTAACTCCACCTTCACGTTGTGAGATTTGACGCGGGGGTGGGTGAGGAGGAGGTAGAGGTCGGTTATATGGGTATTTTCCGAATCGGCTAGAAGCTTCAGAAATTCCCTTATAACGCCTTTTGCCTGCGAAGCCTTAATTATGGAGCCCCTTTCGATACCTTTGGAAGGTTTTTTCAGCGGTGTGGTCGTAAGCGTGGGTGGTTCTTCCGGCTCCTCAAAGGGTGATGCCTCTATGCGGGATACCAATCCTTTCAGGTAACCGCTACCTATATCGACTATACCGACATACTCACTCATTGGAGCTCTCCTTAATTATTTTGACGTAAACTATCCTTTTTCCAAACAGCTCGACCTTTCGGAAGTGCCCGTCACCCCTTTTAAAATCGCTCAAAATCCTCTCGAGTTTGGGAAGGTTTTTCTCCGAAAGCATTTCCCTTCGAACGGCGACGGTGAAGTTTTTCCCCTTTAGGGTGACAACCGAACCTTTTACCACCGCGAGGTTGAGGTCGAACTTCTCCGCCAATTGACGTAAGAAGGTGAAATCCAACCCCCTGTAGGTATCGCCGTAATACCACTTTCCGGTTTTGTCCTCTATCTTAAAGAACGCTTTGGGGGGGAGGTAACCGAATACTACACCCTTTGGAGATAGGAGGTATTTGTCGTTTAAAACCGCTGCCGCCTTTCTCGTCCAGACCTTTACCCTTAAAACCCCACCTTTGGGAGAAAAGGAGGATATCCGAAAATCCCGAACGTAGTAGTCGGTTAAACCCTCAAGACGTTGGCGGTAAAAGTCCCCTTTGAAAACCATCTTGAGGTAGAGGAGGGGGAGGCTGTCGGATATGCCGTTGGCGATAAATTTTTCCACCTCCCTTTCCAACCTGGGGTTTGCCTCCGACCCGTCGGGGAGGCGGGCTTCCACCCTCTTTATGTGAAGGGGCAATACCGCCCACAGAAATGCGCCCAAATAGAGGGTTGCCGCCGTTGCGGAAACCAGCAGTGCAACCCTTCTCAATTGGGTAATAAAATCGGAAAGTTTTAAGGTTGCCATGGTTCAAAAAATTGATGATAACTAGCCGCCAGTGGCTTTTGCAGAAATAAGTAGCTCCACCAAGCGGTCGAAGGAAATACCTTCCAATCCCGCCATGGTGGGGAGGAGACTCGTTTCCGTCATACCGGGGATGGTATTTACCTCCAAAACGTAGAGCCTATCCGCGCGGGGGTCGTATCGGAAATCGACCCTGCAGAGGTGTTGTATTTCCAAAATTCGAACCACCTTGAGGGTTAAATCCCTTATTCTCTCCCCAAGTTTGCCCCTTACGGGAAGGAATTCGGCCGCCCCTTTGGTGTATTTCGTTTCGAAGTCATAAATTCCACTTTTGGGTTTTATCTCCAGAGGTGTTAGCACCCGCCCCTCCAGAAAGCCGCAGGTGTATTCCCTCTCGCCGACGACCTTTTCGACGAGCACCTTTTTTTCAAACTTTAGCAACGTCTCCACCGTTTCGAGAAGCTTGCCTTTATCCCGTGCTACCTTTAAACCGATACTGGAACCGCCTTCGGCGGGTTTCACCACGGCGGGAAATTTATTCCACCCCTCCAAAACGGGGTCTTTCGAACTTCTAACGGCAACCCCCTCGGGAACCTCTACACCCCCCGCCGATAGGAGTCTTTTGGTCCAATCCTTGTCCATACAGAGGGAGGAAACCTTTACACCTTCACCCACGTAGGGAATTCCCATTATTTCCAGGAGCCCCTGAAGGGAGCCGTCCTCGCCCGGTTTTCCGTGGAGGAGGGGAAAAACCAAATCGGGCTTTAACTCCAAAAGACGGACGGCTATGTCGGGTGTCAGCTCTAAAAGATGTGTTTCGAAACCGAGCCTCTTGAGGGCGGCGGCTACCGCTTTCGCCCCTTTTCTCGAAATTTCCGCCTCGGGAGACCAGCCGCCGCAAACGACCGCTATCCGTTTCATAAAGGAGCTATTTAAAGGGTTAGGGAAGCGATAGGGTGGTGGTGAAATTTCCGGTTTCGGAGCCGTAAGCCCAGCAGATGGTTACCTTGTAGGTGTTGGCGGTTAAATTATCCGCCACAAAGCCGTAAAAAATTTTCTTTCCGTTGGAGGGGTCTATATGGCAAACTATACAACTGTTGGTATTTTCACACACCGAAGTGGTTGAACAGACAAGCGAATTGTTGCAAACCGAAAGTAGTTGCGCACAGGGGTCTGTTTTTCCTACACAGTTATTGACTTTTGAAGGATAACCGCGTAGGTTTTTGACGGCGTCTAGAGTGTAAAGATATATTTTGCTTTTATTCTCCCTATTCAAAAGAAATATAGCACCGTTAAATAATGCTATTCCTATAATTGCTATAATTGCCATAGCTACCAAAAACTCCAGAAGGGAAAAGCCCTTTCTCTTAATATTTGCAAACACACTTAAGAGAACCGCTAACATCTTCTAACTTCCCCTCACATATACGAAACTTAGAAATTGCCAGACAATCCATAGCCAAATTGTATTTACTACGGGTTGCGTTGTCCAGCTTTATACTGTTATAAGTGGTGAAAACACCTAAAGTATTTATACTTAAAGTTACGGGCTCAAGCGATACATATTCCAACTGGAGAGTTTTATCCGAGCAATTTCCTACATTAACTGTTGCATTTATTGAGTGAATACCCACCGAAATGGTGAAAGCGCAGTGCTTTCTTTTAGCTTCTTCAACAATACTGCTTATAAAGTAGTATATATTTTGCAATTCATTAAAGATGTTTTGCTTCTCCGTATGGTAAAAGTACCAAACTATTGAGAGATTTATTAATATCCCCACTATGATGAAGACTATCAATACCTCGGCGAATGAAAAACCTTTTTTCATCGGTAAGAATAAAATGTAATAGAAAAACGGAATCTAACACCGTATTCATAGAATACCATTGCCGAAAACCCCATATCTGTGAGGGAGAGAAAAACAACAAAGGAAGAAAAATACTTATGAACTTTAAAGGTTTACACTCCTAATGCGAGGGGTTGACTTACAAATAACTTCCGATTATCTATTCCACTGCTCAACGCCACCCTTTAGAACCTTAACGTTGTCGAATCCGGCGAGGTCGAGCGCCATTTTAGCCATGGTAGCCCTAATGGCGAAGTTGCACACGGTTATAACCGGTCTGTCCTTGGGGATTTCGTTCAATCTGTCCATCAATTCCCTAATGGGAATAACCTTTACCTCGACCCCCTCCACTTTAAAGGGCATCTTTTCCGCTTCGCACTCCTCCCTTACGTCGAGAATGAAAAGGTTTTCCCCCTTTTCTATCATCTCCTTAAGCCCTTCGGGGAAAACGAAACCGACGACGGCGGGTATTTTTACATCCCCTCCGCAGGGAACGGAGTTTCTCAAATCCATTTTTTGGAAGTATTGCTTTACGAGTTCCACGCTCATGGTTTTTAAATCTATTACCCCTTTTCCGGTTTTTGCTTATGAGTTTGCTCCTTTAGGAGGTAGTAGAGCATACCGAAATACTCGTGGAGAGCCATCGAAGAGACATTTAACCAATAGGGGGTTGGAAGCAATTGATACCACCTAAAGGGTGCGTGGGATGCCTTGTAGTCGACCGGAACGGGAACAACCTTTTTCGGGTCGAAACCGGTTTTGGATAGTAGATACATGGCTCTCTCCATGTGGTAGGCGGAGGTTACCAGGCACACCGTGCGGTTGTCTATTAAATACTTCAGAAATAGGGTGTTTTCGTAGGTATCCCTACTCTTACTCTCGGTAAGGATATCGGAGGCATTTACCCCGAAGTAAACGAGGGTATCCTTCATCACCTCCGCTTCCGAAATTTGGTTCGCAACGGAATATCCGCTGACGATAATCGGGCGCCTCTTCTCCTCATAGAGTTTGTAAGCCCCCATAACCCTTTCGAAGGTTTGCTCGTTGGGGCTGTTCTTCAAATCCAGGTAAGGCGCCCCCACTTTTACACCGCCCCCCAGGACGGCTATCACCTCGCACCTATCCCTTACCCCTTTGGGGGGAGGTTGAAACCTATCCTCAAGGGGTGAAATGAGCAGGGAGGCAACCAATTGGGTGGAGAGTAGGTACAAGACTCCCGCAACCAGTAGGGAGAGATTTCCCAGCCGCCGCGAGCCTTTAAATTTCAGAAACAACCCCAGAAGGGTTAAAAAGAGGATTACGTTTCCCGGGGGTAGCAAAACCCAGTAGGTCAGCAGTTTCTTCGTCTCGAACATGAAAACAAAATTTTTAAACCTATGGCTGTGGAGTTTGTTAAAAGCGTTTACCGTTTGGAGGATTTACCCAAAACCAACGAACCGCGAAAGGATATAGTATTTGTAGGGCGTTCCAACGTCGGGAAGTCCTCCCTTTTGAACTTCCTTACCGGGAGGGACATAGCGAAGGTGGGAAAAACCCCCGGAAGGACTAGGGCTATCAACTACTTTAGGTGGGACTTTGAGGGGGTAAAGGCTTTCCTCGTCGACCTGCCCGGTTACGGATTTGCGAGGGGAGACCGCAAGGAGGTCGACAATTGGAAGAGACTCATCGAGGGCTACTTTAGACATAGGGCTTCCGATATAGGTTTGGTTCTCGTTCTGGTGGACGCAAAGGTGGGACCCACAAGGGACGATGTAGCCATGCTGGAGTGGTTGGATTATCTGGGTATACCCCACGCGGTGGTTTTAACCAAAACCGATAAAGCCAATCAGAGGGAAATCTCCCAAACCCTTAAGAGGTTGAAGGAATTGGGTGTTGGGGAGGTAATCCAAACCTCGGCGAAGGAGAGAAGGGGAAAGGATAAACTGCTGAAGGCGATTTTATCCCGCCTAAAGGGGTGAGGTTTAGCGGGAAAGGAATTTGTAATACTTCCGCATGGTTATGTGACCCTCTATGCGGTGGAGGGTATCCAGCGCAACGCCGACGGTGATGAGCGCCGTTGTTCCGCCGAAATAGAACGGTATATGGGTCTTTATCTGTATTAATACGGGAATAATCGCTATTACCGCGAGGAATATCGCACCCACAAACAGAAGACGGTTTATAACGGTTGCCAGGTATTCCTCCGTCTCCTTACCGGGGCGCACTCCGGGAATATAAGCCCCCGCCTTCCTCAAATTCTCCGCTATATCGTGGGGGTTGACTATAACGGAGGCGTATACGTAGGTAAATACGATTATCAGCAGGATATATATGGCGTTGTAAACGGGGGAATCGAAGCGGAGCCAATCCTGGAGGAACGCCAACTTCTCGATGTGGAACATCTGTATAAAGGTCGCCGGCGTTACCAAAATGGCTTGGGCGAAGATTATCGGCATCACGCTGACGGGGTTTAGCTTTATCGGCAGGTAAGACATAGCCGGAGCGCCAAACCCTACATTCCTACGGGGATACTGAATGGGAATTCTTCTTTCCGCCTCCTGAATGATAACGATACCGACGATAATAGCCAATACGGAGATTATCACGATAGCCAGGTCTATGACCGAAATCTCTCCCGTTTTGAAGGTCTCAACTACTTGGGCTACCATCGATGGGAAGCGGGAAACTATCCCGGCAAAGATTATCATCGAGGGACCGTTCCCTATTCCGTGCTTGGTTATCCTCTCACCCAACCAGGTGACGAACATAGCGCCCGCCACCAAAATGAGAACCGCCGTTACCGTAAAGGTTATTCCCCCGTTGTAGACAAGGGGTGTTCCGTCGGGGGTGGTCTGATTTTGCAACCATACGGTGAGAAAGAGCGCCTGCACGGTGGCTATTACGAGGGTCAGGTATTTAGTGTACTCCTGAATTTTGTAACGACCGTAGTCCCCCTCCTCCGTTTGGAGCTGTTTGAGATAGGGAATGGAGGCTGTCAACAACTGCATGAGGATTGAGGCTGTGATGTAGGGGAGGATACCCAGAGCGAAAACGGTCATCTTGGTGAGGGCGCCGCCGGAAAAGATGTTGTAAAGCATAAAGACGCTCTTGTTGAATTGGGTGAAGAACTCTTCCAGGGCGGAGGTGTTTATACCCGGCAGGGGGATGTGGGTTCCCGCCGCGTATATCAGTAAAACGCCGAGGGTGTATAGAAACCGCTTTCGTAGCTCTTCAATCTCCCAAATGTCCAGTAGCCAGCGAAACATAAGTTAAAACATGATAAGGAAGGGGGATTGTCAACCCCTCCTAAGGGATATCTCCCCGTAGGGAAACTCCTTTAGCTCCCCGTAACAGGTTTTAATAACAGCAAAACCCTTAGGGTTTACCCCTAAGAGTTTTCCGCACTCCCTTCGGTCTACGACTACCCTCTTTCCCTTCCACAGGAGCTTTCGATTAATCCTCTCCACAAAGGGTGCAAATCCTTCCGACCTAAAGAGTAGGAGGTCTGCCGACATGTTTTCCAAAAGCAGGTTTAGGAATTCGTTGAAATCAACCCTGTTTTGGGTTTCCAAATATATGGACGTTGCCACCTTTTGGAGTTCCGCGGGAAAGGAGACCGTGTTGAGGTTTACCCCTATCCCCACAACTATATCGCTCGGTGTGGCTTCGACCAGAATACCGGCAACCTTTTTTCCCCCGATGTATACGTCGTTCGGCCACTTTATTCTCGAAAGGGTATAGCTGTCTACCGTTTCCGACACCGCCAGCCCGCAGACCAGGGAGATACAGGATAATTCCCCGTTCTGTGCGAAGTAATCCTTCGGTAACTTGAACGAAAGGTATAAGCCCGCCTTCGGCGGGGAAAACCATTTGTTACCCTTCCTACCCCTTCCCGCCGTTTGGGATGCGGCAACCAGAGGTTTGAAGTGGGGAAATTTGGCGTCCTTTACCGCATCCTGGGTGCTGCTAACCCGCTCCAAAACCACAGGTTCGGTAAAAAGGGAGGTAAAAGTGCCCCTCACGGTGGAAATAAAAATAAAACCTTTTTACCCTTTGGCGGAATTGCAAAGGATATCAACCAATGGGGGATTAATCGATAACCACCTTACCCTTTCCCTCTTTCTTAGCCTTGTATAACCGCCTGTCGGCTATGCGGAGAGCCTCGTCCAAATCTTCGGTTTCCGTCGGTATCTTTGCAACACCGCAGGAAACACCTAGCGATATTGCGTAACATTTACCCATTTTTTTTACTTCTTCCAATATTTTGTGATAATACGGACAGGTTTTACAAATCTCGGGATTGTCAAAATTTTCACAATTAATAACACCGGCTACGAATTCATCGCCCCCCCAACGACCTACAATATCGTATGATTTAAGGGTTTCCCTTAAAATAGAAGCAAAAGCTTTTAGGACCTTATCCCCTTCCGCATGTCCAAAAGTATCATTAATCAATTTAAAGTTATCTAAATCCATAAAACACAAGCAGAGGGTATTTTTCCGATTACTACCTTTTATCCGTTCAACTTCCTTTCTTAAAGCTTCCAATAGAGCCCTACGGTTCAACAACCCTGTGAGGTGGTCTGTTGTAGCCTGCTTATGTAATTCTTTCAAGAGTTTTTTATTTTCCTTTAGGATTTCGTCATATTTTTCCGAAATTTCCTCCAAGATATTGAGCAAAAGTTTAAGTTTAATCTCCGGAGGAATCATAGTTCTCTAACCCCCACAATTAGCGATGTTTGATTGTTATACTTTAGATTTCTGCTTATTCTATCCACTCCTATTTCTCCAAGGGTGTAAAAACCGAAAAGAGGGGCATTGAATATAGCGGAATATCTTTGTACCTCTTCCTCATTTAGGTCTTCCAATATAAATTGTCTTGTTAAACAGGAAAAATTAAATACCACGTCGATTTCACCTAACGCATTTTGAACTTTGATAGCTTCCTCGGTGCTAGCCCTCAACAGTTCTTCCTTCAAGCCAAAAGAAAAACGAAATTTCCATCCCTCCTTAATAGGTCCATAAAACTCCAAATACTCTTTATTTCGGGGAATCTCTTTAAAACTCCTAAAAACAGAAATCTTTTTTTCTGTTCTATCCAAAATAGCTATAGGAGAATACCAAAAAATTCTTATATCTTGCGTTGGTAAACCTCTTAAAAGCCTTTTTACCAGTCT
>JALWDU010000107.1 GCA_027036735.1 Aquificales bacterium | reverse complement strand
CGAACCCGATTCGCCCAAGGCGCCCCTTAGAAAGGAGGTTAAAAATGGGTAAGAAATTTGTAGTCCCCTTCGGGAGTCAGCACATAGCCCTCCCCGAACCCCTCCGCTTTATCTTCACCACGGAAAATGAGATTATCAAAACCGTTTCGGTGGATTTCGGATACGTCCACAGGGGTATAGAGAAGGCGTGTATGACCCGCTACAAGTACCAACAGGTTCCCTACGTGGTGGCGCGCGTTTGCGGACTTTGCTCCATATCCCACGCCACCGCCGCCTGTATGGCTATAGAAACCCTCATGGATATAGAAATTCCCGAAAGGGCTAAGTATCTGAGAATAATAGTTCACGAGCTCGACCGGATACACTCCCACCTCTTCGCCATAGCCCACCTCACCGAGGTAGCCGGTTACGAAAACCTCTTTATGAGGGTTATGCGGGATAGGGAATACGTAATGGAATGTTTGGAGATTATTACCGGAAATAGAGTCCAATTCGACTATTCCACCATTGGAGGGGTAAATAGGGATATCACCAAAGAGGTTTACGAAGAGATTAAACCCCGCCTGGAGGAGTTGGAAAGGAGATTGCTCCAATTGAAGGATACATTTGAGAAGGATTACACGCTCCAAAAGAGGTGGAAGGGTGTAGGGGTTATATCCCTCGAAATGGCTCAAACCTATAACGCCGTGGGACCTATAGCGCGGGCATCCGGTTTGGCTACCGACTGCAGGGTGGAGTCCGAATATCTCCCCTATTCGGAATTGGGTTACGAAATGGTTCTCTACAGCGACGGGGACGTTTGGGCGCGCAACATGGTAAGGGTGGACGAAACCCTCGTCTCCATGAGGGTTATAAAGAACGCCCTCGAAAATATCCCCGAAGGGGACATTAAGGTCAACGTAAAGGGAAATCCGAAGGGCGAAGCCCTAATCAGGTGGGAAGCCCCTAGGGGGGAACTTCTCTACTACGTAAAGGGAAATGGGAAACCGGTTTTGGAAAGGCTAAGAATTAAAACCCCGACGTTTAGCGTTATACCGGTTATGAAGGAACTCTACTACGACCAACCCTACGCCTTTGTTCCCGACATAACCATAAGCTTTGACCCCTGTCTCTCCTGCACAGCCCGATAGGAGGGTTTGAAATGCTGAAGATGTTTTTATACTCTTTAAAAAATCTCTTTTCGAAGCCAGCCACCCGTCCGGAGGGGACGCCCAAGCCGAAGAATTACAGGGGATTAATCAAATACTTCGAAGAGACTTGCATTTATTGCAAAAAGTGCGAAATGGTTTGCCCTCCGGGGGCTATTATCTTCACCTATCCCGAAGACGGTTCCAAAAAACTTAAGTTCCACTATAACCCTTATTTATGTATATACTGCGGCGAGTGTGTGAGGGCGTGTCCCAAACCGGGAACCCTGGTTCAGGTTGAGGAAACCGCTCCCCCCGCCACGGCGGAGGATAAACCCAACGACCTCTGGTTTGAAGTCGAATTGGAAGCGGTAAGGAGTAAAAAGGTTTGGCAGGAGGCTAGAAGGAAGAGACGTTCCAAATAACCTTCTTCCGTCTCCCTTTTACCTCCAGATTTCAATGACCTTCCTTTTTTCCCTCGCTCTTTGGGATATAGCAATATAAGAAAATAGTTAGCACCTTCGGAGGTAAAGAGATGTTGGTGGCTTTTATCCTCTTTGTGGTGGGAATCGTCGCAACGGTTCTCCTATTTTGGTTAATAGCGCTTATTTACGCACCCAAAGGGGAGTCGGTTGCAAAACACGTTCCCTACGAGTGTGCCGTTCCCCCCGAGGGACCCCTACCCAAGAAGTCCAATTTCCGTTACTACTTCTTCGGAATACTGTTCCTGACGATGGATATGGTGGGAATGTTCGTGGCTTTGGAAGCGATAACTAATGGAAAAGGCTTTTGGATTTACTTACTCTTTGTTATACCTCTACTTCTCGCCATCTGGCACATCATAGGAGGGAAGCGTTATGTTGACCAAGTTTCTTGATTTTTTCGGTTGGGCTAGGGCGAACAGCCCCTGGATGGTTCACTACTGTTCGGGGTGCTGTTCCTTGGAGATATTGGCTCTAATGGGTCCCCGCTTCGACTGGGAGAGGTACGGATTTTTGCCCGTTCCCTCCCCGAGGCAAGCCGACTTTATCGTTATTACCGGTTTGGTTTCCAGAAAGGTTTTACCCGTCCTTCTGATGACCTATGACCAAATGCCCAAACCCCGTTACGTATTCGCCATAGGGGCTTGCGCCTTCGATGGGGGACCCTATTACGATTCGACTTCGGTCGTGACAAATATACCCGAAATACTCCCTCCCGACGTTTTCGTTGCCGGTTGTCCGCCCACACCGGAGGCTATCCTCGACGGCTTGCTTGAGATGAAAAAGATTATTAGGGAGAAAAGGGAAGCCCGCGCCGAAAGGGAGGGGACTTGGAGGGAAATCCTCAAACGGGAATTGGAGAAAAATCCCCTTCTATCGCAACAGCCCTTCTTTGTTGGCGGTTAAATCTTGACAACGGCTTTGGGTTCTTTTTTAACTTATTCTCAATTTTTTTCGGCGGGAGGACGCTTATGGGCTTTGAGAGCTTTGCCAAAAAGATGGAAATGTACTTCGGCGTGAAAGCCGAGGAATACCCCCAAAACAGGGTGGCAAAAACCTATATGTTTAAAATACAACCCCACCACATAAGGGAGGTTGCCAAACTCCTCAAGGAGGAGGGTTTTAATTTTTTCCACACTCTGTCGCCGGTGGACTACTCCCCCAAAGGTAGAGGATTAGAGCTCAATTACTTCTTCGAAAGTATAGAGGAAAGAATATGGGTTTTAATCAGGACGGAAATACCTTTGGAGAATCCGGAAATAGATTCGATTCACGATATATTCCCCGCCTTGGAGGCTTGCGAGAGGGAGGAGTGGGAGAAATTCGGAATTAACTTCAAGGGACATCCGAGGCTCAAACCTCTTTTGCTCGACGATACCCTTCAGGGGAAATGGGTTCAGAGGAAGTCCTATATACCCGAACCCCATCGAAAGTAAGGAGGTTGCCGTATGTATAAGGGAGCTCAAATAATTACCCAACCAGTCGGTAAAGAGGGCGACCTAATGGTCCTGAACTGGGGTGTTCAGCACCCGGCTTCGGGACCTATGCGGATAAAGGTTTGGCTCGACGGCGAAAAGATTGTAAAGGTGGAAAACGACCCCGGCTACGTTACCCGGAATCTGGAGAAGATGCTCGAGTACCGCACCTGGGAAAATGCCGTTGTCAACGTCGAAAGGATTTGCTTCATCGACGACCTGGGAACCATACTGAACTGGGCGCTCGCCGTTGAAAAATTGGCGGATGTCGAAGTTCCCAAAAATGTCCAATACTTTAGAGTAATCCTCGCCGAGGTCGGAAGAATTGTTTCCCACCTCATAGGTATTGGCGGTATGTTCGGAGCCCTCGGCGTTGCGACCCCCATGATGTGGGTTCTCGCCCTGAGGGAGTACTATCTCGACTTCCTCGAACACTATTCCGGATATAGGATTTCCACGGCGGCTATTGTTCCCGGAGGTGTCCGCTTTGAGCCCAAAAAAGAGGATTTCGACCTGCTTAGGAAAGCTGTAGAGGAAACGGAGAGGAGATGGGACGACTACAAAGAGGTCTTTATCGATAACCCGACCCTTGTGGAGAGGTATAAGGGTATCGGGATTATTCCGAAGGAGCTGGTTTTCGAACTGGGATTGAGGGGTCCCGTTGCGAGGGCTTCCGGCGTTGATTACGACCTGAGAAAGCGTTATCCCTATAGCTCCTATGAGGATTTCGACTTCAAAGTGGTCGTGAAAGAAGAGGGAGACGCCTACGCCCGTTTTCTCGTCGTTCTCGAGGAGATAGAGGAATCGGTAAAAATTATCAAGCAGGCGTTGGAAGGAATGCCCGAAGGGGACAAGTGGAAGATTCGTATGCCCAAAAAGATTAAGGCGGGCGAAGCCTATTCCGCCGTCGAATGGGCGAGGGGAGGCATCGAATACCACGTTGTCAGCGACGGCGGAACGGGGGCTTACAGGGCGAAAATTTCGGCGCCTTCCTTTATGAACATTTGGGCTTTGGAATACATAGCACCCGGGCACAAGCTCGCCGACCTGGCAACCATTTTTGCAAGCCTCTACATCTGCCACGGAGATTTGGACAGATAAGGGGGGAGAGCTATGGATTTGGCGTGGATTTTGTTTAAAACGTTGGTATTTCCCGGCGTTACCTTTTTGCTGTTGGTAATCTTTGCCACCTTTTACCTGGAGAGGAAACTGGTGGCCGACATGCACGGTAGGACGGGACCTTACTATGTGGGACCTTACGGTATTCTGCAAACGGTGGCGGATATTTTCAAAATCCTCCAAAAGGAGGTAATTATTCACCGTGAAGCGGATAAGTTCCTATTTCTAATAGTTCCGGCGGTAGCCTTCATAATGGTTTCCCTCGTTGCGGCGTTTATTCCCTACGACAAAAACCTTTGGATAGTTTCAACCCCTTACGACCTGGTTATTTCCCTGGCTTTGCTAACCTCCCTGCCCGCAATATTCCTGTTCGCCGGTTGGGTTTCGAAAAGTAAATATCCCTTTATAGGTGGTGTAAGGGTTATAAACCAGCTTATTTCCGGCGAGATACCCCTTTGGTTGGCGGGCTTGTCGGTAGCCCTCTGGTATGGAACCTTCAATTACGTCGAAATAGTGGAGAAGTTCGACATTATAGGATTTCTCGTTAACATCGTCGGATTTTTAATCTTTCTGGTGGCTATTCTAATAGTTGCCGATAGACCCCCCTTCGATATACCGGAGGCGGAACAGGAAATCGTATACGGATTTCTCACCGAGTATACCGGAGTCGGCTACCTCCTATTGGCGGGCGCCAAATTTCTCGAAGTTTTCGTTTTGGCGGCTATGACCGTAACCCTCTTTTTGGGAGGTTTTAAGGGACCTTTCCTACCCGGATGGGTTTGGTTCTTTATAAAAGTTTTCGCAATTTATTACCTCGCCTTTGCGATAAGGGCGTCCACTCCCAGGATAAGGTTGGACCAACTTATCAGGTTTACGTGGACGGTATTGGTGCCCCTTTCGCTGCTAAATATACTGCTCGTTTTGGCGGTTAAAGCGCTTTAAGGGGAGGGAAAGTTATGTTGGGCGTTATATTGGAAAAAATTGTTCTGGTAGCCTCCAGGGCTGTAAAGCCAAAGGATACCCATTACTACCCGGAGAAAAATCCGGATGTGCGTAAAAAACCGGAAAGGTTTAGGGGTAGGCACTTTATAAATGCCGAAACCTGTATCGGCTGCTACGCCTGCGAGAGGGCTTGCCCGATAGGCGCCATAATAATGGTTCCCACCGGTTTGAAGCGTCCCAGGGCTATGCCCGTTGTCAATCTGGGAAGGTGTTGCTATTGCGGTTTGTGCGAAGATTCCTGCCCCACCAAGGAAAAGTCGATATATCTAACCGAAGACTACGACATTATGGTGGAAGAGGTCGAACTGACACCCCTATTGGACGAGCTTTGGGCGAAACCCGTAGGGGATATAACCAAAAATCCGCTGGTTGTGAAGGACCTCCAAAAGCAGAAACAAAAGAAGGAGGGTAAGTAATGCTTCTCTACTTCTTTATCCTATTTGCGGTCGTGGTTGCAACCGCCATAGCCGCGATAGAGCTGACAAACTTTATATGGGTTTTGGTTGCTTTCGCGGTTTTACTCACCGAGATAGCGCTCTTTTATTTCTCGCTGGGATTTCCGTTACTGGGCGCCTTCCAGCTGGCGATTTACGCCGGTGGTGTGGCAATTTTGGTGCTGTTTGCAATTCTCACCATAGGTGAGAGGGAAGAGGAGAAGAGGGAAAGCAAATTGGCGGCAGGTGTGGCGGTAGCCACATTTATAACCGGGCTGATAGCCTCCATATGGACCGGACTCCACACCAAGCCCTACCTAAACATATCCCTGGAGGAACTCGGAAAGGTATTTGTCGATAAATACGCGATATTGATAATCCCCCTCGGATTTACCGCGGTTGGCATAATTTACGGAGCCTATTACATACTTTCCAAAAAACTCCAGAGGGAGGAGTAGAGATGACTTTCACCAACGAGCCGATGTTCTGGTTTTTGCTGGTGGCGATATCCCTGCTAGCCATAGGTATTTACGGGCTACTCTCTAAGAAATCCATACTGAAGATGATTATTTCTATCGAGATTATCGTTAACGGGGCTAATGTGGGTCTGGCGGCTTTTGCCACCCAGCACGGAGCGGATGGCGTAATACTGGCGTTTTTTGCTATAGCCTTAGCCGCCTTAGAGGTTGCGGTCGGTTTGACATTGCTAATAATTCTCGCCCGTAAATATGGTATTACTTTCCCCGAAAAATTAAACAACTTGAGGTGGTGAGGGATGGAGTGGCTGATATACCTATCGGTGTTCTTGCCGGTATTTGGAGCACCCCTAATTTGGTTGGTTAGTCATTACACCGACCGGTGGATTTCTTGGTATCTATCTTTGGCTGTTACCGGACTGTCCGCGGTTATCGCCCTGACGACCTTAGCCGGAGTCGCAACAGGGCACCACTACGAGCATTCCTTCGTATGGTTCCAATTCGGTGATATAAAGGTGCCCTTCGGGATATACGTAGACGGGCTGTCCGCCGTAGTTTACGCGATGGCGGCACTCCTCGGATTCCTAATCGTAATGTACTCCCGCGGTTACATGGAACACGACGAAAGTCCCCACCGCTTCTTCATGAAGGTAACCTTTTTCATCGGCTCCATGCTCGGTTTAACGGTTTCCGACAACCTACTAGCCATGTTCATCTTCTGGGAGTTCATGGGATTGGCTTCCTATCTTCTCATCGCCTACTGGTATTACAAAAATAGCGCCGCCGATGCGGGACTCAAAGCCTTTTTAATGACCAAATTTGCCGACGGTTTCTTCCTCGCCGGAATTGTTTTGCTGTGGTGGTACGCCGGAACCCTAAATGTAAACGAAATTAACCATCTGGCGGAAATCCACGCTATACCGGTTTTGGTTGCCGCCGCCGCCGCACTGCTGATGTTTGGCGGTGCAGTGGGTAAATCCGCTCAGTTCCCCCTATTTCCCTGGTTGCTCGACGCTATGGAAGGTCCCACCCCCGTTTCCGCATTGATTCACGCCGCAACCATGGTTAACGCCGGTGTATTCCTCGTCGGAAGGTTGTTCGACTTTTACCTCTATTCCAAGGTGCTATACGTAATCCTCGCAATAGGTGCCGTTACCGCGCTGATAGCCGTCCTCGGCGCAATGGTTCACCGCGAAATCAAAAAAATCATCGCCTTCTCCACTATGGAGAACCTCGGATTGATGTTTGTCGGTCTCGGGGCGGGCTCGCTGGCGGCGGGTATATTCCACCTCGTGTCCCACGCGACCTTTAAGGCGCTTATGTTCCTATCGGCGGGTAACGTTATACACTTCACCCACGAAAAGGATGCCTTCAAAATCCGCGGATTGATGAAGGTTATGCCCTATACCGCTATTCTTTTCCTCATAGCCGTGCTGTCGCTAGCCGGTATACCCCCTCTAAGCGGTTTCTTCTCCAAAGAGTGGATAGTTCACGAGGCTAAAGAAGCGGGCGACCCCATAGCATTCGCATTCGTTTTAACCGCCGCCGTTCTCACAATCTATTACGGTTTCCGCCTGTGGTTCCAGCTGTTTACCGGGGAACCCAACGAAGTTGCGAAAAAGGCTAGGGAAGCCTATCCCGTTATGCTGATACCCCTCTTCGTCCTCGCGGCATTAACCTTTCTGGTTGGAATATTCCACCAACCCATTATTCACCTAATCGAGGAGCACGCCCACATCCCCCACGATTGGGCTTTGACCGTTCTCGTCTTCTCCCTGATGGCGGTAGCGTTTATTCTTTCGTGGCTTATTTATTACAAACGGGCTATTGATACCACCGTGTTCCTTAAAGACCCCATAATGGCGATGTTGAATAAGACCTTTTACAATGCTTTCTTTATAGACCACCTCATCCGCTGGCTGTCGAAGAACTTTATCGTCGAATTCCTCGCGTGGTTGGCTCACTGGATTGATAGAAACGTTTACGACTACATCGTTAACGGGGTTGCGAGAACTGCGCTTTGGACTTGGGAAAAAGTTAGGGTTATCCAAACCGGTAATCTCATCCATTACCTAACCATATTTGTGAGCGGAGCGCTAATTCTCTACTACCTCTATTTGGTAATACTCTAAGGAGGCGAAGAGATGCTGCTGAGTGCCATACTTTTACCGGTAATTCTCGCCCCCTTTGCCTACTTTTTCGATAGGCAGGCGAAGTACTTCTCTTTGGCGGCGGGTATTTTCGTCACCCTTATAGGGGCGGTAATGTGGTTAAACTATCCCGGGCACGGATTTGCCTTCGAACAAAACATTCCGATTCTGCCGCAGTGGGATTTCAACCTCCACTTGGGTGTGGACGCTTTGGCGATAGCCTTGATAACGCTTACCGGAATAATTGCGATACTTGTAACCCTGTCCTCTTGGAATGTTGAGCGTCCGGGTGCCTACTTCTTCCTAATTTTGGTATTCCTAGGCGCCATGGTGGGCGTTTTCGCCTCCCTTAACTACCTTTGGTTCTTCATCTTTTGGGAATTTACCCTCGTTCCCATGTTCTTCCATATAGGTATTTGGGGGGCTGAGAACAGGATTTACGCCGCCGTAAAGTTTTTCCTCTACACCCACCTGGCGTCGATATTTATCTTCCTCGCAATGCTTATCATCTACATCAAGACCGGACACTTCGATTTCGTCGCGATAAAGCAGGCTAATATTCCCATCGACTTGCAAAAGGTTATTTGGGCGTTGGCGTTTATCGGCTTTATCGTTAAAATGCCCGTCGTTCCCTTCCACACCTGGCTTCCCGACGCCCACGTTCAAGCTCCCTCCCCCATTTCGGTAATCCTGGCGGGTCTACTCCTAAAAATGGGGGCTTACGGACTCTTGAGGTGGAATATCGAGCTTTTCCCCCAGGCGTCCAAACACTTCATCTACCTAATGTTGGGTATAGGTTTGCTGACCGTTTTCCACGCGGCGTTTAAAGCCCTTTACGAGGACCACGTTAAGAGGATGGTCGCATACTCCTCCATAAACCACATGGGATTGGTATTGGTTGCCATAGCCACGCTAACCGCCGCGGGTATCAGCGCCGCGATTTACGAAATGGTAGCCCACGCCTTGATAATTTCCCTAATGTTTATGATTGCCGGATATATCCATCACATTACCGGCACCTGGTATATCTCCGAAATCGGTGGCGGATTTCTCCGCAGGTTCCCATTCATAGGCGTTCTCTATATGCTCGGCGCTTTAGGGGCTCTAGGTTTTCCCGGAACCGCCGGCTTCATAGGTGAGGTTACCGCCATTTACGCCGCCTTCGACAAATTCGGTTGGATAGCGTTGGCTTTACCTTTCTCCGCTGTGCTTACCGCCGGTTTCTTCTTCTGGGCTATCAGAAGGATGCTTCACGGGGAAATTTCCGGCTTGGTTGCAAAATTACACCCCCATCCCTTACCCCTCGTGGAAAGAATACCCCTTATGGCTTATGTGGCGTTGTTTGTTCTCCTCGGTATAGTCCCTTCGATTCTCTTCAGCTTCGTAAACGGTTACGCCCAAACCCTCGGAAAGATATTGGGAGGTTAAGCGATGAACTGCGTGGTATTTAGCGGAATACTGACCCTCGCCTTCGGGGGGCTTTTGGTCCCCATAATTGCAAACCTCTTTAGGTTGTCCAGGGAGTGGCTTTTAAACCTCTTTATGGTCGTATTTCTAATAGCGGGTGTCCTCTTTATTTACGGGTTTACCCACGGACATCCCCTCTACCCCAATCTATTCACCACCGATGCCGCAAGTTTACTGCTGACCGTTTTCGTATGGTTTACCGGTGCGGTGGTTCTCGTAACCATTTACAACACCCTTAAAGAGGTTGAAAACCTTCCCGAGATTTTGGGCGTTTACGCCATATCCCTCGCCGGTGCAATAATGACCCTTTACGCGAATAACTTCGTCTCCCTGCTGGTCGCCATGGAGCTTATGACGATTCCCTCCTACTACCTGATAATGGCTAGGCTAAACGCCATTACGGTCGAAGCCGCCACCAAGTATTTCTTCAACGGCGCGTTGGCGACCGGATTTTTCCTGTTCGGTATACTTGTGGTCTACGCGATAACCGGAGACCTTCAGTTTGCCGCGATTAACAAGATTTTCCACGCCACCGATACCTTCGGTATGCTCTTCTTCGCCTTCGGTTTTATTGCGATTCTCTCGGCTATAGGTTTCAAAATGTCCTTTGCCCCCTACCACTTCTACGCACCTGACGTTTACACCGGAGCCCCCGCATCCGTTGCTGCATACCTGGCGGGGATAACCAAGAGTGCCGTTGCCATACCCGTTATCAGACTCTTTTTCGAGGCGCTGAGCTTCCAGAAAGAAGATTGGGCTATCCTCTTCGCGGTACTTGCCGTTTTAACCATGACGATAGGTAACCTCCTCGCCCTCGCCCAGCAGAGCGTTGCGAGGATACTCGCTTATTCCTCCATAGCGCACGCCGGCTATATACTGGTGGGTTTTGCCGCCGCCGCCTCCGGACTCGCCGTGACCGGTATCGTTTACCAAGCGGTTGCCTATATCCTTATGAAGGCGGGGGCGTTCCTTATAGTTACCTTACTGATTTACTACTACGGTATAAAAACCCGTGAGGAGCTGAGGGGTTTCGGAAAGGTCAATCCCTTTATGGCATTTGTTTTCACCGTTTTACTTCTATCGCTGGCGGGAGTTCCCCCCACAGCCGGATTTATTGCAAAGGTTTACCTCTTCCAGGCGGCGGTTGACGCCAATATGGCGTGGTTGGCATTCGTTGGACTGCTAAACTCCGCCTTCGCCGTAGCCTACTACTTATGGATTATTAAGGAGATGTATCTCGAGGAGCCCAAGGGGGTTGAAAGACCGAAGGATACCTCTTTCCTAATACCCACCGTGGCAATAGGTTTGCTCGCCCTTCTGAGCGTGGTATTCGGAATATGGGTAACCCCCATTGTAAACGCCTCCCTCGCCTTCACCCAACTCCTTCCCTTCTAAACCCACATTCCCGCGCTAGCGGGCATCTTTTGCATTCCACCTTTTTTGCCTTGCAGTAATTTTTTGCCAATTCGTCTATTAGGGCGTGAAACTCCTTGTAAACCGGCACATTCGGCGGGAGGTTTTCCTCAAAAAATCCCTTTGCGGTTAAATAATCCCATTCCACCCCGAGAAACCTCTTTAGCCACCTCAAGGTGTACCTATCGATAACAAACTCCGGTCGGTGGTATCCGTATAGGAGTATCACATCGGCGGTTTCATTTCCTATCCCTTTAACCTTTAAAAGGTCTTCCCTCCGCGGCACTCCCCCTTTGGCAGAACGGATAAATTTGGCAATCTCCTTTAGACGTTGCGCCTTTTGTCTGTAGAACCCGGCAGGTTTAACCAATTCTTCCAAAACTTCCAAGGGAGTCTTTTCAATCCAGACCAAGGATAGTTTTCCCTTCGCCTTTAACCTTTCGAGGGCTTTTTCCACATTCCTCCAAGAGGTGTTTTGTGTAAGAATCGCACCTATAACGACCTCGTCGAAGGGGTTTGTCCTCTCCCTTAGGTGGTATTCCCAATCCACCGGCCACCAGTTTTGCTTTCCAAAATGCTCCAATAGTTTTTTGTAAACCTCTACGAGGAGGTTTTTAAAACCGTTTCCCATAAAGGTGAAAATTTCAATTCCCCATTTCGGGACAACCCTCCAAATACTCCATCCTTTGGGCGTATTCCTTTAAATTTTTGGTTATCTCCAAGAGGAGGAGACTCTTTTCCATAACCTCTTCCAAACGGTTCTTTAAAGCCTCCTCTATATATTCGCGGGCGAGTTCGTTCCTTAAATCCTTAAGCTCTATTAGGATGTTGTAATCCTCCACTATACCCCTCTTTTCGGCTCGATTAACGACATCCAGTTTTCTCAGGGGTTCCTCCAATTCGAGGATATCGAGCGAACGTAAAACCTTATTAAGGAGAATATCAACAGCCCTACTAAAACGGGAAAACAAGGTTTCTATCCTCTCGTAGTCTTCCAAACTCCATTCCGCTTTGGGGTCTAAACTTTTGCACCTTTCGATGGAAACCTTTAACCACTCCACACTCTTGAGGTATAAACGCAAATTTTCGCAAAAGAGGCTAAGACGCTCCTCAAAGGTCATAGCCTCACCCCGTATTTGTAGGCTAATTTTCTAAAAACGGTTTCTTTGGGGTCTCCAACCACCAAAAGGTCTATTTTTCTGTCGCCCAACCGCTTTAGGAGTTCGACCCTTATCCTTCTCCTCTCGCGGTAACCTATTTTTTTAGAAACCACGAGGAGGTCTATGTCACCTCCCTTTTTACAAAACTCCACGTTAGAAAGCTCCTCCTCTGTGATGGAGGGATGAATGGCGTCCGATAGGTTTTAAAATCCCTATCTAAGGGCGTTTGGAGCGATGACTAAAGCCGATAAAATCAAACAATCTCTTAAACTAACTAAAGAAAAAAGAAAACTCCAAACTCCCAAAGTCTTTCAGCTAAAACTCCAAAACCTTTCTAAATCCGACATAAAAACCTTAGAAAGACTTTTCTTAGAGGCTAAATGGTTCTATAACTACCTCATCGCGGATATTGACAGCCGATTAAACAAACTATCCGAAAAACTTAAAGTGGTAGAAATTAAAACTCTTAATGGTTTTGAGAAAAGAGAGCTAAAACTCTTAGGCTCTCAAGTCAAACAAGACATTATTGAAAGGATTAAAAATAGCCTTAAAACTTTGAAAAAACTAAAGGGACAAGGCCATAAGGTAGGAAAACTACAATTTAAATCCGATTTTAAAAGCATTCCCCTAAAGCAGTTCGGAATCACCTACAAAATAGACTTTAAAAGAAACAGAGTTAAAGTTCAAGGCATTAAAAAGTGGTTTAGAGTTTTGGGATTGCACCAGATACCTAAAAATTCAGAGATTGCAAACGCTTTTCTGGTTAAAAAGCCTTCGGGCTTTTATCTATATGTAGTTTGCTATCTTTGGAAAGAGGAAGTTTTAAGGGAAATTAAGCAAAAGCAGACCTCAATTCCAGTAGGTATAGATTTAGGTATTAAATACCAGCTAACCTTAACAACGGGAGAGAGGTTTAAGTGGTATATTCCCGAAACGAAGAGGCTTAAAAGGTTGCAAAAGATTTTGGCAAGAAAGAGGAAAGGGAGCAAAAACTATCAAAAGGTTAAAAAGTTAATACAAAAGGAATGGGAATATATTAAGAACAAAAGAAAAGACATTCAAAACAAGGTAATAAGCTACTTAAAGAAGTTTCCGTTTATAGCGGTTCAAAGAGATGACATAAAAGGTTGGCACAAAGGATTGTTTGGGAAAGAAATTCAAAACACGGGGATAGGGGGAATAACTGCAAGGCTGAAATACCTTGCGACCCTTATCCCTGTAGAATTTGTGCCGAAATATGAAGCAACAACGAAAACTTGTTGTAGATGTGGTTTTAAGCAAAAAGTTGAATTAAACGAGAGGACTTATAGATGCTCGAAATGCGGTTTAGAAATTGACAGAGATTTAAATGGAGCTTGGAACATATTAAAGATTGGACTAAAGCAGTTGGCGAAGAAGAATAAGGCGCTGGCAGACCGCCTAAAGTCTGCCCTACCCGTGGACTGCGGGAAAGTAACGCCCGTGGAGTGGGGATACTCTCCACGATGAAGCGGGAAGCCCCTCATCTTCGATGAGGGGAGGATGTCACCCAAATCGGTGCGGCTACCGAAGAGAATTATTTCCGCATCAGGGTCGAAGGAGAGGATGACCCCTTTAATGGTTTCTATTTCCCCATCCTTGAGGCGGACTTTTTTATTCATATCCCTTTGGAGGTTATTCCGAATATTCAGCCTTGGAGGTGGCGGTTTCCCAGACGGCTACCTTAACCACATCAACCTCTTTGACGCCCGCCTCTTCGAATTTCCTCTTTAGATATTTGTAGATAAATTCGGCGAGCCGCTCCGCGGTGGGAACGAAATCGACCACAAAGAGTTTTAAACCGAACTCATCCGCCATAGCCTTTAGTTGGGGAAATAGGGGGTCGTTTCTGTCCACTATAAACGAGTGGTCGAGTCTGTAGTCGATAAGCTCCTTTACCGCACTTTTGAGGTGGTAAAAATCCATCACCATATCGGCGTCCAAGGTATCGGAACCTATGGTTATCTCGACAACGTAGCTGTGTCCGTGAAGGTGGCGGCACTTGTTTTCGGGAGGGCAGGCGTTTCCGCTCAGTTGCGAACCCCTACCCTCCGCCAGATTTTGGTTCCAAACTCTGTGCCCCGCCTCGAAACGGTAGACCTTTGTAATCTCGTAACGGTATTTACCCATTTAGCTCTTAAGGATAAAAAAGACCTCACGCGCGACAAAGGGCTTTGCGCAGAGAAAACCTTTATTTTTCGGTACGCAACCAGTAACGATTTGTTATTAGGTATGCCTTTCTTTGGCTTTCCGTTTTAATTCCAAAACTCCCAATATAAATAGAAACACCGCTACAGACCAAATAAGGACAAGCGCATAAATAAGACCCTTTTCCATAACTTAATCCTCCCTGCCCTTTCTATTTTCTAATCTATCGCTTAACCAAAAGAATGCTAAACTCCCCGCTATCAGGCTTACATAACCGATGATAGCCCAAAGGGCAAATTTAAAGTTGAAATGTCCGTTTACTACAGGTTGAAAAACCAAGGCAACGATAAGGGCTAACGCAAAATTTAGCATATGTTTGCCAAATTCCTCAAAAAACTTTTGCACTTTAACGCTCCTCCCACCAATTTTAGGTTAGTAATACCCCTAAAAGATAGGGCTATTATTTCCAAAACCCCATCTTGTTTCCCTAAAGAGAGACCTAAAATAGGTAGCCTTATGGCATACATCCCCCACTCGTCGGACGAAGAGAGGGAAATGCTTTCCTCCGTAGGTGCTAAAAATTTTGAAGACCTCTATTCGCACATAGATAAAACCCTCCTCTTCGAGGGAGAACTAAACCTTCCCGAACCCAAGTCGGAATTGGAAATATCGGAGACCTTTAAAGGTTTGGCAAATAAGAACCGACAGCTCAAGATATTTGCGGGTGCGGGGGCATACGACCGCTACATACCCGCCGCCATAGACCACATAGTGGGAAGGGGGGAATTTTTAACCTCCTATACCCCCTATCAGCCGGAGGTTTCCCAGGGAACGCTGACGGCGATTTTCGAGTATCAGACCGTTGTTGCGGAACTGACCGGTATGGATGTGGCAAACGCCTCGATGTATGACGGCGCAAGCGCCCTAGCCGAGGCGGTCTTAATGGCACGCGCCATAAAGGGTAAAGGGAACACGGTCGTTTTGACAGGCACCATTCACCCCTTATATAGGGAAGTGGTAAAAACCTACCTCTACGGGTATAGGGACAAAATCGAGGAAATCCCCTACACGGAAGGGGGAATAACAGACCTAAACCGCCTTGAGGAAGTTTTAAAAAATGACGAAGTCCACGCCCTGGCGGTGCAATATACCAACTTCTTCGGTTTTGTGGAACCGCTTGAGGAGATTGGAGAGCTAGCCCAAAGATACGGCGTTCCCCTCGTGGTGGTAGCCGACCCGGTAGCCCTTGCGGTGTTGAAACCGCCCGCCGAGTTTGGCGCCGATATAGTCGTCGGTGAGGGACAGCAACTCGGCACACCCCTCTACTTCGGGGGTCCCTATCTCGGATTTTTCGCCACCCGACAGAAATATGTCCGCAAAATGCCCGGTAGGCTGGTCGGCATGGCGGAGGATGTAGAGGGCAGACGTGCCTTTACCCTCGTATTGCAGACGAGGGAACAGCATATCCGCCGCGAGCGCGCTACCTCGAATATATGCTCCAACCAAAACCTTATCGCCCTCCGCGCCCTGCTCTACATAGCCCTCTTGGGCAAAGAGGGTCTAAGGGAGGTTGCGAAACTCTCCATCTCCAAAGCCAGATACCTCTACAAAAACTTACTCCAAAAGGGGTGGAAAAATCCCTTCAAAAACGACCGCTTCCTGTGGGAATTCCCCATTTCCCACCCCGAGGCGGGGGATAAGAGGAAAAAACTCTTCAAGGAGGAGTTTATGTTCGGTATTCCCCTCGAGAGGTTCTATCCCGAGCTTAAAAACACCCTTTTGGTGGCGGTTACCGAAAAGCGCACCAAAGGGGAAATCGACAAACTCCTATCCCTCCTTTGAGACGATTTTTTCCTTCGCCTTTACCAGTTTGGTTATAGTTTCGTTGACCGGTGTGGGGACGTTTACCTCCCTCCCCAGCCTCACTATGGCGCCGTTCAGGGCGTCTATCTCTGTTCTCTTCCCAGCCCTTATATCTTGGAGCATCGAGGGGTAATGCCCCGCCGTAGGCGGGATTAGATTTTTGTAAAAGTGTTCGATATACTCCTCGGCGTCGTTCCAAAAGAGGTCTATGCCCTTAGCCTTCGCAACGGCGAAAATCTCGCGGATTATCGAGTTCATAAGTTCCCTTGTTTCGGGAATTTGCGCCAGCGTTCCGTAATTGGTCTCCAGCAGTGCCCCAAGCGGGTTTAGGGCGCTGTTGTAGAGTATCTTGTCCCACAGGTATTTATAGACATCGGGGGAGTATTCGGTCGGAATGCCAGCCCTATTTATGGTCTCGGCTATTTTTATAAGCTCCCCTTCGGGGATAGCCCCGTCGGGGTTTCCTATTACCACCGGTGCGGCTATAACCGTTATTTTCACCGTTCCCGGCTCGGGAATTTCCGCCCCAAATATCACCCTCGAGAGGATAACCTTTTCCTTTCCAAACCTCTTAACGGCTTTTTCGTAATTCCCATACCCGTTTTGGGCTAAAAGGAGGTATTTGAAATTTACCCTTTAAAGGTCTTCGAGAGCCCTTTCGGTGTCATAACTCTTAACGGAGAGGATAACCAAATCGAAGTCCCTAATGGGGAGTCTGTCCAAAGAGGTTTCCACCCCGTCGAGGTTGACCGTAAAGTCCCCCCATATGCCGGTTACCCTTAAGCCCCTTTCCCTTACCGGTTTAACTATTCTCTCCCTCCCTACGGCGTAGACCTCGTGTCCCGCCCTCTTTAGGAAGGCGGCGAAGGCGGAACCTATGGCGCCCAGTCCGTAAACGAGAAAGCGCATCAAAGGGGAATTAAAGTTCCAACAGAAAATTTTTCAACTCCTCGGGGTCGTAAAAGGTTATATCCCCCCGGAGGTTTTCCCTTTTGTGGTCTTCCGAAAAGTTGCAGTGGACATAGGTGAGGTTCCTATCGTTGTATTGCTCCTTGTAACCCTCCGCCATTCGGAGGTCGGAAACGGTATCCCCTATATAGTATTTTTCGGTATCTTTATCCGCCCCGAGGAGTTCCAACGTGTATTTGAGCGCGTAGGGGTTCGGTTTTTTTAGAGTTATATCGCTTAAGGTGTCGTCGTGGACTATCGCATCGAACTTGTCGAGGAGATTGTATTTTTCAAACGAGTATAGGAGGTCGCTTTCCGGTCTTCCCGTTAAAATCCCCAGCTTGTAACCCTTTTTCCTCAACCACTCGAAGACGAAAGGTTCTATTAAGAGCCTCTCGCGGTCTTTCAGTTTTTCAAAGATTCCTATAAAGGTATTGGTTACCTCCTCCACACTTAGGGGAATATTGAACTTCTTCCTTATACATTCGGCAACCGCATTTTTGCACTCCTTGGAGAGTTTAACGATTTCCTCCTCCGGCACGCGGAATTTTTTATTCGCTATAACCGCATAGGTGGCGTAGTAGTCGTTGTTTATCCCAAAGCGGAACTTCAACCTCTTTACCTCCTCCAGGGGGATTTCTTTACCTATATACCTCTCGGCGGTCTCCTTAATCGCGACGTGATAGGTTTGGGATACATCGATTATTACCCCGTCGACGTCGAAAACCAACACTTTACCCATTAAAGGGATAAAGGTTACCTCCAATACGGTGGGGGAGAAATTCACCGTTTTTAAAGGACAATTCTCTCCTATGACCTTCGACGTTATAGTAATTGGCGGGGGAATAACCGGGCTTGTCGCGGCTTACCGCCTGACCCGGGAGGGGAAAAGGGTTCTCCTAATAGAGAAAAGTCCCCGCCTCGGCGGGAATATCTCGACCCTCCGCGAAGCGGGATACATCTTCGAAGAGGGACCCCAAACCATTTTGGCAAACAACCCCGCCGTCTGGGAGCTTATAGAGGAACTGAAAGCCCCCGTCGAAAAGGCTTCGCCCTCCTCCCAAAAGCGCTATATCTACAAAGGTGGCAGTTTGATACCAATCCCCCTAAAGCCGCAGGAATTTTTAACCACACCTCTGGTGGGTATAAAGTCGAAACTACTCCTATTTGGGGAACTCTTCAAAAAACCCCTCGATGTGGAGGATATAAGTGTAGCAAACTTTGTGAGGGAGCATTTTGGTGAGGAATTTCTCACCTATTTCGTCCAACCCTTCGTTTCGGGTATATACGCCGGCGATGCCGAGAAGCTAAGCCTCCGCTACGCCTTTCCCAAACTCTGGGAGATACAAAGGCGCTACGGTTCGCTCCTAAAAGCCTTTATAAAGGAAAAAAGGGTAGCCCCCAAGGGGGAACTTATCTCCTTTGAGGGGGGTCTGAAAACCTTAATAGAACTCTTGGCGGAAAAAATTCCCAACAAGGAACTAAACACCTCCGCAGAGGTGATAGAGAGGGAGGGAGACCTTTACAGGGTCTTAACCGACAGGGGCACCTTTTTGGGTAAGAGGGTAATAATTACAACCCCCGCAGGGGAAACGGCGAAGCTTTTGAGAAAAGTCTTCCCACCCGCGGAGGCGTTTAAAGAAATCCACTACCCACCCGTTGCGGTCGTATCCCTGGCGTTTCCCAAAATAGGTTTGGACGGATTTGGCTTTTTAGTCCCCAAGGTGGAGGGCTTAAAAATTTTGGGAGCCATCTACGTGAGTTCACTCTTTCCCAACAGATGCCCCGCGGGTGAGGACTGTTTAAGCGTTTTCCTCTGCGGGGATACCCAAAAGGAGGTCTGCCACCAATCGGAGGAGGAAGTCCTAAAGACCGCCGTAGGGGAGATAAGAAAGGTCTTTCCCCAAATCGGGGAGATTAAATTTCAAAAACTCAAGTTGTGGAAAAGGTCGATTCCCCAATACACCGTAGGGTACGGAAGGTTTTACAAACTCTACGAGGAGCTAAAGAGGAGGGAAACCAATTTGGAAATTCTGTCGAACTTTTTGGGAGGCAGTTCTCTCGCGAAGTGTATAGAGAAGGGGCTTTCCTTAAAGGGTTAAACGCTCAAACCCCTAAGCTCCTCCCAGGGGTAAAACCTCTGCACTCTTTCCACCTTTACCGGTTTTAGGGAACTTTCGTCGATATCCACCACGAGGGCGTTGAAAACGGTATCTCCCTTGTCGGGGACGTGGAACTTCTTTTTTATCCCCGTAAGGTAGAGGCTTATGGACTCCTTGAAGTTCATCCCTATGACGGTATCCCTCACCCCGCTCATTCCCACATCGGTGATATAGGCGGTTTCACCCTCGATAATCCACTCATCCGCAGTCGGCACGTGGGTGTGGGTGCCGAAGACTATTTGCGCCCTCCCCTTGGCGTAGAGTCCGAAAGCCTGCTTTTCGCTGGTAGCCTCGGCGTGGAAGTCGACCACCGCTATGTCCACCCTCGGTTTTATCTCCTCGTATATCCTGTCGAAGGTCAAAAAGGGGTTTTCCAGGTAGGGGTTCATAAAGGTTAATCCCATGAGGTTTATAACCGCTATCTTTAACCCCTTTCGGTCGAAGATGTTCCAACCCAAGCCGGGGACACCTTCGGGGAAGTTCGCCGGACGGAGGAGGTCTTTCGTTTCACCTATAAAGGTAAAAGTTTCCTTCTTATCCCAAACGTGGTTTCCCGTCGTTATCACATCCACACCGAGGTCTTTTAAAGTTTGATAGACCTTTTTCGTTATCCCAAATCCGCCGGCGGCATTTTCGCCGTTTACTATCAAAAAGTCGTATTTCAAATCCTCACCTTCGGTGGAGAGAAATTTCTTCAAAGCCCTCCTTCCGGGGTTTCCGATGATGTCTCCGACGATAAGAAACCGCATAGGGAGTTTATATTTAGAACCTCCGCTGGAAAAATAGATAGGTTATGAGCTTGGCAAAGTTTCTATTGGATTTCCTCACGGAGGAGAATTACTTTATTGAGGTTCTCATCGTTCCCGGGGCGCCTCCGAAGGTTAGAACAAAGGAAGGTCTCATCCCTTTAAGGGATAAACCCACCACACCTGATGAAGTCAAAGGGGTATTGATATATCTTAGGGAATTAGCCGGTAAAGTGGGCGCACTCGGAAAGAGGGGAGTTTTTACATTCGCCTATAGAGATATGGGAAGAATAAGGGTTATCTACGGAATGCAGAGAAATGCCTATTACCTTTCCCTGCTAAGGGTGCCGTTTAATCCCCCGCCTCCGGAAGAATTTTTTCAGAATCCAACTAAATTCGAAAAGCTTGCCGAAGTTATCTACCACGAAAAGGGAAAAATATACGTCGTCCACGGCGAGGATTGGTTCGTAAACGCCACCCTCATAGGTGAAATCTTTAACTACATCCTCGAAAAGGGCGGAAAGGTTATTCTGACCGTTGAAAATCCCCTGGCATACATGCTCAAGCACAAAAACGGGTTAGCCATACAGAAGGAGCTCTATGAGGATATTATGCAACTATCTGCCGCATTGGAGGATGTTCCCTTAGTAATTCCCGATTACGTTTATATTTTCGACGCGCTAAATATTTACCAGGTGGAGTTTGCAGAAATTTTTAAGTATATTCCCCGGAGCGTAGATGTATTTTTGAATTTTCCCATGAAAGGACGGTATTTCGTTAAATCCTACCTCGAAAAGATAGGGGTGGAAAAAGCCATATTGTTGGAAACCGTTATGGATACCTCAACCGGTTTAATAGACTTTAATGTAGCCTCAACCGGTTAGGCTCTCCTCCAATTCTCTCAACTTTTGCTGTTGTTCGTATTGCTGCAGCGCCTCTATCAGTTCATCCAGCTTACCCTCCATTATTTGGTCGAGCTTGTGGAGGGTAAGGTTTATCCTGTGGTCGGTCACCCTGTTTTGGGGGAAGTTGTAAGTCCTTATCTTCTCCGAGCGGTCTCCGTGACCCACCTGCTCGCGGCGTTCCTTTGTTATCTCCTCGAGTTGCTGCTGTTCGTAAAACTGCTTAAGCTTAGCCCTCAAAATTTTTAGCGCCTTTTGTTTGTTCTGAAATTGGGAGCGCTCGTCCTGACACTGCACCACTATGCCGGTAGGAATATGGGTTATCCTAACGGCGGTCTCGGTGGTATTTACATATTGACCGCCCGCACCACTCGCCCTAAAGGTCTCTATACGCAGGTCGGAGGGGTTAATCTCGACCTCCGCTTCCTCGACCTCGGGGAGAACCGCAACGGTAGCCGTCGAGGTGTGGATTCTACCCCCCGACTCGGTCACCGGTACCCTCTGAACGCGGTGGACTCCGCTCTCATACTTCAGGTGGGAATAGACATCTTTACCCTCTATGAGGACTATAACCTCCTTGTAGCCGCCCAAACCGGTCTTGTTGGAGTCGAGAATTTGGAACTTCCAGCCCTTTTCCTCGGCGTAGCGCTGATACATGCGGAGCAAATCCGCCGCAAAGAGAGCCGCCTCCTCCCCGCCGACACCCGCCCTTATCTCGAGAATAACGTTCTTGCTGTCCCTCTTGTCCTTGGGTAGGAGCAAAACCTTAAGCCTTTGAGCCAACTCCTCCAAAAGCGGTTCGAGTTCCCTAATCTCCTCCTTTGCGAGGTCTTTGAGTTCCTCGTCCCCCGATTGGAGTATCTCCTTAGCCTCCCCGTAGCGTTCCAAAGCCTTTTTATACTCCTGATAGGTTTTATAAAGTTCTTCCAAAGCGTTTAGTTCCTTCGAGAGCTTTTGAAACTCCTTAGGATTTTGAAAGACCTCCGGTTGGGATAGTTTGAACTGGAGCTCCGTATATTTCTTTTCGACCGCGTCCAGCTTCTTGAGGAGTTGAGAACTTAAGAGTTGCATAAAAATAAAATTGTCCCCGCCGAAGGCGGGGGATAGGTTTTAGTGAATACCCATCTCTTTTTCCTTGTTAACCACCGTTTGGATGACCTTCAAAACGGCGTCGGGGTTTATCGAAATGGTATCGATACCCTCCTCGACCAGCCATGCGGCGAATTCGGGGAAGTCGGAGGGTGCCTGACCGCAAATGCCCACCTTCTTTCCGTATTCCTTGGCGGTCTTTATGATGTGGTGGATAGCCCTCTTTACCGCCTCGTTTCTCTCGTCGTAAAGGTATGCGACCAATCCGCTATCCCTGTCGAGACCGAGGGTTAGCTGGGTGAGGTCGTTGGAACCTATCGAAAAGCCGTCGAAAACCTGGGCGTATTGGTCTGCCAGGAACACGTTGGAAGGTAGTTCCGCCATTACGTAGACCTGCAAGTCGTCCTTACCCTTTTCCATTCCGTATTCCTTCATAACCTCGAGGACTCTCTTACCCTCCTCGGGGGTGCGGCAGAAGGGTATCATCACAATGGCGTTTTTCAGACCCATCTTGTTGCGGACACGGAGCATAGCCTTAATCTCCATTCCGAAGGCTTCCTTGAATATCCTGGAGTAATACCTCGACGCACCCCTGAAGCCGAGCATCGGGTTTTCCTCTTCCGGTTCGAAGAGCTGTCCGCCTATCAGGTTGGCGTATTCGTTCGATTTGAAGTCGGAGAACCTCACAATTACCGGGTTGGGGTAGAACGCGGCGGCTATTTTTGCCACGCCGTAGGAGAGCTTTTTAACGTAATAGGCTATCTTATCCTCGTATCCGAAGGTTAGCTCTTCGATTTGCTCTATCAACCTCTTTAGGTTTATCCTTCTGCTGTCCTTACCCAGAGCGAGCTTATCCTTGAGTTTGCCGTTTGCAAAGGCGTAGATTGCCCTAAACTGAACCCAACCTTTGGGGTCGACCAGACCGGCTTCCTTTAACTTTCTGTAAAGCTCTTTGATGTCTTCGAAGTGCAGGAGCGCCAGCGGGTGAATTTTGATGTAGTTGTTGATAATGAACTCCTCCCTCGCCAGACCGACGCCGTCGACCGGCAGGTAGGCGTATCTGAAAACGGTGTTGGGGTTTGCTACATTGACCAATATTTTAGTCCTCTTAGGTTTCTCTATCTTGGTTAGGTCGACCTCCTCAACCTCGAAGTCGAGAATGCCGTCGTAAACGTAGCCGACCTCTCCCTCCGCGCAGGAGACGGTTACCTCCTGACCGGTCTTTAGCACTTCGGTGGCGTTGCCGGTTCCCACCACCGCGGGAATGCCGAGCTCCCTCGCGACTATGGCGGCGTGGGCAGTCCTTCCACCCCTGTTGGTTACGATTGCCGCCGCCTTCTTCATTACCGGTTCCCAGTCGGGGTCGGTGATGTCGGTAACCAAAATCTCACCCGGCTGGAAGTCCTTAGCCTCCTCTAGGGAGTGGAGAACCCTCACCTTACCCGCACCTATCTTGTCGCCTACCGCTATACCCTTAACGAGGACTCTCTTCCTCCTCTCCTCTTCGGGGGTTTTAATCCTGTAAACCTTAACGATGTTGGGGTTTCTCCTCGAAACTACCGTTTCTGGGCGGGCTTGGACTACGAAGAGCTGATTGAGCTGACCGTCCTTAGCCCACTCTATATCCATAGGGGTGTACTGACCCCTCTTCTTGGTGTAATACTCCTCTATCTTTATAGCCCAATCGGCGAGGGTGAGAATCTCCTCGTCGGTTAGGGCGAACTGCTTTTGCTCCTCTAGGGGAACGGGAACTATTTTTACCCTCTCCTCGCCCGCTCCATAGACCATTTTCAGGTCTTTTTTGCCGAGCTTCTTCTCGATGATAGCCTGATAGCCCTGTTTGAAGGTGGGTTTGAATACCAGATACTCGTCGGGAATGACGTGCCCGCCGACAATCATTTCGCCGAGACCGTAAATGGCGTTTATGAGAACCACATCCCTAAATCCGCTTTCGGTGTCGAGGGTAAACATAACGCCCGACGCGCCCAGGTCGGAGCGCACCATCTTCTGAACCGCTATAGCGAGAGCCACCTTAAAGTGGTCGAAGCCAAACTTTTCCCTGTAGGCTATAGCCCTCGCCGTAAAGAGGGAGGCGAAAGCCTTTTTGACGTGGACAAGCAGGGAGGATGCGCCGACCACGTTTAGATAGGTCTCCTGCTGACCGGCGAAGGAGGCGTCGGGGAGGTCTTCGGCGGTGGAAGAGGAGCGAACCGCCACATCGACATTCTCCATTCCGTATTTTTGACCCAATTCGTAGTAAAACTTTCTAATTTCCTCTTCGAGGTCTTCGGGAAACTCCCCGCTCTTTATGAGTTCCCTTATTCTGAAAGCCCTCCTCTCGAGGTCTTCTATATCGTCTATATTCAAACCTTTAAGTTCCTCTTCTATTTTCTCCCTCAAGTTGTTGTAGTCGATGTAATACCAATAGGCGTTTGCCGTTATGGCGAAGCCGTCGGGTATCTGAACCCCCAAGGGGGTGAGAGCCTTTATCATCTCTCCGAGGGACGCCGCCTTACCGCCGACGAGGGGGATGTCCTCTATACCGACATCCTTAAACCAGAGGACGTAAGCCTTGGATTTATCCACGGTAGCCATTACAAACCTCCGCCAAGGGTTTCAATTTTAAAGGTGGGAAGGTATAAGAGACCGCTTGCTAAGCGCACTTCAAAAGCCCCAAAAGGGGTGGGGATAAACAGCTCCATAGCCTTTTAGCGGAAAGATTTTAACCGAATTGTTAAGAAATTGTTAAGCAAACCCCCTTCGGGGATAAATTAATGACCCATGGGCGAAAGGTTAAAACTTGTAGTTCCCGCCTCAACCTCAAACCTCGGGGCGGGGTTCGATACCTTCGGCTTGGCTCTTACCCTCTACAACACCTTTGAAATCGAGGAGAGCGACGCCTTCGAGGTAGAAGTCTATGGGGAGGGAGCTGACAAACTCCCCACCGATATAAACAACCTCTTCTTGCGAACCTACATAAGGGCTTGCCAGGAGCTGGGGGTCGAGGATAGGCCGATAAGGGTAGTTCAGAAAAACGGCATACCCCTCGGTAGGGGGTTGGGAAGTTCGGCAACCGCCATACTGGGCGGAATACTGACCGCCGCGGAACTAAACGGCTTAAACCTGTCCCCCAAAGAGGTTTTGGAAATAGCCTTTATCTTCGAAAGTCACGCCGACAACCTGGTTCCCGCTTTGGTGGGCGGATTTACCATATCCGCAACGGAGGAGGGAAGTAAGGAAGTCCACTTCGAGAAGTTGGAATTTCCCGAGGAGCTCCAAATATTGGTCTTGATTCCGGAATTTGAGATACTCACCGAGGAGGCGAGGGCTGTCCTACCCGCTATGGTTTCGCTAAAGGATGCCGTGTTCAACATTCAGAGGGCTTCGCTGCTGGTAGCCGCCCTCGTTAGGAAGGATTTCGACCTCCTCCGCGTTGCGGTTGAGGACAAACTCCACCAACCCTTTAGGGGGAAATTGCTCCACGGTTTTGAACCCTTTAAGGAAGAGGCTTACAAGATGGGAGCCGACGCCGTTTTTATAAGCGGTAGCGGTTCGACGATAGGGGTATTCACCCGTAAAAATGCCGACGAGATTGGGCGCTTCGGCGTGGAGATGTATAAGAAAATGGGTATCCCCGCCCGCTACGAGATTTTGGAGGCGGACAAAGAGGGCACCCGCTGGGCGAAACTCTAAACCAATGTCTTCGCCAACTCTATCATCTTTTTGACGTGAGCGGCGGACTTTTGGAGCTCCCTAAGCTCGCGGGCGTTTAGGGTGACGAGCTCGTAGTCCTCTATCCCCTTTCTTCCCAACATTACCGGAAGACCCACGCAGACGTCCTCGAAACCGAACCAGTCGGCGACCTCACCCTCCACGTAAACGGAGGCGGGTAAGATTCGGTGCAGGTCTTTAACGATACTCTCGAGCATTACGACAACCGATGCGGCGGGGGCGGAATAGGCGCTCGTCCCCATATAGGAGACGATAATCCCGCCACCCTTTTTGGTCTTCTCGACGATATCCTCTATATCCCTCCTACCGAAGAGGAAACGTATATTGGTGTTCCCTATAAAGGTCTTGGAGAGAACCGGCACCATGGTGTCGCCGTGGGTTCCCAAAACGAGGGCTTTGATATCCTTAATTGAAACCTTGTTAAGCTCGTTTTCCGCCTTTTTGTAGAGGACTTCCTTCATGCGGGCGGTATCGAGGACCCCCGCCATTCCCATAACCCGTTCCTTGGGAAATTCGGTAAACTTCAGGGTCATGTAGGTCAAAACATCGACGGGGTTGGAGACGACTATAACAATCGCGTTGGGCGCGTAAAGTTTTATCTGCTCCGAAAAGTACTTTATCAGGTCGAGGTTAACCTTAAGGAGGTCTTCCCTGCTCATACCGGGACGGCGGGGAACCCCGGCGGTAATCACAACTATATCGCTGTCCGATAGCTTCTCCCAACCCTCCTCGTTGTAGGATACCCCCTCCACCTTTATGTCGTGCCCGAGGAGGTAAACCATTTCGTTGATGTCGTAGGCTATACCCTTAGCCTTGTGTATGCCCTCCTTAGCCCTCCCGAAGAGGTATATATCCCCCAAACCCTTTATGGCGGCGTAGTATGCTACGTTCTCCCCGACTTTACCGCTACCGATAACGGAAATTTTGGGTTTCTTTAACATCAAATTTGCTATTTTAAGGGGAAAGAAGAAGCCCCCTTCGGGGGGTTACTTTTCGCGCTTTAGCAGGTAGTAGACGAACTCCTCGAGGAGCTTGGTCTTCTCCGGCTTTCCGAGAGCCCTTATCTGCTGAACCGCCATAGAGGCGAAGGTTTTGGCGATTTCCCTCGCACCCTCTTCGCCAAATTGGGTGTAAAAGCCCTCCCTGTCCAAGATATCGTCCACTATCTGGAAGAGAATGCCTATCTTTTCACCTATCTCCGAAAGGAGGTAGAGTTCTTCGTCGGAAACCTCACCGAGTAGGGCACCCGATACGAGGGAAGCCTCTATCAGCGCCGCCGTTTTGTATTTCGCTATCTCCTCCAGGTCGCCAATCTTTCGGATATCCATAACTTGCCCCTTGACCATACCCTCTATTCCCGCTTTGCGGGCTATTAAGTTCGAAATATCGAGCAGGCGGTCGGCGGAAACGTTTCTGTAGAGTTCCCTCTTGCTCAATATCTGAAAGGCGTAGGTGAGCAGGGCGTCACCCGCCAAAATAGCCAGGTCTTCGCCAAATTTTTTGTGGCAAGAGGGCTGCCCCCGTCTGAAGTCGTCGTTATCCATAGCCGGGAGGTCGTCGTGTATCAGGGAGTAGTTGTGTATAAACTCGATAGCCGTTCCAACCGTAATGGCGTCTTCGGGGTGCCCCCCCGTTATGTAAGCGCCCATCGCCACCAAGGCGGGGCGAATCCTCTTTCCCCCGTTTTTCAGATAATAGACCATAGCCTCGTAGAGGATTTGCGGCTCGAAGGGCTTTAGCAGCTCGTCGATTTTCTTATCGACCCTTTCCCTGACGGCGCTCAAAAACTTTTCGAGGGACGACATAAAAAAGAATTATTCCACCGAAGGGAGGAAAAGACCTCTTTTCCCAATAAAGGGTTATTCCCCCTCTTTCTTTTCCCCTTTAATGATTTCGGTAATCTTTACGACCGAAACCGCCTTTGGAACCTTAACGAGACCCCTCTCCTCCTGCGGGAGGTTTTGAAGCTGTTTTTCTATAAACTCCAACAGCTGTTCTATCTGCTTTTGCATCTCCTCCATCTGCTCCTTCATACGGAGAATTATCTCCACCCCCGCCAGGTTTACACCCAATTCCCTCGTAAGGGTTAGGATAAATTCGAGTCTCTCGAGGTCTTCGTCGGTGTAAAGGCGGTTGTTGCCCGCAGTCCTCTGAGGCTTTATAAGCCCCTCCCTCTCGTAAAGTCTAAGGGTTTGGGGGTGGATGTTATACATACGGGCAACCATACCAATCGTGTAGAAACCCTTTCTCTTCCTCACCATGGTTTAAACCTCCCTCCTCCTAACCCTCTCCGGTTTGGGAAGCTCCTTCTGAAGCTCCTCGAGGAGCTCCCTTATCCTTCTCTCCTTACCGGTAAGTTTTGCAAGCCAACCGAAGGAGGGAACATCTATGTGAAACCTCACCACGAGGTCGCCTTTTCCTCCCCCCCTCAAACGGGGCATTCCCTTTCCCTCAACCCTTACGGTGTCGTTCTCCTTAGTCCCCTCGGGGATTTTAACCTTCACCTTATCCCCGTCGAGGGTGGGAACCTCTACCTCTCCGCCCAAAACCGCTTCAGGATAGGTGATATTCACATCCACGTAGAGGTTGTCCCCCCTCCTTTCGAATATCGGGTGGGGTTCCACCTTTGTTATTATGTAGAGGTCTCCCGGCTCACCCCCGAATCTCCCCTCGTGTCCCTTGCCCTCCACTTTGAGCTTTGTCCCGTTATCGACACCGGGGGGAATCCTCACCTTAACCTCTTCGTGCTTTATAACGAAGCCGGAACCCCCGCACTCGGGACAGGCTTCCGCTATAACCCCCGCTCCCCTACAGGTGGGACAGGTTTCCTCCACAACCATAAAGGGGGTTTGGTAAACCACCCTACCACTTCCGCCGCACTGGGGACAGGTGCGCTCGTTCGCCGTTCCCCTGCCGCCGCATTTGGGACAGCGAACCCTACGGTCAACCGGGATATTTAGCACCGTTCCCTTATAGGCGTCCTCGAGGGATATCGTTACGGTGTGGTAGATGTCCTCCCCCCTTTCGGGCTGGCGGTAGGCGCGGCGGCGCGACCTCCTCCTTCCGCCGAAGGCGGCTTCCTCGAAAATCCTTTCAAAGATATTTCCGCCCAAAATCTCCCTAAAGAGGTCTTCAAACCCGCCGAAGGCGGCGAATTCCCCCTCCGAGGCGCCCCCCTGGGGAGGGGTGGCGGTCTCAAAGGCGGCGTGTCCGTATCGGTCGTAGAGCTTACGCTTTTCCGGGTCGGAGAGCACCTGATAGGCTTCGTTAATCTCCTTAAACTTCTCCTCGCACTCCGGTTTTTTGCAGATGTCGGGGTGGTATTTCCGCGCCAATTTTCTGTATGCCCTCTTTATCTCTTCCTGCGTGGCGTTTCTGGGGACGCCCAATATCTCGTAATAGTCCTTCTTGACCGCCATACCTAACTATTAATTTAACAAGCTTACTATAAAGACTTTGATAGGAGCGATGTAAATTTTGCGCCCCCTTGGGGGATAGGGGTTAATCTTTCCCCAAATGGGGTTGGTCGAGAGGTTCAAACACTTCGGGGAGGGACTTTTCGAAACCCTTAGGTGGGAAAACGGGAATTTTCAAACCCCCCTGAGGTATCATTACGAAAGGCTCTCGCAAGGGGCGGAATTCTTCAAAATTCCCTATCCCACTTACGGGAAATTTGAAGAGTTTCTATTCCGTTCGGTGGAGGGAAAAGGGGGAACGCTCTACGTGAAGGTTTTACTCCTCTCCCTGGGGGAGGGTTATTTCGGCGGGGAAGCTAAGGGCTACCGCCTCGAGGCCGTCGTAAAACCCTATAGCCCCCCGAAGGGGGAATTGGTTTTGACAATTTCGCCCTTTAGGAGGCACTCGGCAAACCCCCTGTGGCGCTTTAAGACGACCAACTTCCTATTTAATATTTCTGTAAAGAGGGAAGCCGCTTCGCGGGGTTATTACGACGCCCTCATTCTCAACGAAAGGGGGCGTATAACCGAAACCTCTTCGGCGAACTTCTACTGCCAAAAAGGGGGAATTCTCCTAACCCCACCGGTGGAGGATGGGCTTTTACCCGGTATCCTCCGAAGGGTTCTTATCGAAGGGGGAAAAGCCGTCGAGAGGCCTCTAACACTTGAAGACCTAAAGGGGTGCGAGAGGTTTTTTATTTCAAACTCCCTTTTGGGGCTAAGGGAGGTAAAGGTCGACCTCTCGGGGGAGCCCTTTAAAGTGGAAAAACCCTAAGGGGTAAAATAGGAGAAAATCCGCGCCCTAGGTGGCAAACGAAAATTGTCAACATACGGAGGTTCTTTGAATGGTGAAGGAGAAAAAGATAAAAAAACTGCTGATAGCCAACCGCGGTGAGGTGGCAACGAGGATAATAAGGGCTTGCAAAGAACTCGGTATAGAGACGGTGGCTATTTATTCGGAGGCGGACGCCAACTCCCTCCACGTTAAAAAGGCGGACGAGGCTTACCTGATACCGGGAGACCCGATAAGGGCGTATTTGGACTACCACAAAATTGTCGATATAGCGAAGATAGCGCGGGCGGACGCCATACACCCCGGTTATGGCTTTTTGGCGGAAAACGCCGACTTTGCCGAATACGTCATAAGGCAAGGGCTCATATTCGTAGGTCCCAAGCCGGAGCATATCCGCCTCTTCGGGGACAAGGTGCAGGCTAAGAGGGCTATGGAGGAAGCCGGTCTGCCGGTCGTTCCCGGTGTGGCGGAACCGATTCACGACGTGGATACCGCCCGCCAAATAGCAAAGGAGATAGGTTATCCGGTAATACTCAAAGCCGCCTACGGCGGAGGCGGTAGGGGTGTAAGGGTCTGCTGGAACGAAAAGGAATTGGTGGAGCAGTTTCCCCAAGCTTACAAGGAGGCGGAGACCTTCTTCGGTAAGGGAGACCTCTTTATCGAGAAGTTCATCGAAGATCCCAAACACATAGAGGTTCAGATAGTCGCCGACAAATACGGGAACGTTATACACCTCGGCGAGAGGGATTGCTCCATACAGAGGAGGCACCAAAAAATCGTGGAGGTCGCGCCCTCTCCCAATCTGCCCCACGATGTGAGGCAGAAGCTCCTCGGTCTTTCGGTCAAGGCTATTCAGAAAATCGGCTACGAAAACGTGGGAACCATCGAATATCTGGTTGACAAGCACGGAAACTTCTACTTCATCGAGATGAATACCCGTCTGCAGGTCGAACACACCATTACCGAGGAGATTACCGGCGTGGATATAGTCGAGCTGATGATAGAGATAGCGGAGGGCAAACCCCTTCCCTTCCTCCAGCACGAGATACTCTTCCGCGGATACGCGATAGAGTTCCGTATCAACGCCGAAGACCCCAAGAGGAATTTCGCGCCTTCCCCCGGTAAGATAACCGCCTACTACTCCCCCGGGGGTCCCGGCGTCCGTATAGACGGTGCAGTCTATAAAGGCTACATCATCCCCCCTTATTACGACTCTATGGTCGCCAAGCTCATAGTCCGCGGTAGGACTTGGGACAAGGCGGTTCGCAGGGCAAAAAGGGCGCTCGACGAGTTTATAGTGAGGGGTGTCCCGACAAATATCCCCCTCCACAAGGCGATAGTTCAAGACCCCGACTTCAGGGCGGGCAAGTTCACCACCAAATACCTCGAGCAGAAGCTCCCCACCTTCAAGCTGGAGGAGGAAAAACCGCTCGAGGACAAGGTGCTCGCAATTGCCGCCGCGATTGCCGCCTTCCACGGTATCGGTCGCTAATTTCCCCCTTTCGCACAATTTTTTAAGCCGATGGTCGTTCCCAAAAAGCGTTTCGGACAGCACTTCCTAAAGTCCAAGGGGGTGGTCGAAAGGATAGCCGACGCGCTCGAAATAACCCCCGAAGACACAGTTATAGAGATAGGTCCCGGAACCGGTGTCTTGACCGAAGAGCTCCTAAAGAGGGAACCGAAAAAACTTATCACCCTCGAATTGGACAGGGAGTTAATACCCCTCTTGGAGGAGAAATTCAAGGTTTATCCCCAATTAGAGGTGATAAACGCCGACGCCTCCAAGGTGGACTTCTGTAAATTTGGAAAAAACCTAAAGCTGGTCGGAAATTTACCCTACAACGTCGGGTCTCTGATAGTTTTGAATACCGTCCTCTCAAAGGATTGCGTCGATAGGGCGGTCTATATGCTCCAAAAGGAGGTCGCCGAGAGGCTGACCCTACGGCATAGAAAACCCTCCTGGCTGGGGATTTTCCTAAACACCTTTTTCGACACCGAGTATCTTATGAGCGTTCCGCCCCGCTTCTTCGACCCGCCCCCGAAGGTGGTTTCCGCCGTTATAAGAATGACCCCCAAGGGGGACGCCCCCGACTACGACCTAAGCGACTACAAGAGGTTTTTGGAAAAACTCTTTTCCGATAGGAGGAAGATGCTCCGCAAGAAACTCCCCCAAGAGGTTTTGGAGAGGGCAAACGTCGACCCCACCAAGAGGGTTGAGGAACTGAATTTGGAAGACTTTAAGAGGTTATACGAGGCTTGGAAGGGCTCCATTTAAAGTTTTACCTTTTCCGCAATCCACTCCTATTGTGTCGTTTTTTCCTGCGACCCTTTAAAGGTTTCGTGTTATTAATCCAAACTTAGGTATGGGAGGGTTATTGTAAAGCCGCCACCGGTTTTGTGAACTTTTGAGGAATTTCCATAAAATGGTTTGCAGAATTTGTTAACCAATAAAGGTTTGGAAAACGGCGCTCCCCTTTTCGGGTTTTGTTTAAACTTTATCCACTCAAAGTGAGGGTAAAAAAGGCTTTAAACCTCTGCGAGGAGAGGCTTAAAAACTGCGGTATAGAGACCTACAAAAGCGACTGCATATTTTACATAGCCCACCTTTTGGGAATTCACCCCTCTCTGCTCCCCTTGGAGGAGGAAAAACCATTTGACCTCTTGGGGGAACTGGAGGAATTCGTAAAGAAACGCTGCGAGGAGCGCATTCCCGTTCAACACCTCATAGGGGAGTGGGATTGTCTGGGGAGGACTTTTAAGGTCTTTCCCCGCGTTCTGGCGCCCCGCGGAGCGACCGAGCTTCTGGTCGAAACAGTTATAGACCTAATAGGTGAGAGGTTTGGAGACAAGCCCCTTCGGGGGTTGGAGGTCGGGACTGGAACCGGGTGCATATCTATAAATCTTTTGTTGGAATTTCCCAACCTCGAGATGGTTGGGGTGGAAATAGACCCCGTCGCGGTCGAAAATACCCTCGAAAACGCCCTCCTCCACGGGGTAGCCGACAGGCTGAAAGTCCTCCAAGGGGATATCTTCGAACTCTGCCCCCAAATGGTGGAAGAAGGGGAAAAGTTCCACTTTCTGGTGTCAAATCCGCCCTATATCGCCGAGAGGGATAGGGAAAAGCTCCCACCGGAGGTGAAATACGAAAATCCGGTCGCCCTCTACGGTGGGGAATTCGGAACGAAATTCCACGAATACTTTGCGCGGAGTTGCAAAAAAATCCTCCACCCCGAGGGGTTTATCGCCCTGGAGTTCGAACCCTTCCAGAGGGAGAGGCTGGAGGAGGTCTTCACCCGCGAGGGGTGGAAAGTGAGATTTGTTGAGGACTTTGCGGGGAATCCGAGGGTGTTGATAGCCTCGGAAGTAAAAAGTTAAAAATAGTGAAAAAAATTTGCAAAAAAAGCAACTTTGCAACATTTCAAATAAAATATTAGAAAGGAAAAATGCCCTTTTTGTTGTATTATGGAGGTTTACACGGAAATACCTTTATTGAAGAATTAAAGAAAAAGGGAGTAATTATCGACTTCCTAGGAGGAGGGGTTTTTATCCTCCAAAGCCCCAAGGGGGTAAGCGATGATAGATATTATATTTTAGATAAATTGTCCTCTCTTCCAAAGACATCCCTAAAAAAAATAAAACTTTCATATGTACCTAAATCGGAACTTTTGGACGACCAAAATTTCTTAATCCGTAGTTTGGCACGCATGCAAAGTTTTGAAAAAGAGTTGGAAGAGCTTTTACTTCTACAGAAGGAATCAATAATAGAAAGTCTTCATACGGTCTTTCAACCTATAGTTGACCTTAAAAAAGGTTCCCTATACGGTTTTGAAGCCCTTTGTAGGGGGAAAATATCCATTTCCTATCTTGTAGATTTCGCAAAACCTCTTTTGGAAACTATAGATTGGATTTGCAGAGAGGACGCCATAAGGAAGAAAAAGGAATCGGGCATTCCCCCCGACATAAAGCTCTTTTTAAACTTCTTTCCCGACTCCCTTCAGGATGTGGATAAGGCATCCCATCGACTTTTCGAACTGCTGGACAAATACGGGGTAGCCCCCCACGAAATAGTGGTCGAAATAACCGAATACTCCGGTTTCGACATGGAACAGCTGAAGAAGGCGGTCAAGCGCTGGCGCTCCCTCGGCATACAGATTGCGCTGGACGACGTCGGCAGGGGAGAGGACTCTCTATTTAGATTTCTGGAGATAACCCCGGATATTGTCAAAATTGATATGGTCTTTATAAGGGATATTCATAAAAACAAAGTTAAGAAGGATATAACTCGCTATCTAATAAATCTATCTCACGCAAACAATATGCTCGTTGTGGTCGAAGGAATCGAGCAAGAGGAAGAACTGCGCGTGGTTAAAGAGTTGGACGCCGATTTGGTTCAAGGGTGGTTAATCGGTAAGCCGACCAGCGAACCGCAAAAATATTTGCAGGAAGATTTCGCAGCGAAATTGAAAAGATGGCTTTCTTAAAATCCACCCCTTATGGAGAGAAGAGTTATCCACGTCGCCCACTCGCCCGACAGCGACGACGCCTTTATGTTCTACCCCCTCGTGGCGGAGAAAATAGACACCGGAGGTCTCAAATTCGAACACGTCCTAAAGGATATCGAAAGCCTAAACCGCGACGCCAAAGAGGGAAAATGGGAGGTCTCCGCCATATCCTTCCACGCCTACCCCTACGTGGCGGACAAATATGTCGTTCTACCCTCGGGGGGAAGCGTTGGGGAGGGATACGGTCCCATAGTGGTATCGAAAGAACCCTTGGACACCCTAAGGGGAAAGAAAATCGCCATTCCTGGAAAGTGGACTACCGCATACCTAACCCTAAAGTTGTTCGAACCCGATTTCGAACCGGTTGAGGTCTATTTCGAGGATATAATCCCCGCGGTGTTAGAGGGTAAAGTCGACGCCGGTCTGGTCATTCACGAGGGACAACTGACCTACAAGGATTTCGGACTGAAGAAATTTGTCGACCTCGGCGAGTGGTGGAAGGAGAAATACAACCTCCCCCTACCCTTGGGGTGCAATATAGTTAGGAGAGACCTTGGAAAGGAACTTATAGACAAAATAGCCCACCTCATGAGGGAGAGCATCGTCTATTCCCTCACCCACAAGGAGGAAGCCCTCGAATACGCGAGACGCTTTGCAAGGGGTCTCGAGGACGACAAAGAGCGGAGCGAGAGGTTTGTCTCCATGTATGTAAACGAGAGAACGGTCGACTACGGGGAGGACGGAAGGGAAGCGGTCAGACTCCTCCTAAGGTTGGGATACGAAAGGGGAATAATAAAAGTCCCCATTCCGGAGAAGATTTTCAGCGACGAACTCTAATAGGGGCATTTGGGTCCCAGCGGGCGGTCTGCCATCTCCTCCATAAGCTTTATACTTTCCTTTTCATACCTTTCCCGCTCCGCGGGGGTGAGTTTGGGTATTTTCAGTTTTTCGCCCACCGATATAAACCAGGGGTCGCGAATTTTGTCCCGGTTAGCCTCGTATATAGCCGCCCAAAGCAGGGGGGTTCCGTAAACCTCGGCGGATATGTCCCAAAGGGTGTCGCAGGGTTTTACAACCCAATAGGTGTATTTGGTCGTTTCCTTTTCCCTTTTTAGGTTCTTTTTCTTTCTGACCTCTTTGGGTTTGGTCTTTTCCTCCGCCACCTTTTGGAGGGTAGAATTATTTACCTCCGCCGGTTGGAGGTTTTCGGTTTTATTCTCCACCGCGGGGAGCGTTTGATTTTCCTCCTCTTGGGGGAGTTCTATAACGGCACCCAAGGCGGTTCCCCGCAGATTTACCTCAAAGGTGGGATTTTGCGGGTCGTTTGTCTCCACCACAAGGGTGTCCGAAAAATCTCCCGGCATATCGGGTTTGAACTCGACCGTTATCTCGCAGCTCTGACCGAAGGAAAGGGGTTTGGTGCAGGTGGTCTTCTTTATTCCGAACTCAACCCCGCCCTTTAGGTAGACCTTTTTAATAACGAGGTCTCCGTAACCCTTGTTTAGGATTTTTACAGTCTCCCTCTCGGCGTTCCCCACTTCGATTTCGCCAAAGTTGAGGCTATCGGTCGATATCACCGCAACGGGTTTCAAATCCCCGTGGAAGTGCAAAACCCAGTAGGCGCTCTCGTCGGCGGGACCCAACGGGGGTGCGGCAAAGGCTCCCGAAAGGGCGAAAAGGGAGAGACCGAAAAGAATTCTCTTCATGGCGGAAGTTTTATTTTAAGAGGCTTAGGAAGCGCTCTAAACGCCTTTCGACCGCCTCCTTCCCTATGGCGTCGACGAGTAGGTCGAGGCTAACCCCTTGGGTTTCACCCGTAAGGGCTACCCTCAAGGTTTTGAATACCATACCCGGTTTGAGTTTTAGTTCCTTGGCAACCTCTTTTGCGACCTTTTTGAAATCCTCACCCCCGAAGGTCTCCATAGATTTAACCTTTTCCAGGTAGAGGGAAACTATCTGTTTTGCAACCTCGGGGGTAACCTTTTGAATGTGCTTTTCCGCGTCGGGGGTAAGTTCGAACTCCTCCACAAAGAAGGGTTTAGCCCTTTTGGGAAACTCCTTTAGGGTGAAGAAACTATCCCTCACCTTGGAAACCACATCTCTGACAAACTCGTAGGGTTTGGAGAGGATAATTTCAGCCACTTTTTGGTCTTTTTTGTCTAAATATTCCCTATATTGTTTCAGGTAGTCGAGAACCCTCCTTGTGAGGTCGTCGAGGTCTAAAACCTCCCTAATATAGACGCCGTTCATCCAGTAGAGCTTTTCCTTATTGAAGACCGCCGGCGCGTTGTGTATGTCGGATATGTCGAAGCGTTCGATAAGTTCCTCTTTGGATAGGATTTCCTTTCCGTCCTTGGGATACCAACCGAGGAGCGAGAGGAAGTTCAGCAGTGCCTCGGGCAGATACCCGTCGAAGCGGTATTGCCTTACCGATACAGCCCCGTGCCTTTTGGATAGCTTACTCCTATCCTCACCGAGGATTATCGGAAGGTGCGCGAACTTCGGAATGGGGAAGCCCAACGCCTCGTATATCAGTATCTGCTTGGGGGTGTTCGAAAGGTGGTCTTCCCCCCTGATGACATGGGTTATTTCCATTAGGGCGTCATCGACCACCACAACGAAGTTGTAAACGGGACTTCCGTCGGAACGGACGATAACAAAATCCCCAAAATCGTTGACGTTAAACTTAACCTCACCCTTTATGAGGTCGTTGAAAACTATCTCCCTTCCGTCGGGAACCCTGAACCTCACCACATAGGGTTTTCCCTGTTTTATGTATTCCTCAACCTGCTCGGGGGTTAAATTCCTACACTTTCCGCTGTAGCGGTAGGGTCTTCCCTCCTTTTTGGCTTTTTCCCTTTCCGCCTCCAGCTCCTCGGGGGTGCAAAAGCACCTGTAGGCGTAGCCCTTTTCGAGCAGTTCGTCAACGTATTTCTTGTAAATGTCGAACCTCTCGCTCTGCCTGTAGGGGGCATGCTCGCCTCCTATATCGGGTCCCTCGTCCCACTCTATACCGAGCCACTTGAGGTCTTCGATAATAGCCTCTTCGTATTCCCTTTTAGACCTCTCCCTGTCGGTGTCCTCGATTCTCAAAATGAGGTCTCCCCCGTGGTGGCGGGCAAAGAGGTAGTTGAATATCGCCGTCCTCGCATTCCCCAAGTGAAGCCACCCGGTGGGCGAAGGCGCAAAGCGTGTTCTAACTTCCTTTCCCATCTCGGAGATTTTTTATTATCCTTCCACCGTGGAGAACCGCTTAAATACAGGTACCTAAGCGCGTTTATAAAAAAACAAAGTTTAAAGCCCGCGCTTCGCGCGGGGATTTCCCTTGTCAAGAAAACTCCTTTAAACTTAATTAAACCTTGATGGGTAGGAAAAAGAAAAAACAGGACGAACACAAAAAGGAAACCGGTATCGTTATGGAGGGCGAGGTTACCGAAGCGCTCCCCAACGGTCTCTTTAGGGTAAAGCTGGATACCGGTCACGAGGTTTTGGCGCACCTCTCGGGAAAGATGAGGGTTCACTTCATAAGAATTGTTCCCGGCGACCGCGTGAAGGTGGAACTCACCCCCTACGACCTGACGAGGGGAAGGATAATTTACAGACTGTAACCCCTTTGCGGTCTCTCCCTTATCATCACCCCTAAATGGGAAAAAGGGTTTCCGACCTTGGAGAGTTCGGTCTTATAGCGCTCCTCACGAGGGAGATTAAAAATAACGACCCTTCCCTAATTAGGGACTTCGGGGACGATACCGCCTTCGTAAGGTCTGGAGAAAAGATACTGCTCCTTACGGTGGATACCCTGGTCGAGAATGTCCATTTCCTGCGCCGCTATCCCCCCGATGCGGTCGGCTGGAAGCTCGTTTCGGTGAATGTGAGCGACATAGCCGCAAAAGGCGGAAAACCCCTGTGGGGGCTTATCACCCTCTCCCTTCCAACCGACTTGGAGGTCGAATACGTTAGAGACCTCTACAGGGGTATAAACGAAGCCCTAAACCGCTACCGGTTTGCCCTCGTAGGCGGAAACACCACAAAGGGGGAGAAAATCTGTTTGGATTTCCCCCTCGTGGGTGAGGCTAAAAGGGTTATCTTTAGGGATACCCCAAAGGTGGGGAACAAAATATTTGTAAGCGGCACTTTAGGCGATAGCAGGGCGGGTTTGGAACTCCTCCTGGAGGACAAAAGGGACTACAAACCCCACGAGTGGAGACTGATAGAGAGACACCTCCGACCGGTGGCGCGCTTGGATTTGTCCTCCGTGGTGGAAAAATACGCCAACGCCTCCATGGATATAAGCGACGGCTTTTTAGCCGACCTGGGGAAGATGGTCAAAAATTTCACCGTGGTGGTCGATTTGGAAAGGATACCCCTCTCGGAGGAACTGAAAAAGTATTGCGCCGAAAGAGGAAAAGACCCAATTGAATACGCCCTAAGGGGTGGGGAGGATTATCAGCTCCTCGTGGCGTCCGATATAGACCTAACCCCTTACGGGTTTACCGAGGTGGGAAGGATAACCTCCGAGGGGAGAGGAGAGATATACACCGCCGACGGGAGGAGGTTGGATATCGAAGGTTTCGACCACTTGGAAAATGGACATTTCCCTTAAGGAGGTTGATAAAAGATATTCCAGTTAACTTTTTAGGGGTAGTATTTAACCAAACCTTAGACCCCAAAGAGGCAAGGTTTTTGGACGTAAAACTCCCCAAGTTGTTCGAAAGGGAAGCCGACCTTATTGCGGAACATAAGGGAGAGATTTACCACTTGGAGTTGCAAGCGACCGACGACCTCAAAATGGGTCTAAGAATGCTTTATCACCACCTCCTTATTTTGGAAAACTACAGAAAAATTCCACACCGAGCGCTTAAATATCCCCCATAGGGAGGTTCAAAAAATGCCTATTACCATCGACCTCGAAAAAGACCCCTTATTTCTGCAAGGAATGGAAAAAAAAGCCCGTGAAGACGTTATAAACCTCTACAAAGCCACCCGCTAGTCTCCCGAAAAAATAGCGGAGATTTTAAAGGTTTCCCCCGAAAAGGTTAAAAAGTGGCTCAAGGAAGAGAAACTTTTAAGGGATAAATAGGACTCCTTTGGGGTAATTCTCATAAGCTCCCCAATCCTTTAAGGGTTTTCTAATTAACTTATGACCCAAAGCGGTTTTGAAGAGGTTAAATTCCTTGCGGAGGAATTCAAAGAGGAGATTATCGCCTGGAGAAAGCATATCCATATGTATCCCGAACTTTCGGGAAAGGAGTATAAGACCGCCGAGTTTATCGTCGAGAGATTAAAAGAGTTCGGTATAGAGGAGATATACCCCGCCTTCGGCGGGACTACCTCGGTGGTCGCCTACATAAGGGCTGAAAACCCCTCCGACGGAAAGGCTGTAGGCTTGCGCGCCGATATAGACGCCCTCCCCATAGAGGAGAAAAACGACGTTCCCTACAAATCGCGCGTTCCCGGGGTTATGCACGCCTGCGGACACGACGCCCACACGGCGATGCTTTTGGGTGCGGCGAAAATTTTGAACCAATTGCGAGACAAACTACCCCGCGATGTGAAGCTCATATTCCAATCGTGCGAAGAATACCCCCCCTGTAGCGGGGCACGTGCCTTGGTGGAGGCGGGGGTTTGCGACGACCTCGGGGTAATTTTCGGTATGCACGTCTATCCCGAAATCCCGTCCGGCACCGTGGGGGTAAAGGAAGGGGCTATGATGGCGGCGGCGGACTTCTTCAAAGTTGAGCTTATCGGCAAATCGGCTCACGCCTCCAAGCCCCACATGGGCGTTGACCCCATCTTAATGGCGGCGCAGGCTATCAACTCCATACACCACATCGTCAGCCGCAAGGTCAACCCCCTCCACCCGGCGGTCGTCACTATAGGAAAGATTGAGGGCGGATACGCCCCCAACCAGATACCGGACGAGGTCAAAATGGAGGGGACGGTTAGAACCTTCAACGAGGCTGTGCGCGACAAGATAGCCGATTGGATGGAGAGGGCGTTAAAGGGTATAGCGGAGGTCTACGGGGGCGAATACCGCTTCGAATACATACACGGCTACCCGCCGGTGATAAACGATAAAAATGCAACCCGCTACGTGAGGGAGGTGGTTAAAAAACTCCTCGGAGAGGATAGGTTAATAGAACTGACCGAACCGAGTATGGGAGGTGAGGATTTCGCCTATTACCTCAAAAAGGTTCCCGGAAGTTACATAAGACTCGGAACGAGAAACGAGGAAAAGGGTTTGGTCTATCCCCTCCACAGCGCCCACTTCGACGTGGACGAGGATATTCTTCCCTTAGGGAGCGCTCTATTCGCATCTTTGGCTTTGGGGTATGGGAAAACCCCCGAAGGGGGCAATTTTTAAAACCTATCGAATAGCAGGGCGTAGACGACGGCCACCACGGGGAGGATTTCGAGCCTCCCCATAATCATCTCCAGGGAGAGCAGGAGTTTTTGCCAGTCGGCGAAGACGTTGAAGTTATCCATGGGTCCCACCTCTCCCAAGCCGGGTCCGAAGGAGGTGAGGCAGGCTATTGAGGCGGAAAAGGAGGTCACCAAATCGTGCCCGCCGATGGTCAGAAGTATTCCGAACACCGCCAAAGTGGTCATATAGATAAATCCGAATGCCAAAACCCCGTAGAGGAAATTTATATCGACCACCTTCCCGCCGAGGGAATACCTCAAAACCAACCGCGGGTGGAGGGTTTTCTTTATCTCTCCCTTCAGCACCTTTAGGAGGAGAATAAATCTAATCTGCTTTATCCCACCCGCGGTCGAACCGGCGGAACCGCCTATGAGGGTTAGGAAAAACATCACCGCAACCGCAAAGGGTGGATATTTGTTGAAATCGTCACTCGCAAAGCCGGTTGTGGTTACCGCACTCACCGTTTGGAAGAGCGCGTATCTGAAATCCTCAAAGAGGTTTGGATATAGGTGGTTCCTCCAAAGGTCGTAGGTAATTGCCAAAACCCCTATAAGGGTTAGAGCCAGGAGCGATTTCGTCTCGAAGTAGGTCAAGACCTTTAGGGGGTTTCTCTCTTTAAAGGAGCGGTAGTATACGGCGAGGTTTAGCGAACCCAGGAGCATAAAGGTGGCTATAACCAGTTCGACGGCGAAGGAGTGAAAGGCGGCAACGCTCTCGTTTTTGGGAGAAAAACCGCCGGTTGAAATAGTTGCAAAGGTGTGGTTCAGTGCCTGATACCAGTCCATACCCGCAAGGCGGAGTAAGACCGTTTCGGCTACCGTCAGGAGTAGGTAAACGAGCAATACCGTCCTTACAACCTCGCCTATGTTGGGGGAAACCCTTTCCTCAACCAGCTTCGAGGACTCGAACTTTATCAGGTGGTAGGAGACTCTAATGAAGGGCAAAACGGAAAAGGAGAAGACTATAAACCCCAGACCGCCCAGCCACTGCGTGAGGGAGCGCCAAAGCAAAACCGAGGAAGGGAGAGCCTCTATATTGTTGAGAATGGTCGCCCCCGTGGTGGTGAAACCGGAAACCGATTCGAAATAGGCGTTTACGGGGTCTTTTATGTGGGCGCCGAGAATGTAGACCGAAGCCACCACGGCGGGAAAGAGAAACCACACGAGGGTTACCGAAAGGAGAGCCTCCTTCAGGTTTAGGTCTTCGAAGGGTATCCTTAAAGAGGGAAGGGTTATAAGAACCACCGCCAAAAGGGGGAGGAGGAAGTCCCTCCAACAGCCGTCGCCTATATAGAGCGAATACCCCAAGGGGAGTAAAAGGGATAACGAGAGCGCCAAAAGTAGGGTTGAAACGACTTTATAGACCAAAAGGGGTCTCATAGGGATTAAAGGCTACCCCCGCGGTTTCCGATATCCTCCAGCAATTGGGGGTATACCCTCCTAATAAACTTCAGGGCGAAGATGTAAACGATACCCTCGACGGTTGCTATCGGTATGTGCATCAAAAATATTAGCTTCGCGTCGGTTAGAAATCTCTCGCCGGCGAGGGCAAGCTCCAGCGCGACCAAAAGCCCCGCCCCCAATATCGCGACAAAGGCGCTCAAAAAAGCCCCCGCGTAAAATTTCCACCCATCGGAGAGTATCCACCTCCTAAAGAGCAGACAAGCCACGATTGCCGGAAAAGCCATGTTGAAAGTATTCACCCCCAAAACACCCAATCCTCCGAATTGAAACAGCACCGCCTGGAGGAATAGCCCGACAAATAGGGCGGGAAAGGTAGCCTCGCAGAGTAGCAAGCCGATAAGACCGTTAAAGAGCAGATGGGCGCTACCCACCCCGACCGGCACGTGCACCAAGGAGGCTACGAAGAATAGGGCGGTCAGGAGGGCGGTTAAAACGAGCTTTTCCCCTTCGAGTTTTTTAACGCCGTAGGCTACCGCCGGAAGGGTCAGAGCCCACCCGGTGACTATTTCCCAAGTCGGCAAAACACCTTCGGAGATATGCATATCACTTCACCCCTTGAGGTTTCGGATAGGCGTATATCCAAACGACGGCATCCAATTCGAGGGGGTATTCCTTCCCGTCGGAGGGGTTTTTTACTTCTCCACTGTGCGTTATTGCGGCAAATCCCCACCAACCGCTCCAGGGAACGGTGTAGATAAATACCCCGTTTTGGTCGGTCTTTACAACCTGCGTGTAGAGGAGTTCATTCGGGTATTTAACGCCTTTTGAGTTGTAATACTCGATTTCCACCCTCGCGTAGGGAACCGGTTTCCCGTTCTTTAGCACCTGTCCTACGAAGGTGTTACCCTCCCAAAGACCGAAGGGGCGCGTTAGCGGAACTATCTCGACCGGCAAGCCTATCGGTTTTCTCCAGCCCTCCTCCCAGCCGAAGGCGCTCACATAGACCTTGGCTATCTGTTGGATAAACTGCTCTTCCGTCGGTTCGAAGTAGGGTTTTTGCTCGACGAAAATCTGATAGACGCCGGGACCGTGGAGGCGGACGGTAGCCGTATATTTTTCAACCTTTAAATCGCTCCCCGGCTCCGCCGGGATATAACCCTTTTGCCACTCTATCGGGTATATACGCCCGTTTACGAATACCCCGCTCCTCTCGATTTGGTAGTGCATAGCCGGATAACCCTCGGCGGGATGGGTGAATTCGCTTTCCACCTTTATAACGGGCTTCCTCACGATGTCGGAGTCCGGTTTAACGACCAGAAAGTGGGCGAAAGACATACCCACCGTTAGGAGTAAGGAACCGAAAAACCTCCTCATAATGGGTTAGAAATATAGGGGGTAGATAAACATATAAGGAAAAGGTAATATCAACCCCCTTTGCGGACGATTTCGACCAACCTCTCAACCGGCATGGGTTTGTAGAAATACCAACCCTGCGCGTGGGTAACGCCCAGCCCCTTTAGCGCCTCCGCCTGCTCCTTGGTCTCGACGCACTCGGCAACGGTCTCCAAACCGAGCAGTCGGGTAAAGCCAACCACCGATTGGATTAAAGCCCTCGCGCGTGGATTTTCGAAATAGCTCCTGACGAGGGAGCAGTCCAATTTGAGTATGTCCACCACCCCTTGGGAGATTAGGTCTATGACCAACTTAAGGGAGGAGTAACCGGTTCCGAAGTCGTCTATTGCAAACTTCAAATCTTTGGTCTCGTGGAGGAATTTAAGAAAGTCTATCTCCTCCAAAAGGGTTTGCTCCGTTATCTCCAGCGATAGGTTTATACCCCTTTCCTTGAAGAGTTCTATGGTTTCGAGCAACCTCTTTTGGAACTTTTGATTTTTCAGGTCTACAGCCGCCACGTTTAGGAAAACGGTTTTCCTTATCCCCTCTAGGAGGGGGAGGTATTCCCTCAACTTTTCGAGGACTTGAAAGTTGAATTCCGTCGTTAGGTTGAGCTCGTATATGAGGTCTATATATCTCCCTATTGGTATATAGCCGTCCCCCTGCTTTACCCTTAAGAGTTCCTCGATGTAGTCTATCTCACCGCTGTCCAAACGCACTATCGGCTGGAAGAATATGTCGACCCTCTTCTCCTTTAAAATCCTCTCGAGGGTTGCTATTACCTTTCTCTTCAACCCCAAAGTGGTCAGAATTTCGTTCAACTTCTCGGTATCCAAAAATAGAACCTCTTCGTCGGTTCTCATCTTCTCCGCGTAGAGCATGATGCGGATGATATCTTCCGCCCTATCGGTGAGGATTGGCGTAATCTCCGCCGAAACTATGGAAATCCTCGGCTTCACCGGAAGGTTAAAAACCCTCTGCAGTTTGTCTATATCGGCGAAAAGCTCCTTCTCTATCGAATACGCCGCCTCCTGCGGTGTATCGTTGACGACGACGAAATACCCGCCCGCTATTTCGGCGAAGTAGAAGCCGTATTTTTGGGAGTATTTGTCGAGGAGCTTTTCTATCGCCTGTATAACGGCGTCCCCCACCTCTATGCCGAAAAACTGGTTTATAACCTTCAGTTTTTTGATATTTATCAGGCTGAGGGTGAAGACCTTCCCCCTCTCGAGGTATTCCTGTATCAAACGGACTATCTTTCCCTTGTCGAGGTGATGGGGATTTTCCTCCCCCTCGTAGAATTCTATCTCCTCGAAGTCCAGGAGCATTTCGGCGTAAAGGTTGTTCCCCAGCGCAAAGGTCTCGACGAGGAACTTCTTAAATTTCCCCCCGCAGGGGTAATTGTTGACCGTTAAAGACTTGTCCTTTTTCTCGTCGAAAATCTCCTTCAGGGGACAGCGGTAACCTGGCACCTCCCAGCACGGGCGGTCGAAACCGAAAAAGAGGGAGTAACACTTTTGAACCTCCTTTCGGTCGCCCAATCCCTTAGCACTCTTGTTGGCAAAAACCACGTTCAAATCCCCGTCTATAACCGCCAGGGGGAGGGGGAGGAGGTCTAAACCCTCAAAGTTCATGAATTTAAATTGTTTTATACCAAGAAAGGGTTATTTGCAAGGAAGAGACCTCGGAGGGAGGGTATAAAATCACTCTATGTTTATTTTCTTCTCCTTGGTAGCCGCCTTTTTGGGTATACGGATTTCCAACACCCCGTCCTTAAAGGAAGCCTTTGCGTTGTCGGTATCCAAATCGGGCGGTAGGGGAATGACCCTTTCGAATTTTCCGTATACCCTCTCCCTAAGGTGGACGTGTTGACGCTCCTCCTCAACCTCTTCCTTTTTCTCCGCCTTTATAACGAGGTAGTTGTCCCTTACGACGATATCGACGTCCTCCTTCTTCACCCCGGGAAGTTCTACCTTGACGACAAACTCGTTGGGGGTTTCGTAAACCTCTACCGGCATAACGAACTTCAGACGTTCCTCAATCTCCTTTTCGACCTCCTGAACGGGGACTATTGCACTCCTAGCCAACCTTTCGAGTTCCCTCTGCAATCTAAGGATTTCCTCAAAGGGGTTGTATCTCCTCAAGGTCATTTCCCGACCTCCTTGGGGAGTTTTTCCTTATTTTTCAAATCTTGGGTTGATAATCGGTTTGTCAACCTTCGAAGGTTTCCGAATGCAATTCATAAACCCTTTTTGGGAACTACCTTAACTTTTACCCAGTTGTGGGAAGGGAAAAACCGTCTGTGGCGTTCGCAACCCTCGGATGCCGTATGAACCAATTCGACACCGACTTTATCCGCTCCCAGTTTCTCCTAAAGGGTTATAGGGAAGTCCCCTTCGGGGAGAGGGCGGATATATACGTGGTAAACACCTGCACCGTTACAAAGGGGGCAGACCGCGACAGCCGAAAATATATCTACCGCGCAAAGCGTCAAAACCCAAGCGCCGTGGTGGTCGCAACCGGTTGCTACGCGCAGGTCAGTCCCCAAGAGCTCGCATCCCTCAAAGAGGTTGACCTCGTGGTGGGAAACACCCATAAGGGCGAAATCCTCAAACTGGTGGAGGAGTACCTCGAGAGAAAACACCCCGGAAGGGTTTTTGTCGGTGAAATATTCCGCGAAGGGGAGGTTAAAAATTTCGACCTCGTTGTGTCATTCGAACACACCCGACCCTTTTTGAAGGTTCAGGAGGGTTGCAACTCCTTTTGCACCTTCTGTGTCATTCCCTACGCGAGGGGAAAGGTTAGAAGCGTTCCCCCCGATAGGGTTGTCGAGGCTGTAAAGAGGCTCGCCGATGCCGGCTACAAGGAGGTAGTCCTAACGGGAACCCAACTTTCCCAATACGGGTGGGATTTGAGAGACGGAACAAACCTCCTCGGGTTGCTCGAAAGACTTCTCCAAATAGAGGGTATCGAATACTTCCGCCTCTCCTCTATGTCGGTGGCGGAAATGGATAAAGACCTATTGGAGTTAATAACTACCTCTCCAAAAATAGCGCCCCACTTTCACCTATCGCTCCAGAGCGGGAGCAACCGCATCTTGGAGCTGATGCGCCGGAGCTACACGCGGGAGGAGTATGCCGAAAAGGTTTTGGAAATCGTTAGACGCCGCCCCGAAACGGCGATAGGCACCGACATTATTGCGGGCTTTCCCACAGAGAGCGATAAAGACTTTGAGGAAACCCTCCGCTTCGCGGAGGAAATGCCCTTTGCCTATATGCATATCTTTCCCTATTCCGACCGCCCCTTTACGAAGGCTTCGAAGCTAAAGCCCAAAGTCCCCCCGCAGGTTATCAAAGAGAGGGTAAAACTCCTAAAGGCGTTAGACCAAAGGAAGAGACCCCAATTTAGGGAGAAGATGAAAGGTAAAACCCTCCGCGCGTTGGTTTTGGGAAACGGACAGCTCCTAACGGAAAACTACATAACCCTTCCCGACGATGGGAAACACAAAAGGGGTGAAATCGTTAGGGTGAAACTTTAAAGGAACTTCCCCCCCTTTCGGTTTAATCCTTCGATTGCAAACCTCCCGAAGGTTTTACACCTTTCTTATCGTTCCATTAATGGGTTTTTTAAGGTTGCTTCATATCCATTTATTGGAGATTGCGGAAACGTTCCAACAAAGGGTTTTTACGGACACCCCTACCGAGGTGTGGAATGGTTCCCGCCGAAGGCGGGCTATTAAATCTTTGTGAAAGAAACAATTCAAAAATGGGTGGGAATAATAAACTTCCATGTCCCGCTTGGTGATAGACGGCTCTATTGGGGAGGGTGGCGGGCAGATAGTGAGAACCGCCCTTTTTATGAGTTCCCTCCTCGGCGTTCCTATCGAGATAAAGAATATCCGCGCAAAGCGCGACCCGAAGGGTTTGAAAAAACAGCACCTCGGTGTGGTTAAAGCCCTCCAATACATAACCAACGCCTATGTGGAGGGTGCTTATGAAGGTTCTACCCACCTGATTTTCGAACCGAAAACCCTCAAAAGCGGGGCTTATAGGATAAACCTCGAAACGGCGGCGAGCGTTTCACTCTTCTTCCAAACGGTGTTGCCCCTGGCGTTTTTCGTCCCCAAGAGGTTCCTAATAGCGGTTAGGGGTGGAACGGACGTTCCGAACGCGCCGACCGCCGACTGGGTTCAAAATGTCTTCCTACCCCATTTGGAGCCTTTGGCAAACAGGGTCTCCTTTAGGGTGATAAGGAGGGGTTTTTACCCCGAAGGGGGGGGATACGTCTCCCTCCAGGTGGAGAGCAGACTCCAATACCACCTTTTCGGGGTGGAGGAGATTAAGACCTTTGTAAAGAGTAATTTAAAGCTTAATAAACCCGAACAGGGGACTTTAAAAAAGATTCGCGGTATATCGGTAGCCCACAAGTTTTTGCAGGAAAGGAAGGTCGCCGAGCGTCAGCGCCTCGGCGCTATTGAATACCTAAAGGAGCGGTGGAACCGAAAGGCTTCGGTTATGAACTTTTACGTCGATGCCGACGGCATAGGCACCTCTATTACCCTCTGGCTTACCGACGATAGGGGCAACATTTTGGGAGCCGACTCGCTCGGAAAAAAGGGGAAACTCGCCGAGATTGTGGGGAGGGAAGCGGCGCAAAAACTGGTCGAAGATTGGGAGAGCGGCGCAACGGTTGACCGCCACCTGGCAGACCACCTAATCCCCATTCTCGCCCTCGCCGGTGGGGAGATAAAGGTTCCCGAATTTACCGACCACCTAAGGACGAATATAGAGGTTGTAAAACACTTTTTGGGGGACGTTTTCGAAATAGACGAAACCGAAAGGGTGATAAGGGTAAAGTAGAGACCCCTAAAGGGAGAAGTTTTAACCGTTCCCCACTTTGGTTTCCTTTTTGTAGGGAACCGGTATGTATTGCACCGAGGGGACGGCGTTTTGCTTCGGTTGGGGGTAGAGTTCCATAAGCTCATAGACCTCCTCCGGCACATCGGTGGAGACCCTAAGCCCGTATTCCTTAAGCAGGTCGTAGGTCAAGGGGTAATCGTGAGTCCACTTACCTTGGGAAAAGTCTTCGGCAACCCTCTTTGCGACCTCTTCGGAATAACCCTTCTTGAGGAGTAGGTTGTAAACGTAGTCGTACATCTGCTTTAGGGCTTTCTCGGCTACGTCTCCGAGAATTAGGGTTTGGTCTTCGAGCTTCTCCACCGGTTTGGTTTCGACAGCCTTCTTAATGGAAGCCGCCGGCATCTGTCCCAATTGGGGGTCAACGGGTCCCAAAACGGCGTGTTTGTCCATAATAATCTTGTCCGCCGCTAGGGCTATAAGCGTTCCGCCGCTCATCGCGTAGTGGGGGACTATAACCCTGACCTCACCCTTGTGGTCGGCAAGGGCGTTCGCTATCTGGGTAGCCGCCAGAGCCAAACCGCCGGGCGTGTGGATTATGAAGTCTATGGGCATATCGTCGGGGGTCATGCGGATAGCCCTTAGAACCTCCTCCGAGTCCTCAATCGTTATAAACCTAAAGAGGGGTATGCCGAGAAATCCCATCGTCTCCTGGCGGTGTATCATCGTGATAACACGGCTCCCGCGCTTGCGTTCGAGTCGGCGGATTAGGGTCTCCCTCGCCCTTTGAAGCTGGTATTTGGAAAACCACGGCTGGAGGAAGATAAAGAGGATTAAGAGCCACCAGAGCATATTCATCAGGGCGCTAAAGGGGTCGATGTAATACATTTCTCTACCTCCCAAAGGTTTTGAAAATCAAATTAGACCCCGTAAGGAAAAAAGGCAAATCAAACCCTTTCGGCGGCTCTAAGTTTTGCACTCCTCGAGGGGGGATTTTTCCTTATCTCCTCCTCCGAGGGGGTTATCGGCTTTTTGGTAAGCACCTTTAAAAGTCCCTCTTTCTCGAAGTGCCTAAAGGTGTGCTTTACGATTCTATCCTCCAACGAGTGGAAGGAGATAACCGCCACCCTTCCACCCACCTTTAGGAGGTTGGGAATTTTTAAAAGCGCCTCCTTTAGGTGTTCCAACTCCCTGTTGACCTCTATGCGGATAGCCTGAAAGGTTTTAGTCGCCGGGTGTATCCTCCTGTAAAAGCCCTTCGGAACAGCTCTTTCGACTATCTCGGCGAGTTCTCGGGTGGTCTCTATCGGTTTTTTTCTCCTGTATTGAACTATAGCCCGCGCTATGCGCGGGGCAAACCTCTCCTCCCCATACTCTCTGATAATGCGGGCGAGCTCCCGTTCCGAATAGCGGTTTACCACATCGTAGGCGGTTAGCCTCTGCCGGGGGTCCATCCTCATATCGAGGGGTGCCTCCTCCATAAAGGAGAAACCCCTTTCGGGGGTCTTCAGCTGGAGCATGGAAACCCCCAAGTCCATAAGTATCCCGTCGACAGCCTCCACCCCTTCAGCCTTAAGAACCTCGTCTATATCACTGTAGTCGGCTTGGTAGAGGGAAAAGCGACCCTCGAACTCCTTTAGGCGTCTCTCGGCAACCTCCAAGGCGTTTGGGTCTTTGTCTATCCCTATTAGGTAGGCTTTGGGATTTCTCCTCAAAAGTTCGTAGGAGTGTCCCCCCAACCCTATTGTGGCGTCTACGTAAACCGCCTCCCCCTCGCGGGATAGGAGGTTAACCGTCTCCTCCAAGAGGACGGGGAAGTGTTCGACCGAACCCATAGGGGGTTATTTAAACCCCCTCCCTTAATGGGATGTTAAAAGGAACAGCCACCACCGCGTGGGCGGAGAATATATTAACTATGGTTAAAAAGATTTTTGGTGCAATTGCGCTCGGTTTGGGCTCCTTTGCCCTCGCCTGTCCCAACCCCCAAATCGTTCAGCAGGACATTAAGAAAATCTTTAGGGCACCCCTAAAGGTTGTGAAGGTTAGACCCGCACCCATAAAGGGTCTGTGCGAGGCTGTTGTCGCCCTCGGAGGGCAGAAGTATATCCTCTACACCGACGAGAGCGGGAAATACATACTTCTCGGAAGCCGTCCCTTCGTAAACATCTTCGACCTCAAAAACCTCGAAAACATCACCCGCAAGGAGTTGGAGGAACTTAACAAACTATCCCCCGAGCAGGTTAAGGAGCTCGAAAAGTATGTGGTCTTCACCTACGGCACTAAGGGAAAAACCGTTTACCTCTTTACCGACCCCGAATGTCCCTTCTGCCACAGGTTGGAACCGACTCTCAAGAAGCTAGCCGACGAGGGCAAGATAAAGGTTAAGGTTATCCTTTTCCCGCTGTGGTTCCACCCCCACGCCAAGGAAAAGGCGGTCGCAATGGTATGCCAACACATAGGTTGGGAAGGTCTCTTTAACAAATATTGGACTCCCGAGAGAATGAAGAAGCTAAAAGAGTGGCAGTGCGAACGCGGTAAGGAGTTTATAGAGAAATCCATTCAGCTCGGAAACAAGATAGGCGTTAGCGGAACCCCCACTATGATAACCGAAAGCGGTAAAAAGGTCGTCGGCGCCCTTCCCGAAGCCCAGCTTAAGAAGGAATTGGGTTTGGAGGATAACGGAACTAAATAACAAAATTTATGGATAAACGGCTTTTAGCCTACCTCTCCGCGCTCGGCGCGGCTTTCTTTTACTCCCTCAATCAGATATTCAACAAGAGGGTAGTCCTGGCGGTCGGAACCCTTCCGGCGCTCACCCTCGTTTACGCCCTGCTGACGGTTATCGATTTCTCCCTATGCGCCCTATTTGGAGATTTCTCCCTCCCCTCGCCCGGCGCTCTGTTGGAATTGGTCTTCCTCTCGGCGGTGGGTGCCGTCGCGATTCTCTCTCTGTTCGAAAGTTTCAAATACCTCCCCGTAGGGGTTTCGATAACACTAGCCAACCTATCGCCGGTTTTCCTAACGCTTTTGGTGTTCCTCTTCGAGGGAAAACTTCCCCCACCCCAAAAGGGGTTTTCCATAGCTCTCATACTCCTCTCGGTCTACCTGATAACCTCCAACGGGGAAAAGGGGAGAAAAACCCCTAAAAGGGTTTACCTCCTACCCCTAATAACCGCCTTTGGGTGGGCGCTCTTTGGATGGGAACTTTTTAGGCTTCTAAACGTCTACCGCGTGAACCTCTTTGCGGTCGCCTTTTACACTTCCCTCTACATGTTTGCGATATTCCTGTCCGCACTCTTAGCCCTTTACGGGTCAACCTCCGCAAAGCTCCTCCAAAAGGTTTTTAAGAACGGGAAAGTCCTAAAGTGGGCGGCTATAGGTGGACTTTTAACCTCCTTCGGGTTTGTTCTGTCGATACTCCCCTTTAAGTGGGTTCCCCCGGAGGAAACCCCCGTTGTGGAGGCTATATTTTCGACCTCCACCCCTATAGGGGCATTACTCTCCTACCTGCTTTTGGGGGAGAGGTTAACCTTTCGCCAGGTGGCGGGAATAATCCTAGCCTTTTTCGCCCTGTTGCTCTTCTTTGTCGGCTGACAGAGCCGCCCGTCTCCTTTCGCTTAAAGTTTTAAACTGTTATGGACGCATACCTCGAAAGAAAGGAGTTTAACAGGTTGAAGGAGAAAAAGAGGGAGGAGAAGAAGAAACCCTGCGATTTCGAAAGCCTGCTCTACGACCTGAAAAACGAGCTTCTCGAGAGGTATAAAAACGCGACTATTCCCTTTCCCTCCTACGATATAGAGGAGCTCTCCCAACTCTTTCCCTGCGATTTCGTAGATGTGGTTAAGGTTCTGCTCTACCTCGAAAACAGCGGTATGGTAATGATAGTGGGTAAAAACGACCTGCCCATCCGCGAGTGGAGGGTCGAGATACAACCCCTCATATTGGATTTGATATTCGACAAATACAACTTTTAAGGGAGGGTTGCTATTTTTAAAACCTTTCTGCGACTTTTGTGGAGGGTTTTAACCGACTTCTTCGAAAAGGGTTACGGCTACCACGCGGCGGCGGTCTCCTTTTCCGCCTTTTTGACCCTCAACGCGTCGGTGATATTTCTCGGTACCGTCCTCAAATACATCCCCTCAAAGGAGTGGATACTCAAGAAACTCTACGAGGTCTTTCCAAACGTCTCCCAAAATGTGGTTCACCTAATCTTCAATTCGGTCGAAAACCTTTCGGTGAGGGTTCAAATACTCACCCTCCTACTGGTGGTCTTCTTCATAGGGAACTTTTTGAGGAACCTGGAGGTAGCCTTTTCCCACATAGCGGGGGTAAAACCGAGACAGATACCCTGGGTTAACTACATCCTCCCCTTTGTATTCGGCTTCCTGATGCTCTTTTACGGCTTCACCGACATGGCGATAGGCGTCGTCCTCCACCTCTTGGAAAACGTCAAATTCGTTTACCCCCTCGCGGTTAAAGTATTTTTCACCTTTAAGGTTGCCCTCGATTACCTCGCCTTCCCCATAGGGTTGTTTATCGTCTATTGGCTCCTCTCGCCGGTTAGGATAAAAAAGCGTATAACTCTTTTGGTCTCCTTCTTCGTAGCCCTATCCCTAAACCCCCTAAAGTCTTTATTCACCTGGTATGCGACCCACTTTTTGTTGAAAAACATAATCCTCACACCCCTGGCGGGAATTTTGGTCTTCCTAATATGGGTTTACACCGTTTCGGTGTTTATCCTCATGGGATACAGGTTTATAGTTTTCCTCCAAGATTGGTTTTACGGGTTCCCGCCGAGGGATTAAAGTCTTTTCTTATGCTAAAGAAACTGTTGCCCGCTTGCGCGGGGGTCTTTCTGCTGGCGTCCTGCGGTTCGGAAAGCACGCCCCCGCCCCCACCCGCCGAAAACGGCACCTCCTACCAACCCCTAAAGGGGGAAGAGGCGAAGCACCTTAAGGAGGTCTTAAATTCTGTATTCCCCAAAGGGTGGGAGATAGTAGGCGTTTATAAGGCGACCCCTTCGGAGGAGAAATACCTAAACAAATACCTCGTAAAGGTCTATTCACCCATCGACCACGCGGTGTTCAACCGATACGTATGGCTAACCTCCGACGGGAAGGTTTTATTTACCTACGGATACCTCGTTAGGGGAAACGCCGCCTATCCGATAATCCCCAAAGAGGCTAAGGAATACCCCCTCGAAAACGTGGGTTGGATACTCGACGTCGAACGCATAGCCATAGAGGGAAACCTACCCCTGACGCTAACGGAGGGCAAAAAAACCGTTTACATTGTGTGGAGCCCCTTCTGTAAGGTCTGCTTCGACAGGTGGAAAGAACTCTTGGAAACCGCGAAGCGGGAAAACCTTTCTATAAAACTTATTCCCTACCACAACCCCTACTATCCGATAGACAACCTCTACGCCCTCATATACCTGCTCTACAGAGCCCAAAATGAGGGGCTATACGCCGTTTTGAACTCCTACTACTCTTCGGCGCAAAACTTCGAGGATTTCCTCGAGAGGTTGAAAAGGGACACCTACGCCCATTTGGGGGAAATTCCAAAAAAGACCTATAACAACTTGGGGTATTACCTAAAGCAGATATACACCGTTTTGGGTCAGGCGAAGGTCTATGTTGTTCCCACAACGGTTTGGGTTGTAAGCGTAAATCCCCAACTCGGTTTGGCAAAGGGCTACGTCTATGCCGGTCGGATAGAACTGAAACCTCCAAAGGGGGAAAGGTAAACCCTTACACCCCCTTTGGGAGACCCATCTCCTCTATTACCTTGTCGAGGTTCGGTTTTATCCTGTCGTAGAGCTCCAAAAAGTGTTGGGAGATTACCTTCGTCGCACCCAATACCGGCATAAAGTTGGTGTCGCCGTTCCATCGGGGGACTATGTGGCAGTGAATGTGGCTCTCGAGACCCGCGCCGGCTACCCTTCCCAAATTCCACCCGACATTGAACCCGTGGGGGGAAATCGTCCACTTCAAAGCCTTTATAGACGCCTGAACCAGTTTGTTAATCTCGAGAAGCTCCTCCTCCGAGAGGGAGGTAAAGTCGTCGGTGTGCCTTATGGGGCATACCATCAGATGCCCCCCGTTGTAGGGGTAGAGGTTCATTATCACAAAGGCGGTCTTCCCCTTATGCAAAACCAGATAGGAGCGGTGCTTTTCCGGAGGTTGTTTTACAGCCTCGCAGAGGAAACAGTCGGAGGAAATCTTATCCACATTTTCTATGTAATGGCTCCGCCAAAACGCCCAGAGGTGTTCCATAAGGCTAAAGTTTAAAGTCCTCTCCCAGATAGCGGCGGCGCACCTCGGGGTGCCGTGCGGCGTCTTCGGGCAGACCGGAGAAGATAACCCTTCCCCCGTCGAGGATATAGACCCATTCGACAAACTTCATAGTCTCCCACACGTTGTGGTCGGTGATAAGTATCCCTATGGGGTGGATATCCGCGTAGCGCTCCTTTAGCTCCCCTATGAGCCTCTTTATCTCGCCCACCTGTTTGGGGTCTACACCGGCAAAAGGTTCGTCCAAAAGTAGGTATTTGGGGGTCTTCAGAAAGAGGCGCGCTATCTCCAGCCGTCTCCTCTCCCCACCCGAAAGGGAACCCGCTTTGCTGTCCTTTAAGTGGTAGAGGTTGAAGTCTTTGAGTATCTCCACCGTTTGGACTTCCGCCTTCTCCCTATCCTCCGCGAGGAGTTCGGCAAACATCAGAATATTCTCGAACACCGTTAGGTCGGGAAATATGGAGGGTTCCTGCGGGAGGAAAGCCAATCCCCTCCGAGCCCTCTCGTAGGGTGGAAGATTGGTTATGTCCTCCCCGTCGAGGAGAACCTCCCCGCTGTCGGGAATTTCGAAGCCTATGATGCACCTAAAGGTGGTGGTCTTCCCAGCCCCGTTGGGACCCAATAAACCGACTATTTTCCCTTTAGGCACTTCAATACCAACCCCTTTGAGTATCTCCCTACCGCCGTAATTTTTTGTCAATTCTACCGCCTTAAGCATTCACCTTTCCCTTTTCCCGATAATCGTAAAACCCAGCCTTTTTGAAAGCTCGCTTTATACCCCTCACCGCCTGCTTAATTCTCATCTCGTTCTCCACAAGGGCGAAGCGCACCCACCCCTCGCCGTGCTTACCGAAACCTATCCCCGGGGAAACGGCGACACCCGCCTCGTATAGGAGGAACTTGGCGAAATCGAGGGAACCCATACCCTTCACTTCGGTGAAATACTCGGGGATTTTCGCCCAGACGAACATGGTCGCCTTGGGCTTTCTCACCTTCCAACCGATGCGGTTTAGACCGTTAACCAGGTGGTTTCTCCGCTTTTCGTAAACCTTCGCTATCTCCCTCACGACCGAATAGTCGCTCTCGAGGGCGACGATAGCCGCCACCTGTATGGGGGTAAAGACCCCGTAATCGAGGTAGCTCTTTAGCCTCTGCAGGTTCCTGACCAAAACGGGGTTGCCGACCGCAAAGGCTACCCTCCAACCCGCCATGGAAAAGCTCTTGGAAAGAGAGTAGAGCTCCACCGCCACATCCTTAGCCCCCTCGACCTGCAGTAGGGAGGGGGGAACGTAGTCGTCGAAATAGATGTCGGCGTAGGCGTTGTCGTGGACGACCCAGAGGTTGTTTTTCTTGGCGAACCTCACGATTTCTTTAAAAAAGTCGAGCTCTACCGTGAGGGTGGTGGGGTTGTGGGGAAAGCTTATAACCAGCACCGAGGGGCTGGGCATCGACGAGTTGTAAACATCGTAGAGCCTCCTCAAAAACTCTTCCTGAAACTCCTCCCCCTCGAGCTCCATCGGTAGGGGAAGCGCCCTAACCTCCGCACCGACTATGATGGGGGCGTAGTAGTGTATCGGGTAGGTGGGGGTGGGGACTATGGCGCTGTCGCCCGGCGAGAGCATAGCCAACATAAGGTGGGAATAACCTTCCTTAGCCCCTATGGTGAGAATTACCTCTCTCTCCGGGTCGAGCTCTACGCCAAACCTCCTTTTGTAGAAATTCGCCAAAGCCTTCCTAAGCCGCGGGATACCCCTCGAAGAGGAATAGCCGTGAACGTTTTTCCTTTTGGCGACCTCGCAAAGCTTTTCCACCACATGCTTGGGAGGGGGAATGTCGGGATTTCCCATACCGAAGTCAACTATGTCCTTTCCCTCCCTTCGGAGTTGATACTTAATCTTGTTGACCTGCTCGAAGACGTATTCGGGCAACCTCCTGATGCGGGGAAACTCGAAGTTCTCCATATTCTTGTCCATGGCGGGTTAAGGAAAAAAGATTATCCCACCCTCGGGGTTGAATTTCGGAGAAAACCCAAAGGGGGGAAAGAAAATCAATCCTCCTCCCGGCAATAATCCTTGAGCCAATCGACGTATTCCTTAATCATCTTCAGATAACTCTTGTAGCGTTCGCAGGAAATCTCACCCCTCTTTAGGGCTTCCCTAACCTCGCAACCCTCCTCGTTTAGGTGCATGCAGTTGGAAAACTTACACCGGTAGCGCAGAAACTCGGGGAAGTGGAGTCTAACCTCCTCCTTCGGCATAAACTGGAGCGCCTCGACCTTTGAAAAGCCGGGCGTGTCGCCTATAAAGGAGCCCTCACCGAAGGGTATCAGGTGGACGCCGGTTGTGGTGTGCCTTCCCCTTTCGGTCTTTTCGCTAACCTCCTGGGTGCGCAGCTGCAAGCCGGTTAGAGCCGAGAGTATGGAACTCTTACCAACCCCCGAGGGACCCGCCAAAATGCAGACCTGACCCTTCAGGTAGTCCTTTAAAGCCTCTATACCCTCACCCGTTTTGGCGGAAACCTTCAAAACGTCGTAACCGGCGTCGGTGTAAATTTTTTCCCACTTTTGGAGTTGCCTTTTACCCTCCTCCGAAAGTAGGTCTATCTTGTTGAAGACTATGACGGTGTCGAGACCAAGATAATCGTAGACCACCAAGAGGTTGTCGAGCAAAAAGTGTTGAAACGGGGGGTGCTCTATCGTCTCCACTATCACGACGCGGTCGACATTCGCAACCGGAGGGCGCACCAAGAGGTTTTTCCGCTCTTCGACCTCCTCTATCGCAAAGGTGTTTTGGTCTACCACCCTACCCCTGACGTAGTCCCCCGCGTATATGCGGGTCTTTTTGCGGACTTTACCCATGGGGATACCGCGGTAGGTTTTCCTCTCCTCGGGCAGGTATACCCCAATCTTCTGTCCCGCACGTTCCACAACTATACCGCGCTTTAGCTCCTTTGCCATTTCTTAATAAAAAATAAAGCCCGCTCCGCGGGGAGGTTATTTTTTAAAGCGTTCGTATTCCTCCCTTAGCGCCTCGATAACCTCGGGAAGGTTATCGTAGGGAATATGCACCTTCCAATCGGGATTGTCGGGGTCACCCTTTAGGGAAATCCCTATACTTACCACCGGAGGAGTTCCCTCACCGTAAGGCTCCTCTACCCTTGCAATGGTGATAATACCCCTTTCCGTTCCCGCGAGCGGAATAGTTTTCAAAAGCTCTTTCCTCTTCATGGAATGGGAAATTTGCCGAAACCTCCCAAAGGGGTATTAAAAAACGCAGAAAACCCTTTAAGGTTTATTAACTTTCGCCGTCAACCACCGCGCATTAGAAATGCGGGGCTTGACTTTGGAGAGTAGCTACTTCTTTTTGGAGTAGCTACCCCCACTGGCGGGTTGTTAGCCTGTCCCCTCACAAGGGGTTTATCTTTGTCCTTTTTGTATATTCTCAAATACCTAAATACCCATCTGTTTGTCTGTTTAAACTTCCAAATTAAGTGAACTTCCCCTATTTTCTTCCATTCCAAATTTTTCAGTTTTAATCCTCTTTTTAAGATATTTATTGCTCCATTTGTATCAGAATGGAGTTTCCCACAATTGGAGCAAATTACGAAGTGTTGCTTTGGTCTTTTAACTTCTAAACTGCAATTAAAACAGGTTTTAGAAGTATAGGCTTCGGGAATAGGGGTTAAACCTATTCCCACTTCTTCTAACTTGTATTTCAAAATATTTAAAAATTGTTTTCTTATCCAGAAATTATGCAAAAGTTTGTTTAACTCCTTTCCGTAATCCTTTCCGTTTCTTATACCTGTTAAATCACCGATAAATATTTCCTTAACTCCATATCTATCCAAAATTTGGATTATTTTGTTTTTGTTAATTATCTGTTGAATTGCTACTTTTATTCGTTTGTTTCTATTTTCGTAGTATTTTCTAAGTTTCAAAGAACTTCCCTTATATCCACTTTTAGCTAATTTTGATTGATATTTAGCTATTTTTCTATTCCAATATTTCCATTCTTTGAGTAGTTCTTTGGATTTAAATTGATAAATTCTTATTAATTTTCTTTCCTCGTCGTAAATTGCTAAAGTTATTAGATTTCTTATTCCTAAATCTATACTTGCGTAGTTAACTTTTTTAGTTTCTTTTAATTCCTTTTTAGGTATTTCTACCGAAATATGGACATACCACTTTCCGTTTTTGTTTAGAATTTCTGCTTTTTTGAGTTTATAATTTTTGTAAGGAATTCGGTAAGTTGCTAAAATCTCCAAGCGTTTCTTAATACCATAATTTTCTTTGAAATCTTTAGGAACAGTAAAAGAAAAAGAGAAATCTCCTAAACTATAACTTCTCGGAGCAAGGATAGGGATAATAGACATAGGCAAAGTTTGATTAAGTTTTCTGTTTTTGAAATATTTAGGTGGAGAAACTTTTTTAATATGTTCTGGAAGTTTACCTTTTTCTTTGAGTTTCTTAAGTTCTTTAAAAGATTTCCAACTTTCGGATAACTTCTTTAAAATTGCTTGGGAAATATCGGTAGGTAATGCTTTGTATTCAGGAGAGTTTTTAACGAAATTATAGACTTGATTGTAAGAAAGAATTTTCCCGTTTTTAAAGTATTCTTGACGGATTAGGTAGTTAGCCCTGTTCCAAAGTTTAGCACATCTAATTTGAATTTCTCTAAGTATCTGTTTTTGTTTCCCCGTTGGGTATAGCCTCACTTTTAACGTCCGTTTTAGCATTACCTACCTAAGTAAAAATTATAACATAATTATGCTTTTATGCAGAAAAAAGAATATGTAAGAACATCGCTAAGGATAGAAAAACATCTTTGGAAGGAGTTTAGGAAATGGCTGATTGAAAACGATTACAAAAGTTTCCACCAATTTGTAATGGAGTGTATGGAAAAGGCTTTAAGCGGAGAGTTGAAACTTAAACACAAGGAAGGGAAGAGAAAATAACACTTTACGGTGGTCGTTCGCCTCCCTCTATCACAGATAGGGGGTTTCCGAACGACTATTTTTTTCTATGAACCAACTTCTGGAGGTCGAAAAATTCCTCGACACCCTTAGGGGATTTTTCAAAAAGAGGGGATACACCGAAGTGGTTACCCCCCACCTCCTCCCCTACCCCAATTTGGACGAGAATGTCTTTCCCATACCCTGCGAGGTGGAGGATATTTCCCGCCGAAGGCGGGCTTTTTACCTCCACACCTCTCCCGAATACGCCATGAAAAAGCTCCTCGCCCGCTACCGGAGGGACATCTTTCAGATATGCCACGTCTTTAGAAACCGCGAGGGGGGGCGGCTTCACGACTTTGAATTCCTCATGCTCGAATACTACAAAATAGGGGTCGATTACCGCTTTTTGATGGAGGAAATCTCCCTCCTCCTAAAGGAGCTCTTTGGCGGGCGGATAACCTACAGGGGGAGGGAGATAAAAAACGACCCCCTAAAGGTCTCCCTAAAAGAAGCCTACAAGACCTATTTGGGATTGGATTTGGAACTCCTCCTAAGGGATGGGGAGGCATTCAAGCGCCAATTGGAGGAGAGGGGTATCCACTTCGAACCGGACGAGGACGCCGAGACCCTCTTTTTCCACACCTATGTGGAGTTGGAAAAATACCTCGGTTGGGAGCGCCCCACCTTCGTTTACGGCTTTCCCGAACGCTTCGGCGCGTTGGCGAGATGTCAAAACGGCTGGTGCGAACGCTTCGAGCTATACATGTTCGGCGTAGAACTGGCTAACGGTTACACCGAGATAAACGACCCCTCGGAGGTCGAAAGACGCCTCCAAAAGGTGGCGGAGGAATTAAACCTCCCCCTCGATAGGGAATTTGTTGAAATCCACAAAAAATTACCGCCCCTATACGCGGGTGTCTCTTTGGGCTTAGACCGCCTGATGGTTATAAAGTTTAGCTTGGACTCCATAGGGGAGCTTTACTTTCACCGGTTGGGGTAGGTGAGGAATTTAAAACCCGTTGGGAATATTCCATGCCGTATTTGCTAGCAATAGGGGAAGTTTTTAAAACTCCTTTAGGTGTGTTTCTCTTTTTTCCTCCTCTTCAGCTCCCAATTTGCCAGCAAAATGGCGGTTATGCCGACAAACCAGGAGAGAAGGAGGGCAGCTATAAGTCCTTTTTCCACGGTTTACCCCTCCTTATAAGGGAGGTTGGAAAAAAAAAGAAACCCTAAAGAGTTGGAAAAACTTCATTCTCCCTTTACGGGGACTTTTTCGAAGTTTGCAACCCTCTCGAAGAGTTTTTTGAGCCGTTGGAGGAGCGCTATGCGGTTTTTCCTTATATCCTCCTCCTTAGCCATGACCATAACGTTGTCGAAGAATTTGTCTATAACCCCTTTGAGGGAGTGAAGTCTTTGGAGTTTTTCCTCCAAGGGTAGGTTTTCGAAAATCTCCTCCACTTCGAGGAGTGCCTTATAAAGCTCCTCCTCCTCGGGGAGTTTTAGGAGGTCGGGATTTAAGCCGTATTCCTCCTTCACCTTGGCGATAATCTTGCGAACGCGGCGGTAAGCCTCTCTAATTTCGGCGAGGAGTTCGCTTTCGAGCAAGGAGTGGAGTTTTTCGACGGTTTCGATAACCTCCAGAATGTCGAAACCGCTCTTGGTCTCGAGAACCGCCGAAACCAATTCCCTCCCGTAGGTGGGGGCAAGGTAGTTGAGCAACCTCCCCTTAAGGAATTCGTCTAACTCCCTTAGAAGTTTTCCTTTGGAGAGTTCCAATTCCTCAAAGCGGTCGTAGGTAATTTCTATCAACCTTTCGAGGTCGATGTTTAACCGTTTTTTGTCAACTATGCGGATAATTCCGAGGGCGGCGCGGCGCAGTCCGTAGGGGTCGGCGGTGGAGCGGGGTTTTTCCCCTATACCGAAGTAGCCCACCAAGTCGTGAACCTTATCGGTTATCGATAGAACGGTTCCCACATCGGTTTGGGGAACCTCGTCGTCGGCTCCTTTGGGTTTGTACTGCTCCCAGAGGGCTTTGGCGACCTCCTCGTCCTCCCCTTGGGCTTTGGCGTAGATATAGCCCATATAACCTTGAAGTTCGTCGAGCTCTTTAACCATTTCGGTTAGCAGGTCGGCTTTGGACAGATATGCCGCCCTCTCGGCTTTTTTAACCTTCTCGGGATAGAGCCAAGAGGCGAGCTCCACCGATATATCGACCAACCTAAGGGTTTTGTCGTAAAGGGTTCCCAATTTGGGGTGTTGGAGAATTCCCCTAAGTTTGGGAACGAGGTCTTCGAGCCTCCTCTTTAGGTCTTCCCTGTAGAAGAATAGGGCATCCTCGAGGCGGGCTTTTAAAACCTTCTCAAAACCCTCGCGGACGACGTTGTCGTTTTTCGGCACGTTGTTGGATATGGCGAGGAATTTGTTAACCACCTCACCGGTGGGTTTTTGGAAACAGAAAAACCTCTGGTGGTGCGCCGCAACCGTAATGATAACCAACGGCGGGAGTTCCAGATATTTTTCGTCAAACCCTCCGAGGATTGGGTGAACGTATTCGACCAAAAAGGTGTTTTCCTCCACCAAATCCTCCCTTAGGGGGACTTTTGCACCGAATTCGCCCTCATACTCCGAAAGGGTTTTCTCGATAAGTTCCCTCCTCTCGCGGTGGTCGAGAATTACGTAATGCTCCCTTAGGAGTTTGAAGTAATCGACCGTATCCTTAACTTGGAGGGGTTTGCCCCTGAAGTTTCCCCCGTTATTTACAAACCTATGCCCGTAGGTGGTGTTTGAGCTCTCTATACCACCCCACCTGAAGGGAACAACCCTGTCGTTGGCGAGCGCCAAAATCCAGCGCACCGGTCTCAAAAAGAGCTTACCCGAGCTATCCCAACGCATGTATTTGGGAAAGGGAACGTTGTCGAGTATTTCGGGAATTTTCTCCGCCAGCAGTTCTTCGGTCTTCCTGCCCCCGACGAGGCGCTCTATAGCCACATACTCCCCCTTACCTTTGGGGAGAATTTTTACCTCTTCGGGCGAGGCGTTATTTTTTTTCAAAAACCCTTCGAGGGCTTTGGTAGGTTTTCCCTCACTACCGAAGGCTACATTTTTCGGGGGTCCCCAAACGAGTTCCCTCTTTGTGGGTTCCTCCTCCGAGAGGTTTTTTATATGAACCACCAACCTGCGGGGGGTTCCGAAAACCTCTATTTCCCCGAACGGGATTTCCCTCTCCTCCAGAAACCCCTTTATGGAATTTTTCAAGTATTCGAGAGCCGGCAAAATGGAGGCGGCGGGAAGCTCTTCCGTTCCTATCTCCAGCAAAAAGTTCATAAATTGAATATTCTCAAAAAAAGAAGCCCGCCGAAGGCGGGGATAAAAGTTAACGCTTGACCTCGTAGGTCTTGTAGCTGTCCAGGTCGGCGATTAAAAGTATGGGAACGTCTTCGAAACACCTGGAGTATGCCAAGATGGGTTTGTCTATCATCGCCTCATTTTCGATAGCCTGTTCGAGTTCCTCCGGGCTGTTTCCCCTGATGGGATAGGAGACCTCGAGGTCGTAAACGTAAAAACCCACCTTATCGGTTCCCAAGCGCTCCTTTATAAGGCGGTAGAGCATTTTTGCGTGGGTGTAGTAGTCGAGAACGTCGGTAGGTTTCTCTATATGCTCGAGCAGTTCGTTTGAAAATTTCACGAAATCTTTTACATTTTTGGGGTCTAGAAGTTTATCGGCATTTTCGCAGGCTTTGAGGATTATAAGGATATTCTTATCGTTGCTAAAAGCCACCAAAGCGCCGGAAGAAACCATTTTTCAAACCTCCAAAGGTATTTTTAAGGAGTATTATGGGAACTTTTTCGGCTTTTTTGGAAAATAACCGCTAACGGTTTCGATTTTTTACCAAAACGGGATATATGAGATAATAAAAACCTTTTGGTATGTCTAATAAGCTGGTTATTCTCGGAGCCCAATGGGGTGACGAGGGTAAGGGGAAGATAGTCGACCTCCTATCGGAACACTTCGACGTCTCGGTTCGCTATCAGGGGGGTTCCAACGCCGGTCACACCGTGGTTATCAACGGCGTTAAGTATATTATGCACCTGCTTCCCACCGGTATACTCCACCCCCACAACGTGGGCGTAATAGCCCAGGGAATGGTCGTAGACCTAAAAGCCTTATTGGAAGAGGTTAGGGATATAGAGGCTAAGGGGAACAAGATACTCCACAAGCTCTATATAAGCGATAGGGCGCACGTGGTTATGCCCTACCACAAGCTTTTGGACAAACTACTGGAGAGGAAAAACGGGGTGGGGACAACCCTAAGGGGTATAGGACCCGCCTACATGTTCAAATTCATGAGAAAGGGCATCCGTATGGTCGACCTCTTCGACCGCGCGGTGTTTGAGAAAAAGGTCGAGGAGAATATCGAGTTTGTCAAGGATATAGCCGAAAAGGTTTTCGGGGAGAGATTCGAGATAGATACCCGTTATATAGAGGAGGAGGTTGTCAAACCCTTCGAATTTTTCAGGGATAGGGTTATAGACACCGCCAAGTTCCTGAGGGAGAATAGGAAGAGCGTAATCTTCGAGGGGGCGCAGGGCACCCTTTTGGATATCGATATGGGAACCTATCCCTACGTGACTTCCTCGAACTCTTCGGCTCTCGGTCTGGCTAACGGCACCGGACTTTCGCCCAAATACTTCAGGGATGCAAAGATTTACGGGGTGGCTAAGGCATACCTGACAAGGGTCGGCGGTGGACCTTTCCCCACCGAATTGCACGGTGAGGAGGCTGAGAAACTGCGCGAAAAGGGCGGCGAATACGGCGCCACAACCGGCAGACCCCGCCGCGTGGGTTGGTTAGACCTAGTAGCCCTAAAGCACGCCGTCGATGTGAACGCCCTGGACGGGATAATTCTCACCAAGCTGGACGTTCTCGACGGCTATCCCGAAATAAAGGTATGCGTCGCCTACGAGTATAAGGGCAAAATTTACAGGGACTTCCCCGCATCTTTGGAGGTTCTCGAAAATTGCAAACCTGTCTACGAAACCCTACCCGGGTGGAGGGAGAGCACCAAAGGGTTGACCGATATATCGAAACTGCCTCCTAATGCGAAACGCTATCTGGAATTTATAGAGGACTATATCGGAGTTCCCATAGTTATGCTCTCGACGGGACCTCAAAGGCACGAATACGTCTTTTTAAAGGATATCGTTTAATTCCACCCCCGCCGCGAAGCGGCGGGCTTCTTTTTCACTTTCGACTATAAATTAACTTCTCATGGACGAAATTATCGTTGCGGGAAAGTACAGGATACCCAAAGACCGCTTTTATACGAAGGAACACGAGTGGTGTCTCGTCGAGGAGGGGAACAAAGCCCGTATAGGTATAACCGACTACGCCCAGAGTGAGTTGGGCGACATCGTTTACGTGGAATTGCCGGAGCTCAACCAGGAGGTGGAGCAAAACGATACGGTGGCAAATATAGAGAGTGTCAAAAGCGTAGCCCCCGTTTACGCGCCCGTTAGCGGAAAGATTGTCGATATTAACAGCGAGTTGGAAAACAGCCCCGAGCTGATAAACGAGTACCCCTACGAAGACGGGTGGATTTGCGTTATAGAGATGAGAGACCCCACCGAGGTTGAGGATTTGCTAAGCCCCGAGGAATACGCCGAATACGTCAAGGAACTGGTGGAGGAGGAGGGTGAGGAGGAACCCCCCGAGGATATAGTCGAGATTGAGGAGGAATAATGAAGGGTTCAACCCACATTTTGGGGGGGTTGGTCTTCGGTTTTCTCTTCAACGTTCCCGGTTACGCCCTCCCCGCCGCGGTGATAGGTTCGACCTTTCCCGACATAGACCTAAAGTTTTCCTCTTTAGTCCCCTCCAAGGGTAAGAAGAAATCCCTCTGGAACACCCATAGGGGGATAACCCACCACCCGCTCCTGCTGTTGGGATTGTTTTTGATTTGGGTTTCCCTCGAGAGGTATCTACCCCAATACCACTTTTACTGGCAGTTTCTA
>JALWDU010000106.1 GCA_027036735.1 Aquificales bacterium | reverse complement strand
CCCAAACAGTGGGGGCAGTAATTTAGCTCCAAACGGGGTTTTAGGTTGAAGTGCCTTAAAACCATGCAGAGTTGGGTAATCCAATCCTCCGTGTTGGGTAGGATTAGATAATCCACCTTTAGGTTTTTGAAGGTTTTCTCCCAGCGGCGGGAGGTTGTCAGTATTTTGCACCTACCGGAGGCGCACCGGTAAATGTCCTCCTTTGTGAGTTTGGGAACTACCTCGGTGGGATAGCCGAAGAGCGTAAGCCACCTCGCCACCCTCTGCAGGTGCCACTCGGCTAGGAAGCGGGTCTCTTCCATAACTCTATAAAAAAGTTAAAGCCCGCGCGGAGCGCGGGGAGTAAATCTAAAATGGAGTAAGTATGCCCAATCTACCCGACGAGAGGGGATACTTCGAAGGGTTCGGCGGAAAGTTCGTTCCCGAAACCCTAATGTACGCCCTCGAAGAGCTGGAGCGCGAATACAGAAAGGCTAAAGACGACCCCGAATTTAGGAAGCAATTCGAATACTACCTGCGCGAATACGTGGGGAGACCGACACCCCTCTATTTTGCCGAGCGCCTCACCAAGTATGTCGGCGGGGCGAAAATCTACTTAAAGAGGGAAGACCTAAACCACACCGGCGCGCACAAGATAAACAACACCATAGGTCAGGCGCTTCTCACCCTCCGAATGGGTAAAAGGAGGGTTATCGCCGAAACGGGGGCGGGACAGCACGGGGTTGCGACCGCTACGGCGGCGGCGCTTTTCGGACTGGAGTGCGTTGTCTATATGGGCGAGGAGGACGCAAAGAGGCAGGCGCTAAACGTCTTTAGGATGGAGCTTCTCGGCGCCAAGGTGGAGGTGGTTAAGAAGGGCTCCCGCACCCTAAAGGACGCCATAAACGAAGCTCTCCGCGATTGGGTTACCAACGTGGAGACCACCCACTACATAATCGGCTCGGTCGTGGGACCCCACCCCTTCCCCGAAATGGTTAGGGACTTTCAGAGCGTTATAGGAGAGGAGACCAAGAGGCAAATCCTCGAAAAGGAGGGCAGACTCCCCGACGCGATAGTAGCCTGCGTGGGAGGGGGTTCCAACGCGATGGGCATCTTTTACCCCTTCATAGAGGACGAGGGGGTTAGGCTTATAGGGGTCGAAGCCGCCGGGCTGGGACTCGACACCGACAAAAACGCCGCTTCGCTGATAAAGGGTTCGGTGGGCGTTCTCCACGGGATGAAGAGCTACTTCCTCCAGGACGAGGAGGGTCAGATAAAACCCACCCACTCCATATCGGCGGGTCTCGACTACCCCGGAGTGGGTCCCGAACACGCCTGGCTCAAAGATAGCGGTCGGGCGGAATACATAGCCGCCACCGACGAGGAGGCTCTCGAAGGCTTCAAACTCCTCTCAAAGACCGAGGGGATAATCCCCGCCCTCGAGAGCTCCCACGCGATTATAAAGGCGGTCGAGATAGCCCGCGAGATAGGAAAGGACGGTATAGTGGTCGTAAACCTCTCCGGAAGGGGGGACAAGGATGTTAGGAGCGTAATGGACTACCTCGGTTGGAAACACGAAGACCTCTAACCCCCTTAAGCGGAAACGACATACCTCTTCCCTTCGAAGGTTTCCACCTTTACCTTTCCCTCCCTTTGGAGTTTTTCGAGAACCTCCTCTAAACCCTCGTCGGTGAGCTTTAAAGCCCTTTTCACCTCCTCGAGGGGTGAGGGACGCCTCTTTACCATCTCGAGGAGCCTTTTTTCCACCTCCCCCGCGCGGGAGGGAACTCCCTTAATATCCTCGAGGCGTAGGTAGTTGTAGCAAACTATGTCGGTTTTGGGATAACCGACCCTCTTTGCGATATCGAGCAGTTCCTCCTCCGAAAGACCCCTCACGTTGTAGGCGGGCGGTCGCACCACCGTGTTGAGTTGCCACCGGTCGGGCTTTAGGCGGTGAACCCATTCCCCAATTTTTTCGACCTCTTCGGGGGTGTCGTTAACACCTTTCACAAAGAGGGTTTCGAGCCAAATTTCCCCCCCGAAGTGGTCTTTGAGTTTTTGAAGCCCCTCGAGGACTTTTTTCGCCGTCAGTCCCCGCGCGGGGTGGTTTACCCTCTTGAAGACCTCCTCCGAAACCGCATCGAGGGAGGGTGAGACCAAATCGAACCACCTCAGGTCTCTTAAAACCTCCTCCATGTGGAGGGTTGAGGCATTTGTCAAAAGCGCCACCTTGAGGTCGGGACGGAGTTCCTTTACAAACCTCGCAATCTCGCCAAACTTTGTGTGGAGGGTCGGCTCTCCGTTTCCCGAAAGGGTTACATAATCGACGTAAAAGCTCTCATCCCTTAGTAGGTCTTCCAGTTCCCTCTTAACCCCATCGGTGGGAACCCACTCCCTTCGCTCCATCGTAAGGTATTTGCGGTCGGTCTTCCCACACTCGCAGTATAGACAATCCATAGAACAGACCTTTTGAGGTGGCAATAAATCCACCCCAAGAGAAAGCCCGAGCCTACGGGAGAGAACGGGACCGAAGAGATATTTCATAACCTATCAATTTTCGAAAAGCCCCCTTCGGGGGGTATGTTTTTAAAAATAGAGAGTTTTGGGTCGATGGCTTACGCCGTTTTGGAAAGGGGTTTTCTTGGACGACGGGCTTTCCTTTACCCCGAGAGGATACTCTTTCCCCAAACGTGGGAGGAGTTTTTTAAAACCGCCCGAGACCTCAAGGGGGAACTTCTGCTCTTTTACATCTCCTTTGAGAGTGGCTACGAACTTTTAGACCTCAAAACGGAGAAAAAAAACACCTTCCCACCCTTTGCGGTCGCCCTCCTCCGGGAAACCCCACCCAAAGGTGGTGGAAAGTTCACCCTCTCCCACAAGGGGAGTTCCCTGACAAAAAGCGAATACCTCGAGCGGTTTGAAAAAATCAAAGGCTACATCGAAAGGGGGGACATCTACCAGGTAAATTTCACCGTTAGGTTCGACTACGAATTTGAGGGTGACCCCTTGGGGTTATACGAAGCCTTTATAAACCGCCAAGAGGTTCCCTACGGGGTATTTGCCCACTTTGGAGACTTCTTTATAGCCTCCGGCTCTATGGAACTCTTCCTCAAAAAGGAGGGGGAGAAAATTACTTCCAAACCTATAAAGGGAACCTTGCCTATAACCGAAGACCCCAAGAGGTTTTTTGAGATGGAAAAGGAACTCGCCGAGAACCTAATGATTACCGACATGGTGAGGAACGACCTCGGCAGGGTCGCCGAGTGGGGGAGCGTGAAGGTTGAAAAGCTCTTTGGGGTGGAAACCTATAAGACCCTCCACCAATTGGTCAGCACCGTTTCGGCGAAGACCTCTAAAGGTTTTGAGGAGATAATAAGGGCTACCTTCCCGCCCGCCTCCGTTACCGGTGCGCCCAAGCGGAGGGCTGTCGAGATTATCGACGAGCTCGAACCCCACCCGCGGGAGGTCTATTGCGGCACAATCGGGGTGATAAAACCAAACGGAGACTTTACCTGCAACGTGGCTATAAGAACCGCCTTAGGGAGGGGAAATGAGGTCTTTTACTATGCCGGTGGGGGAATAGTTTGGGATAGCGACCCCTTGAGGGAGTGGAATGAAGTAAACCTAAAGAGGAAGGCTTTCGACTCCATTTGTAAAACGTAGAAAAATCAACCTCTAAATGTCGAAAACCTACGATATCCCCTTAAGGAGGCTAATAAAGGATATTCCCGTAAACTTTTTAAGGTTAGTTTTTAACAAATCTTTCTACCCCAAGGAGGCGAAGTTTTTAGATGTAAAACTCCCTAAGTTGTTCGAAAGGGAAGCCGACCTAATAGTGGAACACAAGGGAGAAATTTACCATTTGGAGTTGCAATCAACCGATGACCCCAAGATGGGTTTGAGGATGCTTTATTACCACCTCCTCATTTTGGAAAACTACGGGAAAATTCCGTACCAAGCGGTGGTCTATGTCGGTGAGAAACCCCTAAAAAGGATGTCCCCGATTGTGGAAACCTCCACCTTAAGGTTTGAATATCGGTTAATAGACCTCAACAAGGTTGATTGTTCTTTGCTCTTGAATTCCCCCGAGCCGAGCGATTGGGTTCTCTCTATCCTCTGTAGGATGGAAAACGAAAATAGAACACTCAAAGAGTTGTTAAGCAAATTTCTATCTTTACCCCAACCCAAAAGGGAGAAATACTTAAACTACCTTTTGCACCTTGCGAGGTTGAGACCTAAACGCTTAAATATCCTTCATAGGGAGGTTCAAAAAATGCCTATCACCATTGACCTCGAAAAAGACCCTCTCTTTTTGGAGGGTATGGAAAGGGGCTTGGAAAAAAAAGCCCGTGAGGATGTTATAAACCTCTACAAAGCCACCCGCTGGTCTCCCGAAAAAATAGCGGAGATTTTAAAGGTTTCCCCCGAAAAGGTTAAAAAGTGGCTCAAAGAGGAGGGACTTTTAAAGGGAAACCTCTAAAGGTTTTTCCCTTTTCAACAAACCTTTGCAGTGAGCCTTAAATTTACCCCCTATGCGGTTTCTAAAATTCCTTTTCTCCCTATTGGGAACTATCCTTCTCCTCACCTCGTGCGGCGGGAAAAAGGAAAAACCCCTTTTGGCGACCTCTATATTCCCCCTCACCTGGGTGGTGGAGAATGTATACCCCTTCTATAGCGTTTACCAGCTGGTAAAACCGGGACAAAATCCCCACCTCTACGACCTGACACCCCGCGATGCCGTCGCCGTCGAAAGGGCTAAAAAGGTCTTCCTAATAGGAAACCTCGAGCCGTTTGCCAAAAGTATCCCACCCCAAAAGAGGGTCGAGGTTATAAAACTACTCAAACTTCCCGAGTCGGCAAATCCCCACCTCTGGCTTTCCCCCAAAAGGTGGCTTGCATTTGCCGAGAAGCTCCCCTCGGTGGAGGGTTTAAAGATAGACCGCAATAGGTGGGAAAGGTTGATTAGTCGGCTCCAGAGGTTGGATACCGAATACAAAAGCCTTATCCCCTTGGGGTTAAAGGTTGTTATGGTTCACCCCGCCTTCGTGTGGCTCGGCAGAGACTACAACCTCGAGGTGTTGGCTATTCTCGAAACCCACGGAGGGGTCGGGATATCTCCCAAAACCTTCACCCAAACGGTGGAAACCTTGAAAAACTTACCCGACAAAGGGAGGGTTTTAATCCTCTACGCCACCACCAACCCCAAGGGGAGGGAAATAGCGGAGAAACTATCCTCCCTTACGGGGGTAAAGGCGGTCGGGTTAGACCCATTAGTGGAATACGAAAGGGGAAACTACACCCAACTTATGGAGGAAAATCTAAGGGAGCTCCTAAAAGCGGTCGGAAAATAGGTCTCCCCTTTGGGGATTTTTTTTCAATCGTTCCTATTGCAGAAATTCATAGCCGGTTCTATCCCCTCGGTGATAGCCCTTAGGATACACTCGCCCGCCTTCTCTATCGCCCTCTGGATGACGGGGCGCTGTTCGGGGCTAAAGGGCGACAGAACGTAGTTCACCACCTGCCTCTTTTCCTTGGGTCTGCCTATCCCAATCCTCAAGCGGTAGAAGTTTTTGGTTCCCAACTCCTTAATGATGTTTTCGACACCCTTTTGACCGGCGGAGGAACCCCCGAATTTCAACTTCGTATGACCCAAAGGTAGGTCTAAATCGTCGTGAACCACCAAGAGGTTTTCGGGAAGCAAATTCAAATCCATTAGGAGGTTTTTAACCGCTACCCCCGAAAGGTTCATATAGGTTTGGGGTTTTGCAAAGTAGACGGTTTCCCCGTTTATGTTTTTCCTGTAGAGGTGGGAAAAACAACACTCCTCGTATTTCTTCAAACGCAAACGCCTCGCAAGGTGGTCTATAACCATAAAACCGACGTTGTGGCGGGTCTCCCTGTAGTGCTCGCCCGGATTTCCGAGACCTACGACAAGCCTAATCATCAAAGACTTTAATTAAAAGAAAAAGCCCGCCGCGAAGCGGCGGGGATAGGTCTTCAATCGACAGGTTTGGCATCTATGGGACCTTGGTCGTCCCCCTTGTTGTCGCCGCCCTTATTATCGCCGCCTTTATTTTCGCCCTTTTGGTTCTCTTGGGCTAACTTGTAAAGCTTTTCGCCGTATTTGGCGGCTACCTCTTGCGCTTTCTTGAGCTGTTTTTCGACCTCCTCTAGGTCGG
>JALWDU010000105.1 GCA_027036735.1 Aquificales bacterium | reverse complement strand
CCTCCGATGGGTGTGGTCGTTTGGCAGAGCGCCTTTTTGGGGGATTTGGTCTTAACGACCAACCTCCTCTTGAACCTCGAAAGAGCCTTCCCCGAAGGGGTTATAAAGCTGGTGGCGAGACCCTTTGCGGTGGAACTCTTCAAAAACTGGGAACGGGTGGAGGTTATTCCCCTTGAGAAAACCATTAGGGGGACTTGGAGGGTTATCCGTTCCATTAGGGAGAGCGAGCTGGGTTTCGGCATCCAAAGGGGGCTTAGGACTTCCCTCTCCCTCTACCTGGCGGGGGTAAAGGAGAGGGTCGGTTTCCAAAATGCGGAACTCTCGTTCCTCTACACCAAAAGGGTAAACCACAGCTGGGGCATCCACGAGGTGGAGAGAAACCAGAACCTCCTAAGGGCGGTTGGAATAAAACCCCACACCGACAGGTTGTTTTTACCCGTTTCGGAAGAAGACCTCCAAAGGGTGAGGGATAAATTCCGTCTCCCCGAGCGCTACGTCGCCGTTTCCCCCTCTGCAAATTTCCTCCCAAAAAGGTGGGCTGAGGGGCACTTCGCGAAACTCATCGACCTCCTTTTGGAGGAGGGATTTAAAGTAGTCCTAACGGGGGGAAAGGGGGATAGGGAGGTCTCCCATAGGGTTTTGTCTCTTATAAGAGACCCTAAAGGGGTTTTGGATTTGAGCGGAAAGACCTCCGTCGGGGAGTTAGTTGCCGTTATTAAACTCGCAAAGGTTTTGGTGTCCAACGACAGCGCCCCGGTTCACATAGCCGAGGCGGTCGGAACGCCGGCGGTTTCGGTTTACTGCGCCACCTCTTCCCATTACGGTTTTTACCCGCGGAGCGGGCTCTATTTCGAGCCCAAAAACCTAAATTGCCATCCCTGCAAGCCCAACCCGAAAGTCTGCAAAACCGGAACTTTGGAATGCCGCTACGCCGTAAAGCCGGAGCAGGTTTTTAAGGGGGTTTTAAACCTCTTAAAGGGGTGAGATTTAAAAGGTTTCCCACCGCGGGAGGGATTTAAATATCGACCTTATGAGGTATTTTGTGGCAATCGTCGGAGGGGGACCGGCGGGTCTCGCGGCGGCGGCAACCCTCGCCAGCGCCAAGGGACACCTACCCATTATGGAGGATAAAAAAATCCTCGTTGTGGACGAGGGAAACAGCGACCTAAAAAGGGCGCTACTTAGAAACTTCCCCGCGGTGGAAATAGGGGCTTTGGGAACCCAAGTGTGGGAGGAGATGAAAAATAGGGTCTCCTCCTTCGATAACGTCGACCTGGTTGAGGGAAAGGTTGTCTCCATAACTGGGGAGGACGGAAATTTCACCCTAAAAACGGAGGACGGAAGGGAGTTTCAATCCGAAAAGGTGATAATAGCTACCGGCTTCCACAAGTTCGATATAGAGGGTCTGCCGGTGGAGGTTCAGCCCCACGCCAAAGCGCCCCGCCCGGGAAAGGTTCAACTAAAGGTTGACGAGAAAAAGAGGGTAATGCCCGGCGTCTACGCCGCCGGGTTGGTAGCCGGCGACCAGACCATGGTGGCTATAGCCATGGGTTCGGGAACGGAAGCGGCTTTAAACCTTCTATCCGACGTCGTTGGAAAGACCGTTATTGTTCACGACGTTCCCAAAAAGAAGTAATCGTTAACTTTCCCGTTTTTTGTTCCCTTTAATAAAATCCCGTTTGGGTCTTTTGAGAGATTTGCAAATATGGGCGGCGGGTTGTCCAACGAGATAGTCGAAGACCTCTTCCAAATTTTGGACTCCGTAGTGGGTTCGAAAGCGGTTTCCCTCCTCAAAAGGAGGATTGAGGAAAAAGGTTTAACCTCTCCGGTAGATATAGCCTTTGAAATCTCCACCACTTTGGGGGAAATTTTTGGCGAAAAGGGTGCGTTTGCCACATTGAGGGAGATAGGTCGCCAGGTGGCGAGGGACTTGATGGAAAACCACCCAAGGGAGGAGTGGGAGGAGATTTTCCAAAAGGGGTTAAACCTCTTGGGTTTCGCAAAGGGTGTCGAAAGGAAGGGAG
>JALWDU010000104.1 GCA_027036735.1 Aquificales bacterium | reverse complement strand
AGGGTTTCCTTATCGACCTCCGCATCTAGAAGAACTTTGAGAGCCTCCGACATTATTTCCCATCCGGCGTGGAAGATGAGGAGAACTATGACGAATACCGCCGCCTTCTCCACCCAGGGGTAGCCGAAGTAATTTCCGAGGATACCGACGAGGACGATTATCGAGGAGAGCATATCGGTTTTGATGTGTTCGGCGTCGGCTATGAGGCTCGGGGAGTTCAGCTCCTCACCCTTTTTCCGCTCCCAGCGGGAGAAGAGAAAGGTCGCGACTATCGTTATTACAACCGCCGAGAGGACAAGGGGGAGGTTCTCTATGTGCCTGACCTTGTTTTCGAGGATTACCTCCTTAAATATCTCCCAGCCGGCGAAGAATATGGCGAGGGCGCTAATCAGGGAGACCAGGTTTTCGACCTTATAAAGCCCGTAGGGGAATTTGTCGCTCCTTACGTTCGCTATAACTATGCCGATATAGACCGAGACGGCGGCGGCGAGGTCGGCGAGCGAGTGGATACCGTCGGCTACAAGGGAGGACGACCCCCCTATCAAACCGAAGGTAATCTTCAACACCGAGAGGAAGAGGTTTAGGAGTATCGACAGAAGGGCTATCTTCTTCTTCTCCCTTACCAACCGTTCGCGGTTCAAAGCGGTCTGCATTATCGCCTCCGAGAGGGTTTATTTTCCCCACCGAAGTTTTGTCGTTGGGGAAGTTTAATGTTCGATTCCGGAGTTTCTTCCGGGAAAAACTTCCGAAGAAAAAAATCCCCCAAAGGGGCTAACCCAATTCCTCGAAGGTAAACCTGTCGTTGGTGTAGATGCATATCTCCGAGGCTATTTTCAGCGCTTCCTCAACGATTTGGCGGGCGTCCATGTCGGGGTTGTTTCTGTAAAGCGCCCGCGCGGCGGCTAAGGCGTAGTTTCCCCCCGAACCTATCGCCAATATCGGTTCCTCCGGTTCTATGACGTCGCCCATGCCCGAGAGGAGATAAATATGTTTTTCGTCCGCCACGAGCAGGAGCGCCTCGAGCCGGCGGAGGGCTTTGTCCATCCTCCACTCTTTGGCCAGCTCGACCGCCGCGCGGGTCAGATTCCCCCTATGCTCCTCAAGTTTGCGCTCGAGCCTCTCCATGAGGGCGAGCCCGTCGGCGGCACCGCCGGCAAACCCCACCAACACCTTGCCGTGGTAGATTTTCCTAACCTTCTTTGCGGTGTGCTTTAAGACGGTATTTCCAAAGGTTATCTGCCCGTCCCCGCCCATACAGGTCTTTCCATCCTTTCTGACCACCAACACAGTGGTAGCCCTTCTCTCCCTATACTCCATCGGCGGTCAATAATTTTAAACCCGCTATGGGGAAACTCTACATCGTCCCCACACCGATAGGGAACCTGAAGGATATAACCCTCCGGGCGCTGGAGGTTTTGAAAGAAGTCGACATAATAGCGTGCGAGGATACCCGCCAAACGCTAAAACTCCTAAACCACTACAACATTATGGGGAAAAAACTTATCTCCTACTACCAACCGAAGGAGGAGGAGAAAATTCCGCTCCTCTTGGGGTTGCTGAAGGAGGGCAAAGATGTTGCGCTGGTGAGCGATGCGGGAACGCCCGGCATCTCCGACCCCGGCTACCGCCTCGTGAGGGCGTGCGTGGAGGAGGGTATAGAGGTCGAACCCCTTCCGGGGGCGACAGCCTTCATTCCCGCCTTGGTCGGAAGCGGTCTTCCCACCGACAGGTTCCTCTTTTTGGGTTTCCCCCCGAAAAAGGGACTGGAAAAATTTTTCGAACCCTATAAGGGATTGGAAACCACTTTCATCCTCTACGAGTCGCCCCACCGGCTTTTGAAAACCCTCGAGGCGGTTAGGGACATATTCGGAAATCCCCCAACGGCGGTGGCAAAGGAACTTACGAAACTCCACGGGGAGTTTATCAGGGGGGAGACCACCCAAGAGGTCATCGATTTCTTTAGGGAAAACCCCGACAAGGTTAGGGGTGAATTTGTAATTCTCTTCCGCCCAAAGGTGGAGGAAAAAGAAGACATAAACCTCGAGGGGGAGATAAAAAGGTTAAAAGAAAAAGGCATGGGTGCGAAGGAGATTTACAAAACCCTAAAGGAAAGGGGTATAAAGGTTAACCGCAGGGAGGTTTACAAAATTTACGAAACCCTCGGAGGGAAGTGAAAAAAATTCCCAACCTCATAGAGGTGGGTCAAAACTCCTTCTAACCTAATAGGGGTTTAATGTATATAGGCGCGCACGTTTCCACAGCCGGGGGTGTCGAGAGGGCACCCGAAAACGCAAGGGCGATAGGGGCAAACGCCTTCGCCCTCTTTTTGAAGAACCAAAGGAGGTGGTTCGACAAACCCTATCCCCCCGAAAGGGTAAGGCGCTTTAAGGAAAACCTAAAGCGGTTGGGTTTTTCTCCCGAATACATACTCCCCCACGCGGGATATTTGATAAACCTCTGTTCCCCCGACGGGGAAAAGGCTAAAAAGTCCTTCCTCGCCCTGAAGGACGAGGTTGAGAGAGCCCACCTTTTGGGTCTCAAATACATAAACTTCCACCCCGGGGCTCATCTAAACAGATACTCCGAAGGGGAGGCTCTGAAGATTATCGCCGAAAGGGTGAACGAAATTATCGACCAAACGGAGGGGGTTGTTCTGGTTTTGGAGACCACCGCGGGACAGGGTTCAAATTTGGGATACCGCTTTGAACACCTCGCCGAGATTATAGAGCGGGTGGAGGACAAAAGCCGCATAGGGGTCTGCATCGACACCTGCCACATCTTCGCGGCGGGTTACGACATATCGACCGAGGGAGGTTATATAAAAACCTTCGAACAGTTTGAGGAAATTGTCGGGTTTGAATACCTCAAAGGGGTGCATCTGAACGACAGCAAGACCCCCTTGGGGAGCAGAAAGGACAGACACGCCCCTCTCGGGGAGGGTTATATAGGTCTTACCCCTTTTAGGTTAATGGTTAACGACGACCGCTTTAGAAGTGTCCCCCTAATTCTGGAAACACCCGAACCGGAGAGGTGGAGGGAGGAGATAGAACTTTTAAGGGGTTTTCAGAAAGCAAATAAAGGTGAAGTTTTTGAAGATAAAGGATTTAAACCTCCCTTCGGGGTTTAGCCTACGCCGCCCCATGGAATGGAATGTTACAACCGATGGGATAATAGCTTTTGTTATGCGGAGGTATATCGTCGCCATTTTGGTTTTGCTGGTTCTCTTTTTCGCCTTCGGTATCTACAAGGTTAAGGAGAGGAAGGAAAAGCTCGCCCACCTTCCAAAACCGGAGTTTATTCCCTACACCGTATCGGTAGCCAAACCCCAAAAGGGTGAATTGGTTGCATATATCCCCTTTAGGGGGAAATACGAACCACTCCACAAGGGGATTTTATCGGCAAAAACTTCCGGAGTGGTTGAAAAGGTCTATTTCCACGAAGGGGATAGCTTTAAAAAGGGAGATATACTCGCAAAGGTTGACCCTATAGACCTCAAGAGCAAATTGGAGGCGGCTAAGGCTAAGCTCTCCGCCCTGAAGGCGGCCGTCGAGGCGGCGAAGGTCTATTACGAAACCCAAAAAATGGTTTACGAGAGGAACCTAAAAATCTACCAAACGGGTGGTATATCCAAGGAACAGCTCCAACTCTCAAAGAGCGCCGTAGAAAAGGCTAAAGCCCAATACGAGCAGACCCTCGCCGAGCTGAAGGCTACCGAGACGCAGGTTAAACAGCTCCAACACGACATAGAAAACTACGCCTATATCCGCGCACCCTACGGCGGGGTGGTTGATAGCGTTATCGCCAAAGAGGGAACTTTCGTAGGGGCTGGGAGACCTATCCTTGCGGTGGAAAACACTTCCAAATACCGCATAGTGGTCGCCGTTCCAAAGGATACCCCCGTAGGTAGGGATGCAATTCTCACCTTAAACGGGAAAACTTACAGATTTGAGGTTTCCAAGGTGTGGAGTTCTTCTAAAAATGACCTAAAACTCGTGGAGGTGGGTACGCCGAAATTACCCATTCCCTCCGAGAGTTATGTCGATGTAAAGCTTGCCACCAAAAGTTGCAGGGGTTATATCGTTCCCTTCGATACGCTCCTATACCTCGATGCGGGAACTTTTGTTGTAAACCTTAAAAAGGAACTAATCCCCGTAAAGGTGGGGGTTATCACCGACAACAAAGCGTGTGTGGAAGGAAAGTTGTCTCCCCAAGAGGGGCTTATCGTCGCCGGTCAGTTCCGCCTAAGGCAGATAGCCCTCCACAAATACCCCATAAGGGTTAAAGGAGAGAATTAACCCCCAAAGGGGTTTTCCCCTTTAAATCTGCTCCCGAAGAAGTTGAAGTTATCCCTCTTTCTTCCGAAACCCCTTTTGGAGGAATATTTTCCCTTTCCAAAACCTCTGCGGGGTTTGGAATTCTTCTTTCCCCTCTCGAGGGGTCTGTCGGAGAGGTTTACAAACTCGAAGGTGTCGCCGGCGAGTTTTTTCACCCTCTGAAGGCGGTCGTCTTCGGCGTCGGAGCTAAAGGAGAGCGCCAACCCCTCCTTTCCCGCCCTTCCGGTTCGACCTATGCGGTGGATGTAGCTCTCCGCATCCTGCGGTAGGCGGTAGTTGAAAACGGCGTCCAAGCCCTTGATGTCGAGACCCCTAGCCGCCACGTCGGTGGCTACCAGCAGGTCTATATTTCCCTTGCGGAAATTCCTCAAAACCCATTCCCTGCGGCTTTGCGAGTAGTCGCCGTGTATAGCCTCGGCGTTGAAACCGGCTTCCTTCAGCCGGTCGGCAAGCCAATCGGCTTCCCTCTTGGTTTGGGTGAAGACTATACCCTTCCTAAAGGGGGTCTCCTCGAGTTTTGCCAAAAAGGTTTTAAAGAGCTCCCTATCCCCAACGCGGTAGATTTTCTGCCTTATCTTTTCCACCGTGGGTTTTTCCGGTTCGATTCTCACCTCGGCGTGGTCTTCCTTTAGAAATCTCCTTATAACGTCCCTAATTTCGGGGGGAAGCGTTGCGGAAAAGAGTAGAGTCTGCTTCTCTTCGGGCGTTTGGGAAAAGATAAACTCGATATCCTCGATAAAGCCCATATCGAGCATGCGGTCTGCCTCGTCGAGAACGAAGACCTTCACCTTCGACAGGTCGAGGATACCCCGCTCTATGAGGTCTTTTACCCTGCCGGGCGTTCCGACCACCACCTGCGGTCTTATCCTCTTTAGGAGGTCTATCTGTCCGAAAATCGGCTTTCCGCCGTAAACGGCTAAAACTTTGACCCTTCGGTGTTTTCCGAGGTCTTTTATCTCCTTCGCCACCTGAATGGCGAGCTCCCTCGTGGGGACGAGAATGAGCGCCTGAATGGTTCCCTCTTTGGGGTTTACCCTCTCCACTACGGGGATACCGAATGCGGCGGTTTTACCCGTTCCCGTTTGGGCTTGACCGACCAAATCTTTACCCTCCAAGAGGACGGGAATAGCCTTTTCCTGTATGGGGGTAGGTTTTTCAAAACCCTTTTCGCGGATAGCCTTTAAAGTTTCCTCACTTAGGTTGAAGCCGTTAAACATACTCTCTCCTATTGGTGGTCTCAAGAGAGATTTTTCCGAAAGGTGGACTTAGAGGGGAAAAACCTCCCTTGGAAGTTGAAACTAACAATTTACCACCGAAGGGGATTTAAAGGGTGAGAAAAATCAATTTTCGGTGATATCCTCCCTCTCAAGCCTTATGTCGGAATAGTTTTCGAAACCGGAGCTCTCCATGTAGGTGCCGTACATCTGTTCGTACTCTTCGGCGCACTTGGCGCAAAAGCGCGTCCACGGAATGGCGCAGAGGCGCTCCTCGGGTATGTCGGCGCCACAACCCTCGCATATTCCGTAAGTCCCCTCCTTAATCTTTTGGAGGGCGTAGTCTATCTCGCGAAGGATAAACATATCCCTCTGCGATAGGCGGTCGAGCATCTCTTCGGTGTAGGTCATCTGACCGAGGTCTTCCACATCGGAAGGCTCCTTGTAGTCCTCGCTAATCCTCTCCTGGGTTTCCTGCTTTTGGAGGTAGCTCTGAATTATCTTCTGTCTCTCTTCGAGGAGCCTCTTTTCGCACTCCTTAAAAAGTTCTTCCCTTTCCATTCCAACCTCCCGAAGTTTGAGGTTTTTTGATTATTAGACAAAACTAATAGAGGTGTCAACCGCTTATTTAAAATCTACCGAAGTGGGTTTGAGGAACAATCCCAAACTTAAGTGGGTTTTAACGCTTTTGGCGACCCTTTTGGGGATAGGTTTGGTCG
>JALWDU010000103.1 GCA_027036735.1 Aquificales bacterium | reverse complement strand
AATAATAAAAGCACCACCCAAAGGGGACAGGGAAGGTTTGAAACCATCGCCCTCGGAGGTGTTAGCTTAACATTTCCCGCAAGTGGGGGTGGGTTTTTACAAAATAACCTTTTGGGGAAATGTTTGTAAAGCTCTACAGCGGCGGGTTTTTAGGTTTGGAAACTTACCCCGTTGAGGTTCAGGTCGATATCTCAAACGGTCTTCCCTTCTTCAACATAGTCGGTTTGGCGGATACGGCGGTAAAGGAGGCTAAAGAGCGGGTCAGGAGCGCGATAAAGAACAGCGGATTTACCTTTCCCTCCAAGAGGATAACGGTTAACCTCGCCCCCTCCGACCGCCGCAAGGCGGGAAGCCTCTACGACCTACCGATAGCCCTCGGCATACTCGCATCGCAGGGTATTTTCGATATAGAGCCCTATCGGGATTTTGTATTTTTGGGAGAGCTGGCACTGAGCGGTGAGATTAGGGCGGTTCGCGGGGTTCTCACCGTCGTTTTGGGTCTCCGCAAGTTGGGTTTCAAAAAATTTTTCGTCCCAAAGGGGAATGTCGGAGAACTGGAACTCATAAGGGATATAGAGGTCTATACCGCCCCATCGTTGGGAGATTTGGTTAACGGAAACCTCAAAAGGGTCGAGTATTCAAATAAAAACCTTTCGGGGGAGGAGGACTATCCCCTCGACTTTGCCGATGTGAAGGGTCAGAGGCAGGCTAAGAGGGTTTTGGAAATAGCGGTAGCCGGCTTTCACCACGCCGCCATGGTCGGCACCCCGGGAAGCGGTAAATCAATGCTGGCAAAGAGGATTCCCTCAATAATGCCGCCGATGGAGGAGTGGGAAATCTTGGAGGTCTCCCAAATCTACAGCGTGGCGGGTTTGCTAACCGACGGGCTTATTACCAAAAGACCCTTTAGGTCGCCCCACTACACCGCATCGGAGGCGGCTATAATCGGCGGCGGAACCACCCCCATGCCGGGGGAAATATCCCTAGCCCACAGGGGAGTCCTCTTCATGGACGAACTTCCCGAATTCAACCGCAAGGTGTTGGAAGTTTTGAGACAACCTTTGGAGGACGGAAAGGTTTTGATAAGCCGCGCGGGGTATAAAGTAGAATTCCCTTCCAAGTTTCTGTGGGTTAGCGCCCTAAACCCCTGCCCGTGCGGAAATTACAAACACCCCTTTAGGGAGTGCGTATGCAAACCCTCCCAAATAAGGAGGTATTTGAAAAAGATTTCCTCACCCCTTTGGGACAGAATAGACCTAAAAATTTGGGTCAACCCCGTAGAGGAAACCGAACTTTTGAGAGACCTCCAGGAGGAGAGCTCAAAAGAGATTAAAAAAAGAGTCCTCCGAGCGGTGGAGATACAAAAGAGGAGAAACCCAAACGGGAAATTTAACGGGGAACTCAATAACAGCGAACTCAAAGAGGTTTTGAATTTGGAAAAACCGGCGAAAGTTTTGATAGAAAAGGCTATGGAAAAGCTCCACTTGAGTGCGAGAAGTTATTTCAAACTCCTAAAGGTCTGCAGAACTATTGCAGACCTCGAGGGGGAGAAAGGTATTAAAACCAAACACGTTTCGGAGGCTTTGAACTATATAAGGGAACCTTTGGAGGTTTAAGTATCAAATCCTTAATTAAATATATAAAACCCCTAACCTTTTTTCTCTCCTTCCAATTCCTCCAAAGGTTTGGCGTCCTCGGGAACCATATCGGGGATACCGTCGATAATCTCGAAATAGACCTTACAGGTGCGGCAGATTAAGACATTCCTCCCGCGGTCGTATTCTATATCTCCCTTGCAGAGGGGACAGGCTAAAATTTCGAGCAAATCCTCGGGGAGGGTGTTATCCTTCTTTTCCATTAAAAGGAATAGGTTAATAACTCTTTAGCCCTCTGCGGGTGAAATTTGATAAAATAACTCCCCTTGCTATGCGTGTCAAAGGACCTTCCTCCAGAAGGAGAAAGAAAAAAATACTCAAACTCGCAAAGGGTTTCTACGGTAGGAGGAAAAACTATAGAAAGGCTAAAGAGGGCGTAATGAAAGCCCTCTATTACCAATACGTCCACAGGCGCCT
>JALWDU010000102.1 GCA_027036735.1 Aquificales bacterium | reverse complement strand
GGCTAGAGCGGGGATCTCATAAGTCCCAGGTCCGGGGTTCGATTCCCCGCCCAGCCACCTCTTCGCTAAAATTCCCCCTATGTCCAAAGTAGCCGTCATAACCGGTGTCCGTCGGATAGGTTTCTACATAGCCCAATATCTGTTAAACAGCGGATACCACCTCGCGGTTCTCTACAAAAGTTCCGCTCAAAGGGTGGAGGAGTTGAAATTCTACGCCGAGAGTTTGGGAAAGGAGCTTCTCCCCTTCGAGGTCGATTTAACGAAACCGGAAACCTACAGAGGTGTTCCCCAAAAGGTTTTCGAACACTTCGGGAGGATAGACGCCCTTTTAAACGTAGCCTCCCCCTTTGGGAGAAGGGAGTTTTTCGAAGTCCGCGAAGAGGACTTGAGGTTTTACTTTTCCGCCATAGTGGAGAGCGCCTTTATTCTCTCCCAAAAGAGTGCCGAATTTATGCTAAAAAACAGCACCCCCGTAAAGGGGAGAATTGTTAACTTCGGCGATTGGGCTACCGCCGAGGGGAAACCTTACAAAAACTTTTCCCCCTATTTGGTGGCAAAGGGTGGTTTGGATACCCTAACGAAGGTTTTGGCGGTGGAGCTTGCACCCCACATATTGGTTAACGAAATAGCCTTGGGTCCCGTTTTACCCCCCATGTTGGAAAACGGTGAAAAAACCGACCACTGGGAGGGGTATATAAGGGAAAAAACCCTTTTGGGGAGACCGGTAGGTTTGGACGATATCCTCTCGGCGGTCGGATTTCTTCTAAGGGCTAAATCCCTCACGGGGGAAATTATCACCCTCGACAGCGGTCAGAGGTTTGTGGGTGTTTCCAAAAACTATTAGAGGACTACACCTTCCAATCCAACTTTAGGGGAATTTCGACCTTACACCTCTCGGAGATTTCTAAAACAATTTCATCCCCTTTAGGGTTTAGGGGCACGTATTCACCCCCCTTGAGGGAAAATCCCTTCATTTCTCCACTTTCGGGATAGGCTAGAAGATAGTATTCCACACCTTCGGAGGAGTATATTTTCGGTTTAATCTCTTCGTCCATTTTTTTGGAGGACGGGGAAACCACTTCAATAACCACTTTGGGAGTCTTTGTTATCTTTTCCCCCCCTTCGTTGCAAACAACGGCTATATCGGGGCGTAAAACGGTGTATTCGTTTACGATGTAATCGGTGTCTATGGTGGCGATGCAGTCCTTACACTCATCTTCTTCCCGCAACTGCCGTTCTATTAAATAGGCGAGGTATAGGATAAGCCGCTGGTGTTTAAGTGAAGGGGAGGCTAGGGCGTAGGGAATACCGTCGATAAGCTCCCAATCCCCTTTCCACTTTTCGTAATCCCCCACCGTGTAGCGGGGAAGGGGTATGTTGTATCCCCTTACGGGTTTTGAAGAACTCTTAATACCCATCTAAAGGTTATTTAAGAATTTTTCCGCAAGGTGGTAAACCCATTTCAGTAAGGCTAAAGCAAATCCTCCGAGGACTGCAAAAAATAAAATAACCGACGCCGGAAATAGGAGATTTTCTTTAATTTTCTCCCAAAGGGTTTGGTTTTCGCTATGGGGTTCCCTTTTGGTGTAGATTTTAACCCCTTCCAAATCCTCGATGCCAAAATAGTAGTAATCGGCTAACATTTCCAACCAGGCTTTTGCCGCGTCTTTGTCCCGAAAAGGTTTTGAATAAATGGGTTTATCGATACCGTCCAAGTGGAATTCCCATCTATAACCTTCTTCGGTTTCGGTCAGTCTCAACCATTTGACGCTGTATAAATCTATGTAAATGTCGCCGTCTATCTCGCCAAAGTAGGGGGCGCAGTCCATTAGAAATATTGCTATAACAAAATCAAAAGCCCGCCTTCGGCGGGGATTTATATTCCATTCAAATGGCAAAGCCTAAAGTTTATCTGGTGAGCCTGGGCTGTTCGAAAAATACGGTCGACAGCGAGAGGGTGTTAAAACTCTTAGAGGAGAAATACGAACCGACTACCGACCCGTCGGAGGCAGACCTCTTATTGGTAAACACCTGCGGTTTTATAACCCCCGCAAAGGAGGAGAGTATAGAAACGATTCTCCAACTGGCGGATGTTAAGAAAAAGGACGCCAAACTCGTAGCGTTCGGATGCTTTGTAAAACGCTATATGGAGGAACTAAAGAGGGAACTCCACGAGGTTGATATTTTCTTACCCACCGAACCCTATAGGGAAATATGCAATCTTTTCGAACTCAAAGTGTGCGATTTGAAAAAGAGGGAACTCCTCACCCCGAGGAGCTACGCCTATCTGAAAATCTCCGAGGGGTGCAACCGCACGTGCGCCTTTTGCGCAATTCCCAAGATTAGGGGGAAGTTTCGCTCCAAACCCATAGAGGAATTGGTCGACGAGGCTAAATACCTGATAGACACCTACGGAATTAAGGAACTCGTTTTGGTCTCTCAGGATACCTCCTATTACGGGAAAGATATTTACGGAAAGTTTGCCCTTCCGAGGCTTTTGGACGAACTTCAAAAACTACCCCTAAAGTGGATAAGGCTTCACTACCTATACCCCGCGAAGGAAGTTTACGAAATAGTCGATTACCTCGAAAGGTCTTCGGATAAGGTTCTCCCCTATGTGGATATGCCCATTCAACACATCTCTGACAGGGTGCTCAAATCTATGCGAAGGGGACACTCGGCGGGGTTTTTAAGGAAATTGCTCTCCCACATAAGGGAACGGCTCGGTGAAAACTCCATTTTGAGGACTACCGTTATAGTCGGTTTTCCCACCGAAGGGGAGGAGGAATTTAAAGAACTTCTCCGCTTTGTGGAGGAATTCGGTTTCGACTACCTCGGTGTGTTTAAGTATTACCACGAGGAGGACACCCCCGCCTGGGAGCAGTTTGAGGATAGAGTCCCCGAAGAGGTCAAGGAGGAGAGAAAACAAACCCTCGAAGCGGTTCAAAGCTATATATCCGAAGAGAGGTTATCGAGATTTTTGGAAACCGAGCAGGAGGTTTTGGTCGACGGGTATGAGGAGGAAACCGGTTTGGTGCCGGTGGGAAGGGCTTGGTTCCAATCCCCCGAGGTGGACGGACAAGTCTATATAGAACCCTCTTTGGAGGAGGAAAATTTCAAACCCCGCGAGGGGGATATTCTGAAAGTCTTTCTAACCGAACAGGTGGGGGTCGATTTTAAGGGGAAAGCCCTTTAAGAGGTTGCCCTTTCCCCTTCCTCCAAATGTGGGGTTTGGCAGGCAACCCTCTCAAGGGTTTTGGAAAATATAACCACCTATGGCGAACGGACTTTTGAAGGAGTATTCCCCCTATTTGGAGTATAAAGACGGCGTTTTGCACTTCGACGGTGTCAACTTGGAGGAGCTTGCAAAAGAGTTGGGAACGCCCCTATACGTCTATTCCGCCAACCACATAAGGGACAAAATTAGGGCTTACAAGGAGGCTTTTCCCGGGGCGCTCATAGCTTACGCTGTCAAGGCTAACTTCAACCTCGGGGTTATAAAGATTGCCGCCGAAGAGGGTTGCGGTGCCGATACCGTTTCCGGGGGGGAGATTTATAGGGCTATTAAAGGTGGCATTCCCGCCGACAAAATAGTTTACGCCGGTGTTGGGAAAACCGATGAAGAGCTCAACTACGCCCTCGAGCAGGACATTCTGATGTTCAACGCCGAAAGTGAAATGGAGATAGAGGTTCTAAACGAATTGGCTGGTAAAAAGGGGAAAAAGGCGCGCATAGCGGTTAGGGTTAACCCCGACGTCGACCCCAAAACCCACCCCAAAATAGCGACCGGTATGAAAAAGTCCAAATTCGGGATAGATATAAACAAGGCTTTGGACGTCTACAGATGGGCTTCCAAACTGCCGAACATAGAGGTGGTCGGTATCCACTGCCACATAGGTAGCCAACTTTTAGACCTGTCCCCCTTCAGGGAGGCGGTAGAGAAGGTTGCCGACCTATACAGGAAGTTGGAAAAAGAGGGTATCCACATTAAGTATTTGGATATAGGCGGAGGTCTCGGTATCAAATACAAACCGGAAGACCGCGAGCCCTCTCCCAAAGAGCTCGCCGACATCGTTATGCCCATTGTGAAAGACCTCGACGTTCAACTTATCTTGGAACCGGGAAGGTCTATAGCCGGAAATGGCGGGATTTTGATAACCCAGGTTCAATTTTTAAAGGAAAAGGACGACAAGCTCTTCGTTATGGTTGATGCCGGTTTCAACGACCTCCTGCGCCCGGCGATGTACGGCTCCTACCACCACATCGTCGCCGTGAGGGAAAAGCCCAAAAAGATGGTCTGCGATGTTGTGGGTCCCATCTGCGAAACGGGGGATATCCTCGGGGAAAATAGGGAAATTTGCGAGGTCGGAAGGAAGGACTACCTCGCCGTTTTGAGCGCGGGCGCTTACGGTTTCGTTATGTCCTCCCACTACAACATGCGTCCAAGGGCGGCGGAGGTTATCGTCGAAAACGGTTCCTACAGGGTAACCCGTCCACGCGAAAATTGGGATTACATTATCTGGAAAGAGGAAGTTTAAATATCCCCGCCGCGAAGCGGCGGGCTTTTCTTTTTCAAATCAAATTCAAATCAAATCCGATAGATTTTTTCCGCTTTCCCCTAAAACTTCCAAAGGTATTTGAAATACCTCCTCCCCTTTGAGGACTTTAACGGCGTCCTTTTCCACCACGAGGATGGTTTCAAAGCCCTTTTCCCTCGCGTGGGAGACCGATTTTTCACCCTCTCTGGGGACTATATCCCTTTCGGCGATAATTCCCTCCTTTCGGAGGAGCTTGGCAATTTTCCAACCCCACACCTTGTCGGGTGTGGTGTCTATTATGTAGACCCTTTTTGGGTTCTCCCTCTCGTCCCCAACCAATTCGAGGAGGGTGTTTATCTTTATCCCCCCACCCGTGGCGGGTATCTCTTCGCCAAAGAGCTCAAAGAGGCGGTCGTATCTTCCCCCCCTTGCGAGGACTCCCCTCTTGCAGACCACCTTGAAGAACAATCCCGAGTAGTAATCCCTCTCCGGTTCGAGGGAGGGGTTAAACACAACCTTTTCCCCTATGCGGTAGCTTTTGAAGAGTTCCCTCAAAGTGAAAAGTTCCCTTTTAACCCTTTGGGGTAAATCCAGTTTTTCCCATTCCTCCGCAAGGAGGGGGTAATTTTTTAGGTATTCCGCCATTTGGGGTGAGTAATTCTTTTTACCGACGGCGGCGGGTGAAAACCTTTCCACAAGGTGGTCGAAGGCTTCCCTGTGTCCCACGACGAGGGTGTAATCCTCCAACCCTAGGGAGGAGAGGATATTTTCTATTACCGCCATAACCTCGGCGTCAGCCTCGACCGAGGGCGCGCCCACGAGCTCAAAACCGACCGATATCTCCTCCCAAAGTTCCCCGCTACCTTTAAAGGTTTCGCCTTTGTAAAAGACCCTTAAGGGGTAACTCCTGTCCTTTCGGTGGAGGACAAAGCGCAGTATTTGGGGTGTAAAGTCGTATCGGAGCGCCAGAACATCCCCTCCCTCGCAATCCTTTAGGAGGAAACCGTCGGTGAGTTTCTTCCCCAAGGCGGTTTCGAACAATTCCTTATATTCCAAAGTGGGGAGTTTTATCTCCTCATACCCCCAAAGGGTGAGTTCCCTCTCGACCTCCCGCAGTATGCGGTTTAAAACCTTGACCTCTTTGGGATAGTAGTCCTTTACCCCGTATGGGAGGAGTTTCCTTACAGCCATTTTTAGGATTTATTTTGACCACCCCACACTTTTTGGGACTATCGATTTCATCCCTCCCTTTCGGGGATACCCTTAATTTCTTTAACCGATGGAGTTGTTAATCGGGAAGACTTTGAACGAGCTCAGGGAATGGGCTTTAAGGCACAACCTCGAAAGGTATAGGGCAGACCAGATATACCAATGGGTGTATAAAAAGTGGGAGGACAACCCCGAAAGGTTTACGAATATCTCCAAAGAACTCCGAAAGTGGTTGAAGGAAAACGCAAAATTCCACACTTTGGAAAAAATAGAGAAGGTTGAAGCCCCCGATAGCGTCAAATATCTCTTCAAAACCGAAGACGGTCATCTGGTGGAAACAGTCCTCATAAGGGAGAAAGACCACTGGACTCTGTGCGTTTCGACCCAAATAGGGTGCAATGTGGGGTGTAAGTTCTGCGCCACCGCGAGGGACGGACTAATCAGAAACCTAACGGCGGCGGAGATTGTAGACCAACTCCTGTGGGTGCAAAAGGATATAAGAGACCTCGACAAGCCGTGGAACAAGGTTAGAAACATCGTCTTTATGGGTATGGGCGAACCCCTCGCAAACTTTAACAACCTAAAGAAGGCGGTTGAAATATTTGTCGACCAAAAGGGGGTGGATATATCCAAGAGACGGCTTACGATTTCCTCGAGCG
>JALWDU010000101.1 GCA_027036735.1 Aquificales bacterium | reverse complement strand
TATTAGACAAAACTAATAGAGGTGTCAACCGCTTATTTAAAATCTACCGAAGTGGGTTTGAGGAACAATCCCAAACTTAAGTGGGTTTTAACGCTTTTGGCGACCCTTTTGGGGATAGGTTTGGTCGCCTACTTCCTACCCTTTGGTGAAATTGCAAAAGCCTTAAAGCAAATATCCCCCCTCCACCTGGCGGCGGGTCTCTCCCTCTACGGGGTTAGCTATCTCCTAAGGGCTTTCAGGTGGAAGTATTACTATCCAAAAGCCCCCTTCAGGGGACTCTTCTTTACGACGGCGGTTAACACCTTTTTAAACAACCTTCTACCGGCGAGGCTCGGGGAACTTTCGATATTCGCCCTCCTTAGGAGATACGACCCCGACTTTAAGACCACCTTGGGGAAATTCCTAAAGGTGAGACTCCTCGACGGGTTTGCCCTTTTGACGCTCTTTGTCCTCTCGTTGGTCGCGGTAAAGACCAATCCACTTATAGGTATCCTTTTATCACTTGCGGTTTACCCCTTGGGGGTATCTTTTTCCAAACTCCTAAAGGTGTCGGAAAAAATTCCCTCCCTCGATTGGGAACTCCTTCCCTTCCTCCTCTCGGTGGGGGCTATGCTTTCGAAACTCTTGGCGGTCTATATAGTTTTGGAAAACCTGGGATTGGACTTTTTCCGCTTTACGGTCGGATTTTTGGGTGGAGAGGTCAGCACGATAATGCCCATTCACAGCGTAGCCGGCATCGGAAGCTACGAGACTTCCTTTTCGCTGGCTCTAAAACTCTTCTTGGGGGAGAGCTTCAAGGAGGGGTTTGCGGTTGGGTTTCTCTCCCACGCCTTCTTACTCCTCGGGTCGACCCTCTTCGGACTGCTCTCGCTCCCCTTCGCCCTCCGCCTCCTCCGATAACTCCCACCCGATTTGTTTCAGGTAGGCTTTCACCTTGTCGGCGTTCTCGATCAGGTCATCGACTATATTTTCGAGCAGGGCGAGATATACCTCCTCCGCCCCCTCTTCATCGGCGAGGTCTTTAATCTTCTCCCACGCCGAACCGCTCGAAAAGGAATTGTCGAAAATCTCCTCTATCCTCTCGTTGAGTTCCTCCTTTCTCTTTTCGTCCATTAAGGGGAGATATTAGGACTTTTTCCCCAAAAGGGACTTGAAAATTTTCACCCCTTCAAGGTTTCGCTTTCAACAATCCCGACCCGATGAGGGTAAAAGATAAAAACTCCTTTTGGAGTGTAACCCTTTTATTAAACCCTTTTTGGTTTACCCGTTTGTTTTGCCTTAACTCCGAAATGGGGCTAAAAATCTTCGAACCCTTACCGGGGTTCCCACAAATCCGAACCCAAAAGGGGAAAAGGGGCAAATCAATCCTCCTTTTGGAGTTTTATTTCCAAATATCCGTCCCTCCATTTGGCGGAAACCGGTTCGTAATCCCTAAGCCTCTTCGGGAGCAAGATATGGGTTTTCACGTTCCCCAGACGGATAATGATTTCTTCCCCGCCCTTGTAGAGGTCGAGGTATTCCTTCTCCGCATAGGGGAGTTTCACCTTTAACAGATATCCGTCCTCGGTGGGTTCGAATATGTAGGGTTGCTCCTTGTGGAAAACCTCCGAGGGGTCTCTGTCGCCATAGACCTTTTCGGCAACCCACCTTAGCCCCTCGATACCGACCAACTCCCTACCGGCGTGGGGAACCTTAAAAATCGGTTTCGGTTTGAAGTAGTTTTCTATCTCCTCGAGGTATTTGTATTGACTTTCGAGCCAACCCTTTAGGGAGGGACAACTTTCCACCACCTCTTTGGGGAAAATCTTGTTGACTATCACCGCATCGGTGTTTATGCCGAACATGTTGAAGTAGGTATAGGCGCGGATACTCTCGTTTAAGACCATCTTCTCGGGGTTGGTTACCAGCCTTATGGAGGTTATATCGGGGTCTATTAAAATTTCGTCCACACCCTTTAGGTTTTCGTAAAAGGTCTCGATAGCCTTGTAGTATTCCTCGTCGGGGAGGGGAACGTCGGTAAACCTCCCCACCGTGGGGCGCGCCATTTTCATTATTACCCGTTCGACTTTGAAGATTTTTTTCATATACCACTTGAGGATGGTCGGCATACTTATGAAGCGGAGCGTCTCCCCCGTAGGGGGCAAATCGAGAATTATCACCTCGTAGTCGCCCTTTCTGTAGTAGTGGTTTATGTAGAGCAGACCGGTGACCTCCTCCATACCGGGGAGGACGGCGAGCTCCTGCGCCACCAGGTCGCTTAGTCCGGTCGTGCTAAAGAGCACCTCCAAAAAGCGGGCGACCTCTCCCCACCAGCGGTCTAACTCCTCCTGAATGTCGAGCTCCTGAATGTAGAGATTTTCGTTAATCTTTATCGGCAGACCTTTAGCCGAGAGGCGGGTCTTCTCGTCGAGGTCGAAGCTGTCGGCGAGCGAGTGAGCCGGGTCGAGGGATAGGACAATCGTTTTCTTACCCAACTGGGCGGTCTTCAAACCGGTTGCGGCGGATACGGTGGTCTTTCCAACCCCACCTTTGCCGGAAAAAAGGATAATCCTCTTTTGGGACATAAAGAAAAGTATTTAGTCCCCCGAGGGGAACCAATTTAATAACTCCAAATGGTGGAAAGAGAAACCTTTAAAAACTTCCTCAAAGGGGTTTGCGAGAGAAACGAAATAAACCTCTCGGGGGAACAGCTCGAGAAGTTTTACACCTATTACCTCCAATTGGCTAAGTGGAATAGGGTTCACAACCTGACAGCCCTGCGCAACTGGAAGGAGATAGCCCTAAGGCACTTTTGCGACAGCCTAACCCTCGTTAAGTTTTTTGAGGGAATAAATTACAGCCCTTCGGGGAAGAGGTTGGTCGATGTCGGTAGTGGTGCCGGTTTTCCCGGAGTTCCGCTGAAAATCTACTACGGCGACGACCTCGAAGTCCACCTCGTGGAGAGTGTATCGAAAAAGTGCTCCTTTTTGAGGTTTCTAAAAACTGCACTAAAAGTCCCCTTCGAGGTTCACTGCACTATGGCGGAAAACCTCACCGAGAGGTTCGATATAGCGGTCTCCCGCGCCCTGGAGGTGAAGGGAAAAAAAGTCCACCCCCTGGAGTATGCCTATAACCTCCTTTCCAACCTCTCGGAGGAACTCATTTCGATAATGGCGGGAAAAAACCCCCCTGTGGAGCTGGTTAAAAAACTAAACCTCTCGGTGTTCGAACTGAACCTCCCCGACTTTAAGGGTCAAAAAATCCTATATACCTTTAAAGGGAGGGGTTAATATAAAAGACCGAAAAATGGTTAAAAGGCTCGTTATAGCCCTCGTTAGGTTCTACCAGAAGGCTATTTCCCCCCTCTTTCCCTCCTCCTGTCGCTATTACCCCACCTGTTCCAACTACACCATAATGGCTATAGAGAAATACGGACTCCTAAAGGGGGGACTAAAGGCTATTTGGCGAATTTTGAGGTGCAACCCGTGGAGTAAGGGAGGAATAGACTACCCCTAACGGGAGGAAAAACTTATGAAACCCCCAAAGGGTTGCAAGAAATATGAAATCCTTTTGGAGGTTTTGAAGACCGATTACGATAAAGTGTGGATTGCCCTAATAGCCACCTCGGGAGGAGTGGGTGGTTTTCTTATAAAGGGTGTTATTAATTGGCTTACTTTCTTAACGGCATTTCTTATCGTATTGGAAGTCGCGGGTCTTCTGTTTATTAGATTTAAATTGTTGAAAACTGCCGAAAAATTGGAAAACTGCAAGGAGGATTGAGATGCAAACTTTAACCTACATCATGGTAGCTTTGGCATTTCTCGCCATATGCGCCTTCCTGCTATACATCGCCTTTAGCGATTGGGAACTCCTAAGGGATAAGGAAAAGTAAACTCCAAAGGGAAGAACGTTCAAAAACCCCTAATGATGGGGTTGTAGTTGCCCTTAAATCCTTCCAAGTAGTGGATGTAATAGGTGTATATCGGTTCCCCCCTCCAGTAGACGACAAACTTTTTAGTCCAGACCAACCTTTGGAACGAATCCATTATCCTCCTCGGAGGGGTGGGGAAGTAGCTTACAAAAATCCCGTTTTTGCCCTTTAATTCCTCCCACCTAAAGACCTTTTGGGGTGGAATGTTTTCACCCTCCAACCAACGGGTGAAGAGGTCGAAATTTTTGACCTCCCAAAGGTCGTATTGGTTCATCCTCTGATAGTAGTTGAAGACGTAAGTTTGGGGGTTCCCCATAACGTAAAATGCCATTTCGGCGCTTATCTGGTAGAGGTTGGAAAAGATAAAATCCCTTTTGGGGTTATAGTATTTCGAAACGAACCTTCCGAGGTCTTCCCATCCGACCATAACCCTCGTGGGGTCTTTTTTCGGTGGCAAGACCTTTGTAAGGTGCAGTTTGTCTATAAGGGGAGGGTAAAAGGCGACCGCCGACAGGAACGCCGAAAGAGAGGCTACAAAAACCGCAATGGGTAAAAGTCTTTTGAAACTTCTAATGTAGTAATAACCCGCCAAAATACCGCCGGTAAAGTAGGCAAACCCCGCCCAGTTTCCATAGACGAATTTCTTTAGCGCCAAAAGTTGGAAAACGAGATAGGGGTAAAACGAAAAGAGGGTAAAGGAAAAGAGTTTTCCTTTTGGGGTGAAGTTTTTAACCCAACCCCAAAGGAGGTAGAAGAAGAAACCGAACCCCAAAAGTGCCATTTGGGAGACCAAAAAGTTCCAAAAACCTTTCCAATAGGGGAAATGACCCTTTTTCTCAACCCCCGATAGTCCGAGGACGTGTTTAAAGGAGACCCACCCGTGTTTGTAGTTCCAATAAACCACCGGTAGGGTAAACAAAAGGGCTAAAACCGTTGCGAGGTAGGGTTTTACCGTTTTAAACAATCGGGGTTTCCTTATCCATATGTAGAAAACCCCCAAGGGGAAGAAGAAAACCATGGAATACTTCGCGAGGAAACCCAAACCTCCCGAAACCCCCAAAAGAAGCCAATCCCTTAGCCTCTCTCCCTCGACCGCCTTTAGGAGTAGCAAAAAGGACAATCCCCAAAAGAAGAAGAGGGGCGTATCGGTGGTAAAGACAAAGGCGAGGGCGTTAAAGCCGACAAAGAGGTGGGGGAGTATCCCGAGCCAAAAGGCGAGGGCTTCATCTTTGAAAAAATCCCTAACCACCCTGTAAACGAGCAGGGCGGAGAGGAAGGAAAAGAGCGCCGCCCAAAATCTGACGGCGAATTCGGTATTTCCAAAAATGTGGGTGGAGAGCCAGTTTAGGTAGGCTATAAGCGGCGGTTTGGAGTAATAGGATAGGTCTAAGTGCCTGCTCCAATCCCAGTATTGGGCTTCCTCCGGTGAGAGGTCAAAGGGCGAAACAAAGATATAGACAAACCTAAGAAGGAGGATAAATATATTGATTCCCAAAAAGAGGCGGAACATAAACTTCATAAACCTACATAGGTGTTTGAGAATTTCCACCACCGGTGTGAGACAAAATATTTCCAACAAGGGGTTAACGTTATGCTATTCCCAACCCTTCAGAAGGAAAAAGTTTTACCCCTCATAAAGTGGGCGGGGGGAAAGAGAAATCTTCTAAAGGTGTACAAACACTTTTTCCCAAAGAGGTTTAATAAATATCTCGAACCTTTTTTAGGAAGCGGGGCGGTTTTTTTCTATTTGCAACCCGACAGAGCCGTGCTGATAGACAAAAATGAGGAACTCATAAATTTCTATAGGGTTGTAAGGGATAACCCCTACGGGTTAATGAAATTGGTTTCAACTTATAAGGTTGATAAAGACTTTTATTACTCCATTAGGTCTTTAGACCCCAAAAAGCTCGACGAGGTAGAGAGGACGGCAAGATTTCTATATCTAAACAAAACGGCTTATAACGGACTTTGGCGGGTAAATTCCAAAGGAGAGTTTAACGTTCCCTTTGGAAGGTACAAAAAGGTAAAATTTTTTGACCTCGAAAACTTATTAAGGGCTTCCGAACTTCTAAAAAAGTAGAGTTAATATACGGAGATTTCGAAATAGTTTTGGAATATGCGCAAAAAGGGGATTTTGTATATATGGATCCACCCTATTATCCGATTTCTCCAACCTCCAATTTTAGGAACTACACCTCAGATGGGTTTTCAAAAGAAGACCACATAAGGGTTTTCAAAGTCTTCAGAGAATTAGACCAAAAAGGGGTTCTTGTGATGCTTTCCAACTCCAACAGTGAGTTTATAAGAAATTTGTTCAAGGAATTCAATATCACAGAGGTTTTTGCGAACAGATTTATCAACAGCAAAGCCGAGGGACGAAAACCTTTAATAGAATTGGTAATTCGAAATTATGGCTAAAGGAAACCCTTGCGAGGAAATAACAAAGGAAACCCTCTTCGAGTGTATGACTTATAGAGGTCAAAAACCTTTGGCGGTTTATCTAATAAATAACAGCTACATTCTGGCGGTTTATAAAGGGAAACTTAGCCCTTTGGATATCATTCTCCGCTACCGCCAAAGGGAGAAAAGCGGGAAATGGTCTAGAATTAGAACACCTAAACACATACACTGGGCGGTGGATATGTTATTAAAACTCTCCCATGAGGAGGAAAAAGCGAAACAATTTTTGGATTTTCTTCTTCAAATGTGGGAACAAACCGAAGGTTTTAAAACCGAGACCGAGCGCAGGGACTTTTTGAAAGAGGAAAAAACGAACAGAGAGGACGCCTATATGTTTAAAAACCTATTGGAGGCTTTAAAGGAGCATAAGGAACTCTACAAGATTATCAGTATCGCAACCCATAAAGGTTAACCCCTATTTAGGACAAAATTCTTAAAGTTTTCCAAAAGGCGGAGACCCTTCCTTTGGCTCTTTTCCGGGTGAAACTGAAAGGCGACTATGTTCTCGTAAGCCACCCCGCTGGTGAAGAAAAAGCCGTCGTAGTCGGTTTCGGTTAGCACTATATCCCCCCTTCGGGGACTTACGTAATAGGAGTGAACGAAGTAGAAAAAGTCCCCCTCTTTGAGACCCTCCAAAATTGGGTGTTCCCTTTTGGGGTGTATCTCGTTCCAACCCATGTGGGGGACTTTATGAACCCTATCCCCGAAGTGGAGAACCTCTCCCTCAAAGATTCCCAACCCCTCGTGCTGTCCAAACTCGTAGCTCCTCTCGAAGAGGAGTTGAAGTCCCAAACATATCCCCAAAAAGGGTTTTTTTCGGTCGAGCAGCTCCCTTTTGAGGGTGTCTATAAGGTTTAGTTCCTTTAGGTGTTTCACCGCATCCCCAAAGGCTCCCACACCGGGGAGGACTATAGCGTTTGCCCCCTTTAGGTCTTCGGGGTCGGAGGTGCGCCACACCTCAAAGCCTACCGTTTCGAGGGCTTTTTTTACACTCCCGAGGTTTCCCATTCCGTAATCGACGAGCGCAACGGTGGGTCTATCCATCTATTACAAAACTCTACCAGGATAGGGCTACTTTAAATACCTATGGAAGGAGTGAAAGTTTTTGCACCGAAAGTGGTTTTGTTTTTGCACGCCTTTCCCCTCAATAAGGGAATGTTTAAGTATCAATTCCAAGCGCTCGAGGAGGAGCGTATTCCCTACATAGCGGTCGATTACCCCGGCTTTGGCGACGCACCCGCTCCCCTCGACCTCGACCCACCTTGGGAGGTTTATACCGACTATATCGTTTGGAATCTGCGAAAATTGGGAGTTAAAAAGGTTATCCCCATAGGGGTTTCGATGGGTGGGTATATCATCTTTGACCTCTTTAAGCGCTTTAGGGATATGGTGGATTCTGTCGTCCTGGTGGCAACCCGCGCCGAAGCCGACGACGAGGAGAGGAAGAAACAACGCTATCAGCTTGCCGAAAAGGTGCTAAAGGAGGGTAAAAATTTCCTCATAGAGGCTATGTTAGAGGCGCAAACCTCTCCGGCAACAAAAAATGACCTCAAAAAAATGGCTACCCTCCGCTGTATTATGAACGAGGCGACCGAGGAGGGTATAGCCGCCGCCCTAAGGGCTATGGCTAAGCGACCCGATTACACCAACCTTTTGAAGGAGCTTGACATTCCCACCCTCGTAATAGCCGGTGCGGACGACGAAAAGGTAACCCCTCCCGCGGTGGTGCGCCGCATCGCCGAGGAGAGCAACAGCGCAATATTTACCGAAATACCTAACGCCGCCCACTTGCCGCCTTTTGAAAATCCCGAGAAGTTCAACGAAATAGTTATCCCCTGGCTTAGGAATATGATTACGGAGGGGAACCCCGATTGTCTTTAATTCTTTTTTCTCTTAATTCCGCGAAGCGGCTTCCTTATTCAAAATCGGTAAGGTATGGGGGAGTGTTTCGGTCTTTGCGAGGCTATAGAACCGGTTATAAGTTTTTTGGACGGCAAAGGGGAAACGGGTCTTAAAACCAAGGGTCTCATCGTTGCCTACCTCACCTTCGGGGAGGAGCTGGCGCGCGGAAAGGTTGAGGTAGACGAGAGGGATTTGCTGCGCTACGGCAAGGGTTTCGACGCCTGCAATATAGCCGATTTGATAAACGCCGCCTTCAAGGAGGGTTTGGGGCTCTTCGACAAAATCCGCGGAAGGGACGACAACTACGGACTTCAGCTCGATATCCTCTTAGAGGTTTTGGAAAAGAAACTGTCCAAAAAGAGGGAATTCGAAAAAGACCCCTGCGCCTGGGAGGGAGTGGTCGAAAGAGAAATAACACTGATAGAGGATTACGTCCAACTTTGGTGGAAAAACCTCTCGGAGGAGGAAAAGAGGGAGATAGTAAAAGTCCTATCGGAGGATTTGAAGGCTTCCGGTATCGATGTGGGAAAGCTCCTCGGTGGGGGACAGCTCACGCTCTTTACCCTGCGGCAGATTCTCGGCTTTAAGTTTCACATCTTTTTGGGAAAAGTTGCGAACCTCTTGGCTAAGGCGGTTTTGGGAAAGGGGTTGAGCGTGGGGGCTAACGCCGTTTTGCAAAAAGTTGCGGCGCGCCTTTTCGGGGGTCCCCTCGGCACGGTATTGGTGGTTGCGAGTGTGGTGGATATAGTTTCCGATTTGATAAACCCCCGCGAATGGGATAGGTTGATACCGGCTTATTTCCTGATAGCCCTTTCGCGGTTTGAAATGGTTTCCGAAACCTACTGTCGGTTTAAAAATGGCGGTAGAGAAATCCTCCTAAAGGAACTCTCCAAAGCCGCCCCCGAAAGGGTTAGGAGCTTGAAGGAGACCGAAAAGTGGTTTGAGTTTTACAAAAATCTACTTCCCCCCGATGGGTGTAAGGATAAGGTGGAGTCCCCAAAAGGGGTATCGGAGGAAGAAAAAACCTTTCCCGGTAGGAGGTTGGAAATCGGCATAAATACCCTTTTGGGGACAAACTTTGCCCTCTTTTTGGGCTTTTCCGCTTTAAATCACTTTTACCCCTCGCCGTGGTTTGAACTGCTCCAAGCAGGTTTTGAAGCGGCTCTCGTAGGCGGGTTGGCGGATAGCTACGCCGTTTACGGGCTTTTTAGAAAATTGGGACCCCACACCGACCTCTTGCGGCGCAAACGGGAGGCGCTCATCGAAAAGGTTGTCGCCTTTGTGGACGAGGTGGTGCTCGATACGGAGTTCCTAAAGGAGGAGCTATCGAAGGCTAATTTGGTCGAAAATATGTTAAAACCCCTCGAAAGGGAGGAGGTTAGGAATAAACTCCGTTCGGAGCTGGCTATCTTTATCCGCTCGAAGGTCTCCGCTATGGGCGACTTTTTGGGAAAGCTGGCGGAGAGAATTGCCGGCGTGGTCGCCGACGCTTTGCTGGAAAAAATAGCAACCGACGGAGAGCTAAAGAGGGCGTTGGCGGTTCAGGCGGAGGGTGCCTTAATTTCCGCACTGGAGGAAAACCGGGAAGACCTCCTAAAGTTGGTCGAGCGCAAACTCCGTTCCATACCGGAGGAGGAGTTTATCGGGGCGGTAAAAAGGGCTTCGTGGGAGGAACTTCAATACATACGGTTAAACGGAACCCTTTTAGGTTTTCTATTGGGTATTACCCTCAAGGGGATAGCGATGCTCTTTTAAAACCTTTTACGGTTTCCGCTCCTATTTTTAAACCTTTATGGGAACAAAGGTTTTGATAACGGGTGAACCGGGTAGCGGGAAGACCACCGCCATAAAAAAGATTGTCGAAAAGCTCGGAAAGCGGGCGATAGGCTTTTGGACCGAAGAGGTCAGAGACCCCAAGACCAAAAAGAGAACCGGTTTTAGAATAATCACCACCGACGGGAAGAAGAAGATATTCGCCTCCAAAATTTTCACCTCAAAGAAATTGGTAGGCTCCTACGGGGTTAACGTGAACTACTTCGAAGAGATAGCCATTCCTACCCTCCTAAAGGCGATAGAGGAGGCGAGGAAAGACCGCCGAAAGGTTATCGTCATAGACGAGATTGGAAAGATGGAACTCTTTTCCAAAAAGTTCCGCGATTTGGTCAGAGAAATCTTTTACGACGATAGGTTGAATGTGGTTGCAACAATCCCCATAAGGGACGTTCACAAGGTTGTTTCCGAAATAAGGAGACTTCCGGGGGTAATACATATCCACCTCGACAAGTCGAACAGGGATTTTATCCCCGACGAGGTGGTTCAACTCTTCGACTAATCCCCCAAAAGTTGCTTTTTAAAGATATCCTTTTAAAGGAATGGATTACATAAGGCTACTGGATGCGGTCGAAAGTGTCGTCAGGGGTAAGAGGGATATAGCCGAATACCTCCTCGCCGCCCTCCTGGCGGGGGGGCACGCCCTCCTGGAGGATATCCCCGGAGTGGGTAAGACACTCCTAGCCCTCTCCCTATCAAAGGTTTTGGGTCTATCCTTTAGGCGCTTTCAGTTTACAAGCGATACACTCCCCTCCGATATATTGGGGAGTTTCGTTTTCGACGCCAAAAGGGGTGATTTTGTCTTCAGACCGGGACCCATCTTTACCAACGTCTTTTTGGCGGACGAGATAAACAGGGCTTCGCCCAAGACCCAGTCCGCCCTCCTCGAGGCTATGGCGGAGGGTCAGGTAACCGTAGAGGGTGAAACCTTCAAACTTCCCGAACCCTTTTTCGTAATAGCGACCCAAAACCCCCTTGAGGAGTGGGGAACCTTCCCCCTACCCCACTCGGAGTTAGACCGATTTATGGTTAAAACCTCGGTGGGTTATCCCCCTCCCGACATAGAGAGGGAAATCCTTGCGGGTGAGAACCCCTACCGTAAGGTGGAAAATCTCCAACCTCTGGCGGATAGAAATACCATCCTCGCCGAGAGGGAAAAGGTTGGAAACGTGGAACTCAAAGGGGACGCTTTGGATTTTGCCTACCGCGTTGTGGAGGCTACTAGAAAGCACCCCGACGTCCTCATAGGGGTATCGACGAGGGGAGCCATCCACTGGATAAGTTTCGGAAAAGCCCTATCCCACATGAGGGAACTCCCCTTTCTACCGAAGGAAATCCTAAAGGAGTGCGCCGTCAAAGTTCTAGCCCACCGCCTGGTTTTGAAGGAAAGCTCCCTAAAAGGGGAAGAGGAAATAATAGAGGAAATCCTTCGGGAGGTCTCCTGATTAAAATTTCCCCGAAAAGTATTTCTCGTAGAAGTTTTTCTTCCACTTTTGGAATTCCCCCCTTATTATCGCCTTCCTCATTTGGGTCATTATCCGCTTGTAAAAACTTAGGTTGTGAATGGTGTTGAGTATGTAGGCGGTTATCTCGTCAACGTTAAAGAGGTGCCTCAAATACGCCCGGCTGTAATTTCTACAGGTGTAGCAGTCGCACTCGGGGTCGGGGGGGTTGAAATCCTTTGCGAAGCGCCTATTTCCTATATTCATCTTTCCGTAGGTGGTGTAGAGCGTTCCCGTCCTCGCCACGCGGGTGGGAAAGACGCAGTCGAACATATCGACCCCCCTCTCAACGCTCTCGACGATATTCTCCGGCTTACCCACACCCATGAGGTAGCGGGGTTTATGCCACGGGAGCAGTTCGGTGACGACCTCGGTCATCTCGTACATGATTTCCGCCTTTTCACCGACCGAAAGACCGCCTATCGAGTAGCCGAAGAGGTATTCGTCGAACTCCACCGTCTTTAGGGCGCTCTCGCGCCTCAAATCCTTCCAAAAGGCTCCCTGCACTATGCCAAAGAGCGCCTGGTCTTCCCGCGTGCGCGCCTTTATGAACCGCTCGAGCCACCTTATGGTGCGCTCCAGCGCTTCGGCGGCGTTTTCGTAGGTGGTGGGGTAGGGAACGACCACGTCGAGGGGCATAATGATGTCCGCCCCGAGGACTTCCTCTATATAGGCGACAAATTCGGGTGTAAAGAGGTGCAAATCCCCCGAAAGGTGGTCTCTGAATATAACCCCCTCCTCGGTTATGTCGACCTTAGCCGTTCCGCTCTTCCTGGCGAGGGAGAAGACCTGAAAACCTCCGCTATCGGTCAGAAGCGCCCCCTTCCACGATATGAAGTTGTGCAGTCCCCCCGCCTCCCTTATAACATCCAAACCCGGTCTCAGGTAGAGGTGGTAGGTATTTCCCAATATGAGTTTGTAACCTATCTCCTCGACCTCCCGGTGGGTTACAGCCTTCACCGTTCCGAGGGTTCCCACCGGCATGTAGACCGGCGTTTCTATCTCCCCGTGGGGGGTTTTCAGTATTCCCGCCCTCGCGTTGCCGTCGGAGGCTACAACCTTAAACTCAAAGAGGTCTTTATTCCAAGAGACGACCATCGCAAGGCTATTAAATTGTAGGTTTTACACCTCGGGGAAAAGATATAACCCCTTCCACCAAGGGGCGGTGGAAGGGAGATAAAACCTTCAGAAGACCACCTTTATCCTCGACCCGTTTGGGGAGGGAACGACCTCTATCCTCTGGTCGAACCTCAGAGCCAACTCGTCCAGGTGGGTTATTACCCCGACAACCTTATCCACCGAATGGCGGAGCTTTTCAAACAGCTCCCCTATGCGGTCTAACTTTTCCCTATCGAGCGTTCCAAAGCCCTCGTCTATGAAGAGGCTCTCGACCGAGGCGTCTCTGCCGAGGTAATCGCCGAGGGCAAGCGCAAAGGAGAGCGATGCGAGAAAGGTCTCCCCACCCGAAAGGGTCTTTATATCCCTAACAGCCCCCATAAATTGGTCTTCGACCTTTATCTCGCCCTCCTCCAGTTCGAAGCGGTAGCGCTCCGACAGTTTGTAGAGGTATTCGCCCGCCAATTCGATAAGTTCCTCCATAGCCCGGTCAACGACAAACTTTATAAGCCTGTCCGATTTGAAATCTTCCCTAACAGTTTTTAAAAGTGCAAACTCCCTTTGGAGTTTTTGAAGTTCTTCCTCCAATTGTAGTTTTTCCTCTATCCTCCCCTTTAGGGTCTCTATGGCTTCGTCCAACCCACCCAAACGGGTTATGGTCTTTTCCTCCTCCCCTTTGAGGGTTTGGTGTTCCCCCTCCAAAGCGGTTAATCTTTCCTCCACTCCTTTGGAGTCTATATCTTTCAGCTCCCTTTCGAGGGAATCGAGTTCCGCGCGGAGCGCGGCTATTTCCCTTTCGTAATTTTCCAGTCTCTGCTCCATTTGGGGAAGTTGCTCCAGCCTTTCGACAAGCCCTTTGGGGTCTTGGGTGGGGTCAAAGCCCTTTTTCTCCATTTCCAAAAGGAGTTTTTCCACCTCACCCCTTAGGGTGGCAAGTTTTGTTTCCACCTCCTCCAAAAGTTTCCTTCTCTCCTCCAACCTCGTCCTAAGGGTGGAGAGGGTGTTTTCCAGCTCCCTTTGGAGGGTTTCGAATTCCCTCCTCTTCCTCTCGAAGGTTTCGAGTTTCCCACCCAAAAGACTCCTTAGGTAGGTTATGGGGTTTTTCTCCTTCGGAGGTTTTTCGCCTATCTCTTTTACAATCTTTTGGAGGTCTTCCCTTAGCTTCCCTTTGCGGGTTTCGAAGTCCTCTTTCAACCTCTGCAGGGTTTCAACCTTTTCTTTTAAGGCGCTCTCGGTGGAGGCGAGTTTTCTTCTCTTTTCCTCCAAAAGGTTTTTCACTTTTTCGAGTTCCCCTTCGAGGGTCTCCCGCTCCTTCTTAGCCCTTAGGAGGTTTTCGATAGCTTCCTTTACCTCTTCGGTAGGGGGAAGGTTTTCGACTTCTCCCAAAAGGTTTTTTAGTTCCTCTATCCGCCTTTGGAGGTTCTCTATTTGGCTTCCCGCCACGGCGAGTTTCTTCTCTATCTCCCCCCTCTTTTGGAGGAGTTTCTCCCTCTCCTCCTCGAGCCGTTTTAAGCCCTCGGGGTCGAAGTCACCCTCAAAGTGGCTGTCGAGCCTATCTATCGGCTTTCCGCAAACGGGACAGGGGTCTCCCTCCTTTAAATCCTTTACGAGGAGGTAAACGAGATATTCCCTCTCCCTTCGGCGGTATTCCTCCAGCTTCCTTTCCACCTCCGAAAGTTTTTTTTCCACCTCTTCCAACCGCCTTTGGAGGGTCTCCCTCACCCTTAGCACCTTTTGGAGGTCTTCTTCCACCCTTTTCCGCTCCGATAGGAGGCGGTCTCTCTCCTCACACCTTTGGAGGGTAAGCCTAAGTTCGGTCTCCCTTTCGGGGTTGTAGGGATTTCCCTCCAATCGGCGGTTTAACTCCTCCACCCTCCCTTCAAGGGTCTCTATTTCAGCCTTTAGACCCATGTAGGTCTTCCTAAAGGTCTCTATCTCCCCCTTTAGGTTTTGAATGCGCCTTTTCTCCTCCGCCAGCTTTTGGTAGAGCGGCTCGAGGGCGTCGAGAAAACCGAGAAGCTTGCGGTAGCGCTCCGCCCTCTTTTCGGCTTCCCTTAATTTTTCCTCTTCCCCTTTTAGTTGCTCCCTTTTCCTCTCCGCCGATTGGAGTTCCTCCTTCAACCCCTCCACCTCTTGGAGGAGTTTCTCCCTCTCCCCTTGAAGTTTTCGGAGTTCCCCCTCCAAGAGGAGGTATTTCTGAAGGGTTGGGAGGAGACCCTTTAGGGGTTTCAGCTTTTCAACCTCCTCCTTCAGTTTGAGGTATTCCCCGCCGAGGAGTTTCTTTATTTCCCCTTTGAGGGTCTCCCTCCGTTTTACCTTCTCCACCAATAGGGAGAGTTTTTTTATATCCTCTTCGAGGGTGGAAAGTTTCCCTTTTATCTCCCCTAAGTGGAGGGTGAGTTTTTCCCTCTCTTTCTTTAGCTCCTCCAACCTTTGGGGGGTGGCGTCGGCGAGGGCTGCAAGCCTTCCCTCCAGGTTGGAGATTTCCCGCTCCACCTCCGCCAGGCGCTCCTTCAGTTTTTCGGTTAGCTCGCCGTAAACCGTGAGGTCGAGAAGGGATACGAGGAGTTCCCGCCTTTCGGCGGGTCTCGAGTGGAAAAATTCCGCATACCTACCCTGCGGGAGGAAAAAGATTTTTCTAAACTGCTCCGCATCGACCCCGAGAATTCGCCTTATCTCCCGCTTTAGGGCGTCGGAGCGAAAGACCCTCCTGACGTTGTTTTCGTAAAAGCGGAACTCCCCGCCCTTTCCCCTCTGCCTCCACCGCTCTATGCGGTAAACCTTTCCCCCGACCGAAAAGGTGAAATCTATGTAAAACCTCGAGGAGTTTCGGTTTATAAGCTCGTCCTGCTTAACACCCGAAACGGTATCCCCGAACAGGGCGAAACTTATGGCGTCGAGTATGGAAGACTTACCACTCCCGGTGGGACCCCTTATTACGAAAAACTCCAAACGGGAGAAATCTATCTCCTGCCTCTCCTTAAAGGGTTTGAAACCCTGAACGACCAACTTGAGCGGTCTCATCACTTCCCGACGGGGTAAAACTCTAATCCAATCCCCAAAGGGGGTCAAGGAAAGGAAAGGGTTAACCCCGAACGGAATTTAAAATCTTTGACCTGTATAGGTATAGATAGGTTGCGCTCCTGGTGAGGTTCTCCAAAATCATAGTCCCCCAGGGGATGTAGGGGGTTTTGTAGAACTTCAAAAGGAGCATGGCGGGGAGCAACCTAATCAGCCAGAAGTTGGTTATATTCACCACGAGGGGGATTTTTGTCTTGCCCAAACCCCTTATGGCGCCCGCCAAAACGAATATTACCGCCATCAGCGGTTGGGATAGGGCGATTAGGTAGAGGTATTTGACCGTCCACTCCACCACCTTCGGGTCTCTTGTAAAGAATTCCGCCAAGTGTTGGGAAAAGAGGGCGATAAGAATCCCCAAAAGGGTCATAATGAAAACGGCTACACCCAAGGTGGTCTTTATCCCCACCCTCACCCCGTAGGGGTTTTTTGCACCGAAGTTTTGCCCCGCTATCGTGGTCGCCGCGAAGGAGAACGCCATCCCCACCGTAAAGGATACCGCCTCTATCCTAAGCCCTATCTGAAAAGCCGCCAAAACGGTAGCTCCGCAAACCGCCACCAGTCCGACGAAGACGTTGTAGGAAAAGGACATGATTAGCCTTTCAACCCCCGTGGGCAAGCCTATTTTGAGAATGTCGAGGAGTTCCCTCAAGGAAAATAGACCCCCGCGGAGCGGGGAAACCTTTTCCTCCTTTATCAAAAAGGGTAGATAAACCAAAAGCGCGAGCGTCTCCGCCACCGCCACCGCCCAACCGGCACCCTCCACGCCCAATTTCGGAAAACCCAACTTCCCGTATATCAAAACCACCGCCAGACCTATGTTAGTGAGGGTTGTAAAGACGGTCGCGTAGAGGATTACCTTTGTCTTTCCGAGCCCGTTAAAGGTTGCGTTAATGGAATTCGTCGCAAACGCAAAGGGGAGGAGGAGGAATATCGGTTCCAGGTATTGGAGGGCTACATTTACGACCTCTTTGGGTGTGGACAAGAGTTCCAAAAAGTGGAGGACAAAAGCTTTTCCGAAAAACACCATCGGCAGGGCGAATATGAGGGAGAGAAAAATCCCCAAGGAAGTTATTGCGTTCGCACTTTTGCCCGCACCCACCGATTGGGCGGTTAGGACGTTTACACCGGTATAGACGACCGCCATCGTGGCGTAGATAAACCACAAAAGGGTGGAGGCGAAACCCACCCCCGCTATAGCGAGACTCCCCAAGGGGGACACCAACAGGAGGGAGACGATATTCTGAACCGTGTAGAGGAGGTTTGAGAGTATTATCGGAACCGCAAGGGTGAGGATTTTCTTTATAACAACCCCTTTTGGGGTATCCCTCTCTATAACCACACTTTCGGAGGAATGGGACATAAAGGGAAACACTTTACGGGGAATACTTTCCCAACCACTTTTGGACTTCGGAGAGACCTTACCGGAACAGGTTTAAAAAGTCTTTTACCGCAAAGGGAATATTATTTGTTCCTAGTAACGGTTTTCTTGAGAAGCCCTACTCCATAGGGGAAAGTTTTGAGAAAAAAACGGAAGGGGGAAAAATTATTCCTCCTCTTTGGGTCTTTCCACGATATAGAGGATGTCGTCCCAAGGGTGCCTGTATAGGGGCATACCGAGGCGTTTTTCGTCCAGGATGTGTCCGATGAAACCGATAGACCTTCCGAGGACGAAGAATGCGTTAAACGCGCCGGCGTCTATCATTTCCTCTATTTCCTTATCGCTGTAGCCGAGGGCTTTAAACATATCCACCAAGAGGACACCGATGGTTCCGTCCACGTTGAGAATAAGGTTTTCCTTCTTAGAGGTGGTAACCTTTTCAACCTCGAGGGCGTAGTCGAGGTATTCGGTGCTGGGGAAGTGTTCTTTGGCGTAGTTTTTGAGGAGTTCGACCCTCTTATCGGGGTTCTTTATAGACTTAATCCTGTGCCCGATACCGGGGATGTTTTTCTTCTCGACGTTTTTCATGTATTCGACAAACTCGTAGGGGTCCATTCCCTTGTCTTTAGCCATTTTGAAGTATTTGGCGGCTCCGTCGATAGCTCCGCCGAATCTGGGACCTATGGTAAGAATAGCGGTTGCCAGTGCGGACATCAGGTCTTTGCCAGCCCTTGCGGTAACCCTGGCGTTGTGCGCACCGGAAACGGCGGGACCGTGGTCGGCAACTATTTTGAGAACCATATCGATGAAGTTGGACGCCCATTTGGGGAACTTACGCTTGAACCAGAGCAGACCGATAACGTCGGCTATGGAGTAGCCCTTTTCGACAACTTCCGATATGGGAATACCGCAGTAGGTAGCCTCTTCGCCTCTGTCGTCGGAAATGGTGCAGATGAAGTGGCTGGGTCTCCTAACCTTACCTTGGGCGCGAAGTTTGGCGTAATCTTCGGGTATGGGGGGAACTTCGGGCTCCTGAACGGGTTCTATCTTACCTTCGGCTTTTAGCTCCTCGTAAACGCCCCTAATTAGCTCGGGTAGGTCGTTGAAGGATTTGGGAACGAGTGCTCCGGCTTCGGCGAGAGCCCTGTTTTTGGCGTCGGCTGTCTCCCTTTCGGCGCCCGCTTTCGCACCGGCGTGTCCGAACTGAACCTCTCCACCGAAGTGTTTGGCGATGGTTCCGATACACCAGGCAATAACGGGTTTGGTTATCTTACCCTCTCTGATAGCCTCGGCGACCCTGTATTCGAGCTCACCGCCGACCTCACCGAGCATAACCATGAACTTGATTTTGGGGTTTTTCTCGAATCTGAGCAGGTGGTCTAGGAAGTCGCTACCGGGGAAGCGGTCGCCACCTATTGCGATACCCTCAACGATACCGTCGGCGTTTCTGGCAATAACGTTGGACAGCTCGTTAAACAGTCCGCCGGAACGGGTTACCAAACCTACGGAACCGGGTCTGTGGAGCTTTGCGTTAACGATATTCTGCAGGGTTCCGCCGGCGTTACCTATTCTGAAGGCACCCGCCGCTATACCACCGACGGTTGCGGGTCCGATAATCCATTTGCCGAGCTGCTTAGCCTTTTCCCTCATTTCGAGGGCGAACCTTTCGGGAATACCCTCGGCGGTTATCGCTATGGTTCTAATCGTGGGGATGTCGAGGGCTTCCATAGTGACCTTATAGGCGGTTCTGAAGGACGCGAAGTTTACGAGAACGTCCGCTTCGGGGTGGGCTTCGGCGGCTTCCTTGGTGCTCTTGTAGATGGGTATCAAGATTTCGTTGGTTCCGTAGAAGAATTTTTCAAATTTCCTGTTTTGGGTGGGTGCAACTATTGCAACTATGGAGGGGCTTCTTCCGACGAGGTAGTCGTAATCCAACATACGCTGGATTGCGTTGGGGTTTAGGTTCCAAAAGATTGCTTTGGTATCCCTGTCAAAGAGGAGATAATCGGGCTTAGCCATATTTCAACCTCCGATAGGTTTTGTTTTTTTTCTTAAACATGCAAAGTATATAGGGGAAAAAGACCCCCCAAGGGGGTTAAGCGTTTTCCTTTTCGTCCTCTACTAGGGCTTTTTTAACTATTTCCGTCATGTGGGTCTCGGGACCGTATACCTCTATGGGGAGACCGAGTTCCTCGGCAGCCTTTTTAATTTTGGCTAAACCGACCTCGTAGTTGGGACCTCCCCTTCTCACGTAGATTTTTACGCCTACATCTTTGAGCTTGTCGGCGTATTCCTTCATCGCGTCGATGATACCCTCGAAGGTTTTGGCAACGTCGGTGAAGTTTGCAATAGCACCGCCGATTATCAATATCTTGGGTTTACCCGACTTGTGTTTCTCCCTGGTCATGAGGTCGAAGAGGGTTTTAACGTATTCCCTGGTTTCGGTTCTGGAGGGGTTACCGGAGTATTCGCCGTAGTTGGCAAGCTCCTTAACGTATCCGAGGTCGGCAACGGTGTCGGCGTAAACCACGGATGCACCACCACCGGCTATTAGGAGCCAAACCCTACCTTCGGGGTTGAGAATGGTGAGTTTGAGGGATGCGCCGGACTTCTCGTCCATTTCCTTGATGTATTTCTCTTCGGGGGTTAGCTCCCTACCGAAGCCTGCGGGGAAGGTAATTTCACCCCACTTCCTACCGGCGACAAACTGGGCGGTGTCGTCAAGTCTTGCGACCATATCGAGGGGATAGACCTTTTTACCCTTCAACACTAGGGGGTTTATTTCCAAATACGCGAAGTGGAGGTCTTTGAAGTATTTGTAAAGTCTTTTAACGAAGTCGGCATAAGCCTTCTTGTCCTCGATTTCTTCAGGGACGTTTTCCTCTATGAGTTTTGCCGCTTCCTCGTCGCTTGCCAATATGGGAATGGTTACCTCTTTAACCTTATCCCAGTTTTCTTCAACATCTATTCCACCGAAGGCGGACATAAAAATCTTGTCCCCTTGGTCGGAAAGGGTCATAGCGACGTAATACTCGTCCTTAGCCTCGTGGGGAACGAAAGGTTCGACGATGAAGTGGGTCAATTTTCCCTTTACGCCTTTAATTTCGATTTCCTGACCCATTTTTTCCTTAATCCACTTCTTGACGTCCTCCCAGGTGACGTCTCCCGGTTTGTTCACTTTGTAGAGAACCAATCCGAGTTTTCCCCTTTTACCGAAGAGCATGTCGGGTTTTGCCACGAGGGGGGTTTCCAATACCCACGGGTGCTCTTCGGGAACCTTATCGAGGTCGGTCTCGGGAGTTATTAGAACGCTTTTAAAGTCGTATTCAAATTCATCGCCAAAGTAGTCCTTCCAGTTTTGAGCCAAAATCCTCTTGGCGTCGTATTCTCTGATACCCCTCTGAGCCATTGCTTTCCTCCAAAAGTGGTTGAAATTTGGAGACTAACATTATACCT
>JALWDU010000100.1 GCA_027036735.1 Aquificales bacterium | reverse complement strand
AAGGGGCGTATAGCGATTCACGAAATGTTGGAGCTCACCCCGACGATTAAGAAGATGATTCTCAAAGAGAAACCGACCGAAGAGATAAAAATGGAAGCCGTTAGGGAGGGGATGAGAACCCTTTACGAAGACGGTTTGGTAAAAATAGGTAAGGGTCTCACCTCCATAGAGGAGATAAAGCGGGTACTGGTTGCGGAGTATTAATTTCCATTCCCTTCTTGCGTTCCCGATACTTGCTTATTAAATTCCCTACTCGGGAGGTGAAAAAATGGTCGTAGAAATCAAACCGGTGGAACAGGATATAGAGCACCTCGTAACGAGGGTTTTCTTAAAGGCAATAGACATCATCGGTGGACTTCAAAAACTCGCCGAATACAGGACTTTGACTTGGCTTCCCTCCCTCGCAAGGGCGGCGTTCGTTATAGTCCTCCGGGAGGATTACCTAAAAACCGAGGACGAGATAGCCGAGTATTTGGGTATCTCCAAAAACACCGTTAGGCAGATATTGAGGGCTGACCCCCAACTGGCGCTTTACAAAATACAGCACATGGACGAGCTCTCCCCCGAGGAGCGCAAACAGCTCAAAGTTCACACCGCCGGCGGTATAGCGAAAATAGCCTACAGGCTGGTCAAAGAGGGTGAAGAACCCAAGATTTTCGAATACTACTGCGCGGTCACAACCGAGGCGCTCGAAGTCCCCTGGGCTTACCTACTGCTGAGGAAGATAAAGGGAACCCACTTTCCGGTGAAATCTCCCGAAGAGCTCCTCGAAAAGGTCAAAGGTTTAACCATAAAGGGTGTCCCCGCCGAGGAGATTATCAAAAATATCGAATACCCTATAAGGAACCCCGCCGAACTTCTCCACAAGGTGAAACTTTACCTCAAGGCGAAAGAGGAGAAATAATCAGAAGACCACCCGATATATTCCCTTTAAATTCCTTCCCATCTCATCCCAATCGAGTCCGTAACCGACCACGAAGTGGTCGGGAATTTCGAAACCGACAAAATCGGCTTTTATATCGACAACCCGACGGGAGGGTTTGTCGAGCAGCACGCAGGTCTTTATCTCTTTTGGTTCCCTCGTTCGGAGCAGCTGCAAAACCTTTTTGAAGGTTCTGCCGGTGTCGAGGATATCGTCCACCAAGAGGACGTGTTTCCCCTTTATATCCGTATCGAGGTCTTTCTTCACCTCCACATTCCCCGTGCTTTCGGTTCCCCTGTAGCTGGAGACCGACATGAAGTCAACAAGAACCGGTCTTTCGAGTTCCCTAACGAGGTCGGAAACGAATACGAAACTCCCCTTTAGGAGACCCACGACGACGAGCTCCCCATCGGGGGGAAAGTACCTTTCTATCTCCTCCGCAAGTTGGGAGATACGCCTTTTAATCTCCTCTTCGGGGATTAGAAGCTCCAAAGGTTTATCCCTTAAGGTTTTCTCCATAACCACCTCCGGTAAAGGGAACTACCAATAATTAAAACCGATGGACTACGCAACCAAACGGAAAATTGTCCTCGCAAAACGTTTTTCGTTCAAAGTTAAGGCATCCGTGGAACCTATACTGAAAGCGTATTCCGGAATATTTTTCCTCCCCTCGGTAAGGGCTGGGTTGGCTATCGCCCTGCTAACCCTCCTAGACCCCAATATCGGCTTATCGGGATTGTTGGCGGTTTTGTCCGCTTACCTATTTGCGAAATTCCTGGGTTTTCAAAAAACCTTTATTTCCCTCGATTACTACATCTACAACCCGCTGCTAGTGGGCTTGGGGATAGGGTTTCTCTTCAAACTATCCCCCCTTACGGGGGTCTTAATAGTCACCGCCTCCATACTGACCTTTCTGCTCACCTTTACCCTTTCCAATATCTTCGGTTACTACCTGCGCCTGCCGATTCTCTCCCTCCCCTTCGTTCTGGTCAGCACTATGGTGTATCTGGCATCCTACAAATCGTCCAACCTCTTCGTTTACTACCTCTACCCCCATGTGGGATTGGACCTATTTCAAAATCTCCCCCTCTGGATAAAGGGTTTTTTCCACTCGTTGGGTTCGGTTATCTTCTACCCCCACACCACGGTTGGTGCTTTGCTCTTCCTCTTCCTCCTGCGGTTTTCGCCCATATTGGCTTTCCTGGCGGTGCTGGGTTACTACGCTGGCAGCCTCTTTACCGCCTATCTTTCCGGTAGCAGCTTTCAAGCCTTTGGAGACGCCTACGCCTTCAACTACATACTCATCGCCATGGCGTTGGGTGGGGTCTTTTTGATACCCCATCCCCGGAGTTACACCGTGGCGTTGCTGGGGGTTTTGTCGGCTGTGCCGGTGGTGCAGGCTTCGGAGGTCTTTTTCGAACACTACGGGATACCGATATCCGCCCTACCCTTTAACGTTATAGTTCTCCTCTTCCTCTACACCCTTTTGGTGCTCGGATACCGGTATCTCACCGTCCGCTATTGGGGAACTCCGGAAAGCACCCTCGATTACTTCGTCAGTTTCACAAAGCGTTTCCCCCTAACGGGGAGGGAAATAGGGCTTCCCTTCAGCGGACAATGGACCGTCTGGCAGGGATTTGACGGCGAGTGGACCCACAAGGGGGCGTGGAAGTACGCCCTCGATTTTGTTATAACCGATGAAAAAGGAAAGACCTACCGCGGTAGCGGTTATTACCTAACCGATTACTACGCCTACAGAAAACCCGTTCTATCCCCCGTCTCCGGAACGGTTGTCGAGGTGGTCGACGGCTTTCCCGACAACCCACCCGGCGAAGCCGACAAAGAGAACAATTGGGGCAATTACGTCCTCATCTACGACTGGCGGGGCTTTTACGTGCTGCTGTGCCACTTCGCCCAAAACTCGATAAAGGTCAAAAAAGGCGACCGCGTTGAGAGGGGAACCCTGCTGGGGCTGTGCGGAAACAGTGGTTATTCCCCCCAACCCCACATCCACATGCACGTCCAACTGCTACCCAAGGTTGGTTCCCCCACCGTTCCCTTCGTAATAGACTCCTACATAGCGGAAGGTAAGCAATTCTTTGACTATTCCGTCCCCAAAAAGGGGGAAAGGGTAGAGGCATTTTTCCCCGACAAGGTTCTCCAACAGAAATTCAACCTCCTCATAGAGGACTCTTTCGAATTCCTCTACCGCGACGGGGAGGAGGAGAAAAGGGTAAAACTCAAGGTGGAGATGGCTCCCGACGGAACTTTCTACCTCAAGGAGGGAACCTCAAAACTCTTTTTCGGTCAAAAGTTTGGGGTCTTTTACTGCTATTCCCTTCAGGGGGATTCGGAAATTTTAAAACTCCTATTTGCGACCCTCTCGAAGTTGCCGCTGAACCTCAATCGCCAACTGATGTGGAGGGACAGCATTCCCCTAAGCGCCCTGCTCCAATTTAGGTGGAAGAATTTGGTCTATTTAGCCGCTTCCCTCTACCACCGACTGCTGAATATCGAAAACCGCTATAGGTCAAAAACCCCTCTTAAATTCACCGTTAAGGGTGAGTATCTCGGACTAACCTCCGAGGGAGAGGTTAAAATATCCAACGAGGGGAAATTTATCGAAGAGGTTTCCTTAAAAGTTGCCAATAAAACCCTGTTCCTAAAGAGGGTTTGAGGGGTTGACTTGCCCCTCCCGTTTTGGTATATTTCTTTTTCTCGAAGGCTGGAGCGGTTCCTTGGTTCCCGCAAGGCCCGGTAGCTCAGGTGGTAGAGCACCCGGCTGAAAACCGGGGTGTCGGCGGTTCGACTCCGCCCTGGGCCACTCTGGGGGCAACCCTACGGGGTTGCATCGGCTGTTGGGTGCTTAGCGGCGGGAACCAGACGTTGGCACCTCCCCCTAAGCCGGAGTGGCGGAACTGGCAGACGCGCCGTCTTGAGGGGACGGTGCCCTTCGGGGCGTGCGGGTTCGACTCCCGCCTCCGGCACCATTTAACCCAATTAAAATTCCTTCCACAATGCGTAGATACATCCCCGCAATTTTCGGTATAGCACTGCTGAGCTCCTGCGCCTTACCCGGTCAGAGGAGTTCGCTCGACGTCAATCCCTACCTGTCCGATAAGGAGAGAGAGGTTATAAACCGCATTACCTTCGAGGTTCAAAAGGTTTTGGACACTATTGACGGATTTAGGTCTTCCCACGCTTTGGATTACGTCGTAAAGCTCGACATACCCGGTTGGAAAACGGAAAAGAGGGAGGAAAAAATCTTCTTCCTCACCCAAAAGGAATTTGTTGCCCTAAAGGATTACAGCCTTCCCGAGAGTTGTGTAAAGGAGATAGGGAGTGCGGAGGTGAACGTCTGCCACCTCAAGCTTACCGAGACGCTTAGGAAACTCGCCGAAGCCTACAACTGCGATGTGAAGACCTATTCCACCCACTTGGAGGGGTTGAGGGAGAGGGTGGAGATTATCTGCACCTACTGATGGGAGAGAAAAGCTTTTCCCATAAAATACCAGAGGGGTAGCGTTAGCGGAAGGGTTAGCAGACCGACGTTAACGGCGGCTACCGCCAGGTCGGTGTTGAGGCGGTAACGCTCGCTCAAAATAACCGACATAACAAAGGGGGGCATCGAACTCTGAAGAAGGATAACCATCTTCTCCTCAAAGGGGAGGTTGAGGGTATTCCCCAAAAGGGTTAAAAACAGAAGAACAAAGAGGGGAACAATTACCTGCCTCCAAACCACCGATAGGAGTGCCCCCCTCAAATTGAGCAAAGCCCCTTTGGGGTTGAACCTAAGTCCGAGTGCGAACACTACGGTGGGTGTTATTGAAGCCTTTACCACACCTATAAAGGTGTTTAAGAAATCTAGGGGAACCCCCTTTAGGAGAAAAGCTAAAATTAGGGCACCCAAAGGGGGAAATCTGTAAACCGTTCTCCAATCGACCCCGCCGCCTATAACGAAAATCGCATAGGTTACGACCACGATAAAGTTTCCCAAAACGTCGTAAAGAATCGCGTAAGCCAATCCCTTGTCCCCGAAGAGGGCGTAGGCTATCGGGTATCCCACGAAGGCGGTATTTCCGAAGGAGGTCGTCAAAAAGAGGGTTTTCAAGGTTTTTACATCCCCCACACGGGGTTTTAAAAAAACGAACACAAAGAGGGATGACAGAAAGATGGTAATCCACGCGGTGGTAAAAACGAAAAAATCCCTCCAGGAAAAGTCGAAGTCGTGAATAACACCGAACACCGCCACCGGAAGGGCGAAGTGAATTATGTAGTTCACAAAAACGGCTGTATCCCCTTCGGAAAAGATACCCAAACGCTTTAGCAGGTAGCCGCCGCCCACCAGCAGGTAGAAGGTTAGAAGCGTCTCCCACATAAGGGAGATAGAATTTTCGGAAACTTTGGGAGGACTTCCTTAATATCCATTCCCTATGTCGGTTCTGGAAAAAATCGTCTCTGATAAACTCCCCAAGTTGGAGAAAAAGGTTTCCAACCCCGACTACAGGAGGAGGGTTAAAGAACTCGCCGAAGGGAGGGGTGAGATAAGGGATTTCCTCAAATGTTGCGATAAAAAACAAATCCGCATAATAGCGGAGATAAAGCAGGCTTCCCCCTCCGAGGGAACCATAAAAGAGGTTGACCCCGTTGAGGTCGCAAAACTCTACCAAAAGGGAGGGGCTTGCGTTATTTCCGTCCTCACGGAGGAAAACTACTTCAAAGGTTCCCTGGAATTCCTCCAAAGGGTGCGCGGTGCGGTCGACCTACCCCTCCTTAGGAAGGACTTTATAGTTCACGAACTGGAGATATGGGAGGCAAAGGCTTTCGGCGCCGACATGGTCTTGCTCATAGCCCGCATATTGGGCGAATACCAACTGAGGGATTTCGTGGATACCGCCCTGGGGTTGGGACTTCTACCCCTCGTGGAGGTTTTCGAAGAGGGTGAACTCGACAAGGTCTTGAAGCATTACCAAACCCTTGTGGGGGTTAACAACAGGAATCTTGAGACTTTGGAGGTCGACCTTTCGGTTTCGGAGAGAGTTATACCCCTCCTAAAGGAGGCGGGGGTGAGGTGCGCCGTTGCCGAAAGCGGGATAGAGACGAGAAAGGATATAGAACGCCTGCTTAAGGCGGGAGCCGACGCCTTTCTGATAGGAACCTCCCTTATGAGGAGCGAAAATCCTCTGAAGAAATTGAAGGAACTAATGGGGGAAGGTTAATTATTTTCTTCCCCTTCGGGGGTTTTGTTTTCCTCCCTCTCCAAAAGGTGGGAGTGTCTAACCCATTCCCCTTCGGAGGTGTAAAAGGTAAATTCCGCTATATTTTCGGCGTGGTCGCCCATACGTTCGAAGTGGCGCGCTATGAATAGCAGGGGAAATATTTCCTTCAGGTATTCCTTAGGGTCTTCGAGGACGTAGGTTATCAGTTCCCTCTCGACCGAGTGGTAGAGTTCGTCGACCACGTTGTCCTTTTCGATGACCTTCTTAGCCAGCTCTATGTCCCCGTCGAAGAAGGCGGCGGTAGCCATATCCACCATATCCTTAACCGTTT
>JALWDU010000099.1 GCA_027036735.1 Aquificales bacterium | reverse complement strand
CATCGGGACGATTATCGTCTTACCCGTTTCGGGATTGAGAACGTTGTTAAGCCTTATCTTCTTACCCACACCCATAACGAGTGAAAATATCTTATCCCTCCGAGAGGTTTCCTATTTTGCCAATTCCCTTAGGGGTATCCCCTTATAAAACTCCTCCGAAAGGTGGTTTTCAAAGGCTTCAACCTTACCTCTGTAGGTCTCGTAAAGCAATTTTCCTAAGGAGGTTTGGAGTTTCTTCAAATTCTCCAAAAGGTGTTTTTTCATTTTCTCCCTCGTTAGGTGTTCGTCAATTTTGTTAATCGCGTAGTCGGTGGCAATTGTTGTAATAACCGCACCTCCAACGGCGCAAACGAGGTCGAAGGGTCCCGCCCAAGCGCAGAGGGCTAAACCTTCGGCAAAACCGCTCGCGGCACTTATTAACTTAGAACCTACCTTTTCACCTACTTTAACGGCTATCTTTTCCGATACCTTTGCCGAAATTTTGGTTAACACCTTGTAGGTGATTAGCGTCAAACCGATACCCTCACCCACTTTGAGGGTAGTAATTACGCTCACCTTGTGGAGGAGAAATTTTTCCATATCCCCCTTATGGGTTTGGAGGTAAAGGGAGACCAATTTTTGGACTTCGGTCGAGTTTCCAAACCTCTCGGAGGTCAAATTCCGAAGTTCCTCCCTATAGCGGGTCTCGACAATTTTAAAGACCTCCTTTTGGAACTCGGTGAACTTTTTCTCCATATAGGGGACTATCTCGCGGTTTATATACCCCTGTAGGTCTTCGGGATTTAGGACAAACCTGTAAAAGTGTTCTTCGATGTATCGGGCAACTTCGGGGGTGGCGTTAAAAAGGGTCTTGTTGGCGAGGCGGGTTGCAACCGAATTTATACCCCTCTCGGCGAGTTCCTTACCCTTTAAAAGGGTTAGGTAGTATTGGGTTTTTGTGGAGTAAAGCCAGTCGAGGAAGAGGTCTATTCCGTTATTCCAAAAGATGTGGACTTTAAAGTAAAAATCCAACTTGCGGTCTATGTAATTTTTTACCTCCGAGAGGTTTTTCCGCTTTAGCTCCTCTATTTGGGGAAGGGATTTCTCCCAAGCCCTCCTTAGGGCGAGTCTGTTGTTTTGTTCCAAAAAGCGGAAGATTTCCTCTTTCAATCGCTCACCCTTTTGGGTTAGGGTTTTGTTTCCCTCCAATTTTTGGAAAGTTTTTGAGGCTTTTTCCTCCAAAAGGTTGTAGGCGACCTCTATCGCCGCAAAGAGGAGCGCCAACCCTATGAAGACCGACCAGAAGACGGTCGATAGTTTTATTTTCCTCTTAGGTTTTTGCCCGCCTTCGGCGGGGTTTTTCTTCTCTAAAATCTCCTCGCGCTTAGCGTTGCCAGGAGTTTCGCCAGAAACCCGTTTATCGCCCATACCGAGAAACCCTCCTTTAGCAGTAAATAGACGGAGAAAACCTTAAAACCGGACGGGAAATAGTTGGAAAGAGCCATTTGGAGGCTCCAAATTGCGTAATCGGACAGCTTTACGAGGTAGAAAAAGAGACCTACCCACTTGCAGGAGAACCCTTGAAGATAGACCTCCGATAGGTGCTTTTCGTATTCGACCGCGTCGGGTGTCGGAATAATCTCCCCCAAAGGGAGGTGGCTAAAGGTGTAAAACCCGTAAAGGGGTATTAGTGGGAGCAAAACCGCCCAAGGGAGGTATTTCGAAATTAGATAGAGACCCACCTCGGGGTAGGTCTCCGATAGAAGAAGTCCTTTAAAGGGTCGGTATAGCAAAACCACCGCGAGGGAGTTAAAGAACGCAAACCAATAGAGGGTCTTATGCCCCGAGGCGACCAAGAGCAGGAGCGAAAAAACAAAGACAACCCCGAAGAGGATGGAGGAGATATAACCATAAACCTTTCCGAGGAGAAAACGCTTAACAATACCCTCGCGGTGGACGAGGCAGTCGGCAATTTTCTCCCTATAGAGGAGGTATAGGTATAGGTGCAGACCTCCCGCCGCTGTGCCTACAAATAATAAAAGCACCACCCAAAGGGGACAGGGAAGGTTTGAAACCATCGCCCTCGGAGGTGTTAGCTTAACATTTCCCGCAAGTGGGGGTGGGTTTTTACAAAATAACCTTTTGGGGAAATGTTTGT
>JALWDU010000098.1 GCA_027036735.1 Aquificales bacterium | reverse complement strand
GTCAGGCGGCGGAGTTCGACTATTCGGGAACCCAGGCGTGCAAGGCTTTGAGGCAGGAGGGTTACGAGGTAGTTCTCGTCAACTCCAACCCGGCGACGATAATGACCGACCCCGAGATAGCCGACCGGACTTACGTCGAACCGCTGACGGCGGAGGTGCTCGAGAGAATTATCGAAAAGGAGCGTCCCGACGCGCTGCTGCCCACCCTTGGGGGGCAGACCGGTTTGAACCTCGCGGTCGAACTCTACGAGAGGGGAATCCTCCAAAAATACGGCGTGGAGCTAATAGGGGCTAATTACGAGGCTATAAAGCGGGGGGAAGACCGCGAGCTTTTCGCCGAAACCATGGAGAGGATAGGGCTAAAGGTTCCCCCCCGTGCGGTCGTCAGCTCGGTAGAGGAGGGGCTGAAGGCTATAGAGAAAATAGGCTTTCCCGTCATCTTGAGACCCGCCTTCACCCTCGGGGGAACGGGCGGTTCCATAGCCTACAACCGCGAGGAGTTCGAGCAGAAGTTAAAAATAGCCCTCGAAGCGTCCCCGATTCACCAGGTTCAGCTCGACAAATCGCTCATAGGTTGGAAGGAATACGAGCTCGAGGTTATAAGGGATAAAGCCGACAACGTGATAATCGTCTGCTCCATAGAGAACCTCGACCCCATGGGCGTCCACACGGGGGACTCCATAACGGTGGCACCCGCCCAAACCCTAACCGACAAGGAGTATCAGATTCTTAGGGACGCCGCCATAGCGATTATAAGGGCTATAGGGGTCGACACGGGGGGTTCGAACATCCAATTCGCGGTCAACCCGGAAAACGGCGACTTTTACGTTATAGAGATGAACCCGAGGGTCTCCCGCTCCTCGGCGCTGGCATCGAAGGCGACCGGTTTCCCCATAGCCAAGGTGGCGGCGAAGCTGGCGGTGGGCTACACCCTCGACGAGCTTAAAAACGACATCACCCGCGACACGCCCGCCTCCTTCGAGCCTTCTATAGACTATGTGGTGGTTAAAATTCCCCGCTTCAACTTCGACAAATTCCCGTCGGCGGACAAAACCCTCACCACCATGATGAAGTCGGTCGGCGAGGTTATGGCTATAGGGAGAACCTTTAAGGAAGCCCTCCTAAAGGCGGTCAGAAGCTTGGAAAAAGACCTCTACGGGTTTACCGATATAGACCTGTCCCACCTTTCGGACGACGAACTGGTCAAGGGACTCATTACCCCCACCGAATACCGACTCTGGTACGTCGCCGAAGCCTTCCGAAGGGGTTACGACATAGACGAGGTCTATGAATATTCGAAGATTGACCGCTGGTTTTTGGCGAATATCAAACAGCTGGTGGACGCCGAGATGCTCCTAAGGGGCAAGAGGTTGGAAGAGCTTTCCGCCGAGGAACTCCGTCTCCTCAAAGAGTGGGGCTTTAGCGACCGCGAGATAGCCAAGCTCCTAAACGTCCCCGAGGAGGAGGTTAGGGAATACCGCAAAAAACTCGGCATCCGCCCCGCGGTCAAGGTGGTCGACACCTGTGCCGGCGAGTTTAAGGCGTATACCCCTTACTACTACCTATCCCACGAGAGACCATATTTTGTCCTAACCGAGGAAGGGGAACTTAAAGAAATCCTCGACGAGGGTTAAAAAAATACCACCCCTAAAGGGTTCTTCTTTTTCTACCCCTTTAAAGGGTTCTAAACCCAAAACCCCCTAATAGGGAATCCGCTTTCTAAACCCTTAGAGAGGGAAGACAATACCGACTAACCCCTTTACGGGACGCAAATCGCAAAAACCCCAAAAGGGGTTGTGTTAGCATAGACCAACCAAAAAGGGAGGTCGGTAAATGCTTCAAGAACTCCACGTTACGCGGGGAATCATCGAGAGCTTCACCAAAGAGCTGTTGGAATACACAAAGGTGGACGTCGCCGTGGTGGGGGCGGGACCCTCCGGTTTGGTAGCCGCTTATCTGCTCGCCAAGGGGGGCAAAAAGGTCGCCATATTCGAGAGGAAACTCTCCCCCGGCGGCGGCATATGGGGGGGCGGTATGCTCTTCAACAAGGTCGTCGTGCAGCGCGACGCCGAGCATATCCTCAGAGAATTCGACATAAACACCACCCCCTACGGGGATAACTACCTGATAGCCGACGCCGTCGAACTGGCTTCCACCCTCATATCTAAGGCGGTAAAGGCGGGGGTGAAAAT
>JALWDU010000097.1 GCA_027036735.1 Aquificales bacterium | reverse complement strand
GTCTCTGGACAACGCTCTCTTTAAACTCTATCATCGATTGACCTTCCCTAGAGAGCTCCTCTTTGGGGAAGTTTTCGACCAGCTCGAGCAGTTTTTCCACAATTTCGTTGGGTTTCAAAACGTTGAAGACCTTGGCGTCTATGGCGGTTAAAACGTACATGGAGTCGGGAATCTCCCACTTCCATATGTCACGGTCTTCTATATACCTCATCACCTCGGGGACAAAGCCGTTTAGGCTTTCCCAGACGAGGTAAGCCGCCGAGTGGTCCATATCGAGGTGTATTTCAAACTTTTCCTTTACCTCTTCGGGGATACCTTTATCCAAAATTTCCTTTGCCGTCTTGTGGTGGTCTATAACCACGACCCTATCGATGTTCGGAAATTCCCTTACCACCTCGTAGATTTTTGGAACGAAGATGTCGACCATGTAGAGGACGAACCTATCCTCGGGATACCTCTGGAGGAGTTCCCTCAAGCGGGTGAAGTCGGTGCTGTGGTTGGTTGGTATGGCGTAGAAAGACCCGTCGTAGTTGTATATGAGGTCGTTTTCCTCGTTGTAAAAGAGGTTTTTTACCCCGTATTTGTAAACGACCCCGGCGAGGGCGCCGTAGCCGTCGGGACAATTCTTGTGGTAGATAACGACAACCCTTTCCATAAAACTCTAAAAAGATAAAGCCCCGCCTTCGGCGGGGGATAGAGGTTTTTGGAAAATTAGGGTCTCTCCAGGGCGGCTATATCGTCGAGACCGGCGGCTAGCACCTTTACGTTGTCAAACCCCTTTAACCTCAAGAAGGCGTAGGCTATACCCGCCCTAATCTTACCGGGACAGAAGATTGCTATCGTTTTGTCCTTAGGCAGTTCCCCGTAGCGGTCGGGAAGCTCGTTTAGGGGGATATGTATTGCGGGACCAATCCTAACGAGGTCTACCTCCTCCTTCGAGCGCACGTCGAGGATTACAGCTTTCCCCTCCTTCCACTGCTTGTAAAAGTTTTCCGCGTTCACTTTGAGTTGGCTTGCCAAAAACTCCCTCGTCTTTTGGCGGAGAATATCCTCCAAACCCCTTATTTCGTTTCCCATTTTCGACCTCCTAATAGAGTAGTTAGTGTCTATTAATTACCCGTAGAGGAAATACCTTTTGTCACAAAAACGGGAGGAGAAGGGAGCTCATCCGCCTTCCGAATTTTGAACGTAACGTTTGTATAGAACCTTCAACAGGAATGGGGGTAAAAGGGTGGTGAGGATAACCACAAATACCAGGGCTGAATAGATATCGTTTGCAAAAATCTTGGCGTTTCTACCCAATTCCGCAAATATCAGCCCCACTTCACCCCGCGGCACCATGGCGATGCCCACGATTAACCTCTCTATGTGGGACAAGTCCCTTATCAGATAGGCACCCGCCGCCTTCCCGAAGAAGGCTACCAAAAAGAGGATTGCCGTCAATCCCCAAAAGAGGGGGGAGGAATAGTCTATTTCCCTCAAATTCATAGCCAACCCCACGCTGACGAAGAAGATAGGGGTAAACAGGTAGATTAGGGGTTTCATCTGGGGTTCCAAATCTCGGAAAAAGCGCTCCTTTTCCTCCCTTTTTAGGAATGCGGCAAAAGGCACGAAAAAGCTCCTCGAGAGGGCTACACCGGCGGCGAAGGCACCCACTATTTCCGGAGCCCCAAAGATGTGGGCTATATACGCAAACAGCAGTATGAGGGAAATAACCACGGTGGGAATAAAACCGGGTAGTCGGCGGTATTTCGCGTCGTAGATGTAGATTAGACGCGCCAAAAGGGAGGCGAGCAGGGGAGCCGCCACGAGAAAGACCAATACCAGCGCGGTAGCCTTCACGGCGTGGAAGATATCCACCCTTCCGCTAAAGGCGAAATCCGCCAGTATAACCAGCAATATCACGCCGATAATATCGTCCAAAACCGCCGCACCTATAACTATCTGCGCCAAAAAGCTCCTTTCCGCTTTTAAATCCTTTAAAACCCTAACGGTAATCCCTATACTGGTCGCCGTTAGCGTTCCCCCTATAAAGAGGGAGACGAGGAGGGGGAGGGAAAATATGTAGTAGCCAACCACAAAACCTAGGACGAAGGGTAAAACAACCCCCGCCAAAGCCAACAGCACCGATTTAATTCCTTCCCTCCTCAACTTGTCGAGGTCTGTCTCCATACCGACCTCGAAGAGGAGGAGAATAATGC
>JALWDU010000096.1 GCA_027036735.1 Aquificales bacterium | reverse complement strand
CGCTATCGTAGTGTCCGTGATAGCAGCCGTCGAATTTGACTATATATTTGCGTCCCGTTACGCCCCTCGCGAGTCTGATGGCGGACATAACCGCTTCCGTTCCGCTGTTTACGAAGCGCACCCTGTCTGCCGAGGGAACGGCGGCGACCACCTCTTTGCCGAGCTCTATCTCGTAGGGATTGGTGAGTCCAAAGGAGAGACCGTTTTCAACTGCCTCCCTTACAGCCCTTACAACCTCCGGGTGGGCGTGCCCCAAAATTAGGGGTCCCCACGACATCAAAAAGTCGATATACCTATTTCCCTCCACATCCTCTATATAGGCGCCTTCCCCTTTTCGGACTATTATCGGTTCGCCTTCGACAGCCTTAAAAGCCCTAACGGGTGAGTTAACACCTCCGGGGAGGTATCTTTTAGCCTCCTCGAAAAGTTCCCTATTTGAAACCATCAAGGAGAATATTATTTGGGGTTCCCCAAAGCGGTTTTATCGGTCTTGCGACCCTTGAGGTGTCCGTAGAAATTTTTACCTTCGCGGTTGAGGGAGTTTCCTGGATTTCCTCTAATAGTTCCGGGCTGGGAAGGAAAATAGAAACCTATGCCGGGCAACGGAAGTGAATTTAATTTGAAACCCCTTTTGGAGAAAAACGATTCCAAAATCCTTCTGGTGGTTCTCGACGGTCTCGGAGGGCTTCCGGTCGACGAGAGCGGAAAGACCGAATTGGAGTTGGCGAATACCCCCAACCTCGATAAGCTCGCCTATAGAAGCGCCTGCGGTATGCACATACCGGTCGACTACGGAATTACTCCCGGAAGCGGTCCCGGACATCTGGCGCTCTTCGGTTACGACCCCACCAAATACGAGATTGGAAGGGGAATTCTCGAAGCCCTCGGTCTCGGCATGGAGGTCACCGAGAGGGATATAGCGATAAGGGGGAACTTCGCAACGGTAAGGTATGAGGGTGATACCCCGATAATCGTTGACCGCCGTGCGGGCAGAATTCCGACCGAGGAAAATCGACGGATTGTTAAAAAGATAGCCGAGCAAATTAAAGAGATAGACGGCGTTAAGGTTGAGATAAAAAGCGGTCGCGAACACAGGGTTGCCATTGTTTTGAGATTTCCCGAGCCTCTGCCCCCCGGAAGCGATAGGGTTAACGACACCGACCCCCAACAGACCGGCGTTCCCCCCCTCGAGGCTAAAGGGGAAAACCCCAACGCCCAAAGGGTTGCCGAAATTATAAACAAGCTCTCCAAAGCTATAGCCGAAATAATTAAGGACGAACCTAAAGCAAACTACCTACTCTTTAGGGGTGTGGCGCAAAAACCCGATATAGAACCCTTTGAGGAGAGATACGGGCTAAAAGCCGCCGCAATAGCGGTCTATCCGATGTATAAGGGTCTCGCCAAATTGGTGGGAATGAAGGAGGAAAATCCCCAAGGGGAGACCATAGCCGATGAAATAGATACCTTAAAGAGGGTTTGGAACGACTACGACTTTTTCTTTCTCCACGTGAAGAAAACCGACTCTTACGGCGAGGACGGGAATGTCGAGGGTAAGGTTAGGGTTCTTGAAGAGTTCGACCGCGAGCTTCCCAAAATATTGGAGCTGAAACCGGACGTGCTAATCATCACCGGCGACCACTCCACCCCTTGCGTCGTGAAGGGACACTCCTGGCACCCCGTTCCGCTACTAATCCATTCCAAATACGTCTTGGGACAGACCTCCTGCGGCTTCTCCGAAAGGAAGTGCCTGTGCGGGGAATTGGGTATTATTCCCGGACACAAGATTATGCAACTCGCCTTGGCGCACGCCGGCAGGCTTAAAAAGTATGGCGCCTAAAAAATTCCCCCGAAGGGGGCTTCCCCTTTCTCCTTTAATAATTCCCCATGGGACTTTTTAAAAAGCTCTTCTGTTGGATAGCGGTCGCTTTTTTAATACTCTCTCTAACCTTAATGGGTTTGGGCTATTGGCTGAGGAGCAAACTCCCTACGGGGGATAAAGTCGCCCTCATAAAGGTTGAGGGGGTTATAAACTCATCGGGGGATATTCTGAAACTACTCAAAGAGGTAGAGGAGAACAAACATATAAAGGCTCTCGTTTTGAGGGTAAACTCCCCCGGCGGGGCTGTCGGCGCATCCCAAGAGATTTATAGGGAACTGAAAAGGGTTAGGGAGGAGTATAAAAAACCGGTAGTGGTCTCTATGGGAAATGTCGCCGCTTCGGGAGGTCTCTATATATCCCTACCCGCGAATGTAATTTTTGCCGAAGGTGGAACCATTACCGGGTCGATAGGGGTAATAATCCAAAAGTTGGACGTTCAAAAATTGGCGGACAAGTTGGGTGTGAAATTGGAAGTGGTCAAAACCGGTAAGTATAAGGACATCCTAAACCCCTTTAGGGAAATGACTCCCGAAGAGAGGGAATACCTCCTAAGGTTGGAAAAAGATGTCCTAAACCAATTTAAGGAAGCGGTGGTCGAAAACCGAAAGGGGAAACTGAAGGTCGATATAGACCAAATTGCGGATGGGAGAATCTTTACCGGTCACCAGGCGGTGGAAATCGGTTTGGTCGACCGCTTGGGGAACCTGGAGGATGCGATAAGCGAAGCGGCTAAACTGGCTGGGATAAAGGGTAAACCCGTGGTGGTTGAGCTAAAGAAAAATCCCCCTTTAATGAAAAGACTTTTGGGCGCTTCCCTAAAGGGTTCCTTACCTTTCGACACCTCCACCACCTTGGGGATTTATTACTTGATGTATTAGCCTTTTTGCAAAACCCCTTCCCAACCCCTTAATTTTGTCTACGGAAATGATAAACATAAAGAGTAAAAATCTGCTGGTTCTTATCGTGGAGGTGGAGGGCGACGACCCCCAAAGGGTATTGGAGGAGCTCGCCGAGAGGTTAAATCCCAATTTTTTTTCCAAAAAGGGTGATTTTCCCTTTTTAATAAAGGCTAAGAAGGGAACCAGCCCCAAAGTTATTGAAGCCGTTATGGAGTATTTGGTCGAACACGGATTCGTCCCTCTCTTTTACTCGGAGGAAGGTATCAAAGAGGAGCGGAAAAGGGAGGAAACCTTCGATTGGGAAAAAGTTTCTGGACACGATGTGCTTATAGTCAACCGAACCGTGAGGGCTGGGCAGCTTATAGAACACCCCGGAGATATCATAATCGTCGGGGATGTCAATCCGGACGCCGAGGTTAGGGCTGCCGGTAACGTTATGGTTTTCGGTGAGCTAAGGGGTATAGCCTGGGCTGGTTATCCCGGCAACAAAGAGGCGTTCATTTTAGCCTTTAAGATGAAACCCCAACAACTGCGTATCGCAAATATCTTCGCCCCCGGCGAGGAATTGAAGGGTGAGTTGGAGGGAGTCCACCAAGCCTATGTGGTGGAGGTTAACGGACACTACGAGATAGAGGTCAAACCCGTGGGGGAGAAGGGTAAAAAATTTGCATAACCTTTATTTGGTATGGATTTAATCCGATACCTCCTGAAGGAATTAAATGGAGAATTAGTTCAAACCCACGTGTCGTGGGTAATAATTCCCTCCCATAAGAGGTTTGTTTTAAAGATAAAAAAACCGGTCAATTTCGGATTTTTGGATTACTCTACACTCGAAAAGAGGAAGTATTACTGCGAAAAGGAGGTAGAGCTAAATAGAAGACTCTGCCCGTGGGTCTATGAGGGCGTTGTTCCCATAAGTAAAGTCGGAGACCGCTATATCCTCGGCGATAATTCCAACGTTGTCGAATACGCCGTTAAAATGCGCTACATTCCCCCGGAACGGCTTTTGATAAACCGCTTAAATGAAGTCTCCGACGATGAAATTAAAAAAGTAGCCCTTCGGGTTGCCGATTTCCACCGGAAGGCTGTAGAAGTTCCCGAATACGGAAAAATAGAAGTAATCAAATACAACACCGACGAGAATTTCGAGCAGACCAAACCCTTTATAGGGATAACGATAGACAGGGACCTCTACGAGGAGATAAAGGAGAAGACCAACCGCTTTTATAGGGATTACAAAGAGCTTTTCCAAAAACGTATAGAGGAGGGGAAAATCAGGGACGGACACGGGGATATAAGGCTTGAGCACGTTGCCTTTTTGGACGAGGGCATATGCATCTTCGACTGCATAGAGTTTAACGACCGCTTCCGTTACGGGGACGTTATAAACGATATGTGTTTCCTCTCGATGGAACTCGACTTTTACGGAAGACCCGACCTCGCAAAGGTTTACGAGGAAACCTATAAAACCGCTACGGGTGAAAAAGATGAGGAGTTTTTCCCCTTGTTGAACTTCTACAAGGCTTACAGAGCCTACGTAAGGGGAAAGGTGACCTCGTTCCTGCTAAATGACGAAGGGATACCTGAAGGGCAAAAAGAGCAAATTAAGGAAAAGGCTAAAAAACTCTTCACCCTTGCGGGGGAGTATTTGAGAAAAGTTTACCCCTCTTAATGTCCCTTTCCCTTCGCCATATCGAGCGCGTGCTTCAAAAGTCCGCCGAGAAGGTTCATGTAATCGCTCACCGCACCTTTTGAGCCGGGTAAAACCAAAACTATAGCCCCTTTGGGGAGAACGTATGCCGAGGCGCGCGAGACCAGGGCTTTGGGCGTGTATTGACTTCCGAAAATCCTCATCGCCTCGCCGAAACCCTTAATCTCCTTAACCGCGAGCTTTTCGACCGCCTCCGGCGTTATATCCCTCGGACTTAAACCGGTTCCACCCGTAGTTATTACAATTTCGGCACCCTCTTTAAGGGCTTCCTTTATAGCCTCTTGAATTTCCCTTTCCTCGTCGGGGACGACCTTATAAAAGACCACCTCCGATTGGAGTTCTTTTAATTTCTCCATTAGAAGTTTTCCACTCTTATCCTCGTAAACCCCTTTGGAAGCCCTATCGGAAACCGTAACCACAGCGGTTTTAATACCCTTTAAATCCTCGAAGTGTTGACTTTTTCCTCCCTTCTTCGAAAGGAGTTTAATTTCCTCAATAACCATATTGGGGTCGGAGTTTTTACACATGTCGTAAACATTTAGGAGCGCAACGCTAACGGCGGTGAGGGCTTCCATCTCGTAACCGGTTCTCGCAACCCCCCTAACGGTGGCAAAGACCTCTATAAATGTATCCCCGATACTAAGCTCTACCTCAACGTGGTCGAAACCTATCGGGTGGCAAAAGGGGAGCAGCATAGGGGTGTGCTTCGCCCCGTAGATGCCGGCGAGTTTGGTAGCCTCGATACAATCCCCTTTGGGAAGTTTTTTCTCCTTTATCTTTTCAAGGCACTCCTTAGAGAGTTTTATCCTCCCGTAGGCTTTCGCCTCCCTAAGGGTTTGAAGTTTGTAGGACACATTGACCGTTCTCATCTAAACCAATTTTGCACCCTTAAGGGACTTGGCTAAAACAGAAACCTTCACTGGAGAAAAATTCCTTATCCAATAGAGGGAGAAAATTTTCTCTATCACTAAAAAGGTATATCCTGGAAATAGTTTTCCCAAAGTGGGATAGACATTCTTACTTAACTAAAGGAGTTTTCTGAAACCCTTCCTCCCCCCTTGGTGAAAAATATCCCAACAAAAACCCTTAAGGGTGAAACTATTTAATTACTATGAAAATGGAGGACATTATTAACCAGCTCGTTCCCATAGTGGTGGAACAAACCCCTCGCGGTGAGCGGGCTTACGATATCTTCTCCCGCCTCTTGCAGGATAGGATTATCATTTTGGGAACTCCCATAGACGACCACATAGCAAACCTAATAGTGGCGCAACTCCTATTCCTCGAATCCCAAGACCCCGATAAGGACATCTATCTCTATATAAACTCCCCCGGAGGGGTCGTTACGGCGGGTTTAGCCATATACGACACCATGCAGTATATAAAACCCGATGTCGTCACGATTTGTATGGGGCAAGCCGCATCGATGGCGGCGGTTTTACTCGCCGGCGGGACTAAAGGCAAACGCTATTCCCTACCCCACTCCAGAATAATGATTCACCAACCCTTGGGAGGGGTTCAGGGACAGGCTACCGACATAATCATTCACGCCGAGGAGATTATGAGGATTAAGAAAATGCTCATCGACATTATGTCCAAACACACCGGTCAACCCCCCGAGAAATTGGAGCAGGACATGGAGAGGGATAAATTCATGTCCCCCGAAGAGGCGCTCGAATACGGAATAATCGACAAGATAATCACCACCCGTAAAGGTAAATAATCCCTTTATCCCTCTTTGGTTATCAAAATCTTTTTTACCTTCCTTTCGTCGGCGTCTATTACCTTGAAAAGGTAGTTCCCCAAACGGATTTTCTCACCCTTTTTAGGTATCTTTCCAAGGGTGTATTGAATAAAACCTCCTATGGTCGAATAGATGCCTTTGGGAATTTCCAAATTGAGTAATTTCTGAATTTCGCTTATTTCAACATTTGCACTCACTATCCATTTATTGGGGGCTATCCTTTTGATTTCCTCCTCTTCCAGTTTTCTCTTTTCGTATAACTCCCCCGTAATTTCCTCGACGATATCCTCCAAAGTGACTATTCCGATAACGATACCCCTTTCGTCAACCACCAAAGCTATGTGTTCCTTTTGGTCTATCAGATAGTCGAGGACATCCTTTAGGCGTTCAAATTCCCCAACAACTTTTATCGGACGTATGTAACGGGTAATAGGCTCATTTTTCTTTGCCTTTAAAAGGTCGTAAGCCTGTATGTAGCCAACCACATTTTGCAAGGTTGTCGCGTAAACCGGCAATCGGGAGAAACCGCTCTCCTTAATTTTTTCTGCAGCCTGCCCCACGGTTGCGTTTTCCGAAATGGTTACCACCTCGTAAAGGGGTTTCACTATTTCGGAAATCCTCCTCTCCCGGAAGGATAGAATATTCGCCACCAACATACGTCGGGTTTTCGAGAGGTCTATCCTACCTTCGGTCAAAATCTTTATAAGTTCTTCCCTAGAGAGGTGTTTTCCCTTCCTCCCCAATTTTGAGGATATAAATTCCGAAATAACTTTTGACGATTTGATAATCGGATAGAGAAATCTCTTTAAGGGGTATAAAACCTTTACTATTAATGGGGTGAGGAATTCCGCATTCGATAGAAATAAACTCTTTGGTAAGATTTCTCCAAAAACTATCGTAAAAATAAGTAAAGTTTCCGCCAAAAGGGGTTCGTAGCCTCTCAAATGGGGTAACTTTTCCGCCGTAAGTTTTAACCAAAAAAAAGTATAAAAAGCCGTAGCCAAAACTATACTGAATGTGTATCCAAAAAGGGTTAAAGTTATATAACTTTCCCTGTCTTCGAGGAAATCCTTTAAAACTTTATCCCTTTTTGCCAGCAAGTTTAATCTTGCCTTATTAACGGATACCAACGCCAATTCGGAACCGCTGAAAAATGCCTCCAGTAGTATGAAAAAAACGACCGCTATTAGGAAGGAGATATACTCCATTCCCTTTAATATCTTATTTCCTTGCAAAGGTAAAAACTTGAACCATATTACCTTTTGTGGATAATTAAAAAATTTGCCTTTAAGAGGCGCCCTTATGCGAAACTTGAAAAAATTCTTTAAGGAGGTGGAAAAGTGGCAAAAGCCCTCGGACTGCACATTATAGCGGACCTTTACGGGGTCGAGGGTGACCTCATCGATAGGGTCGAGGATATCAGGGCTCTTCTAGAGGGTGCCGTTAAATATGCCAATCTCACCAAAATATCTTCCCATTACTATCAGTTCCGTCCCCACGGTGCCACTGGCGTGGTGTTGATAGCCGAAAGTCATATTTCGATTCATACCTGGCCCGAATTGGGTATAGCGACTGTAGATGTTTATACCTGCGGAGACCCCCAACAGTGCGTAGAGGCTATGAACTTTATTATTGAAAAGCTAAAACCTAAAAGGGTTGATAAGAAAGTTTTTGAAAGGGGTCTCATAGAAGAGGGACAGAAAAAAACTATTGACCTCATCAGGGAAGGTGTAATAAAGGCGTAAAATTTTCTCCCCTTTCAATTATCAATTCGTTGATTCTTTTAAAAATTCCATAGATTTGAAAAAAGAGGGAAGAAATTATTCCACAAATTCGATAATAGCCAGTTCGGCACTGTCTCCCCTGCGGGGATTGGGAAGCTTAACTATGCGGACATAGCCTCCCTTTCTTCCGGCAAAACGGGGACCCAAATCTTCGAAAAGTTTTGCTACAGCCTCTTTATCAGGTAAAAGGCTTAAAGCTTCCCTTCTGTAGTGAAGTTTTTTAATTTTGTCATCGGTAGCTTCGGCTTTCCTCGCCAGGGTAATCAACCTTTCTATAAAGGGGCGCAGCGCTTTTGCCTTTTCCACACCGGTTGTTATCCTCTCTTCGAGGATTAAAGCTCTGGCAAGAGACCTGAAAAGTGCTTTTCTCTGTTCTTTAGTTCTATCGAAGTGTTTCTTTTTTACTCTATGCCTCATTTTTGACCTCCTTTATAGTTAACGTTCATTCCCAGGGAAAGACCCATTTCGGCAAGGGCTTTTTTAATTTCCATTAGGGCTTTACGACCTATATTTTTTGTTTCCTTAAGTTCCTCTTCGGTTAGTTTAACCAAGTCTCCTAAAGTGTGGATACCGTATTTTTTAAGGGAGTTTAAAGCCCTAACGGATATATCCAATTCTTCAACCGAAAGGGTTAACTTCTCCTCGAGCTCGTTGCGCTCCACTTTTGTGGGAGCCTGGGGAATCTCTTTAGAGATGTCCTTAAGGGGGTCGAGATATTTAATAAGGAGTTCCCGGGCTTCCTGAACCGCAACATCGGGAGCTTTTGCCCCGTTAGTCCACACCTCTAGAACCAACCTCTCGTAATCGGTTTTTTTCTGAAATCTCGCCGGTTCGGCTCTGAAGGCAACCTTTTTAACGGGGTTAAAGTCGCAATCTATAGCTATCCAACCTATTTCTCCAAACTGTTCCATATCCTCAACCGGGATATAACCCCTTCCCCTCTCCACACGGATTTCCATTTTTACTTTTGCATTTTCATCGGTTAGCGTAAAGAGATGTAGGTCGGGATTCAGTATCTTAACGGTGGGAGGAGTTTTGATATCTCCGGCTTTAACCTCTCCGGGACCTTCCTTCTCCAGGTATAGGATTTCCACATCGGTACCCGGTTCCATTTGGACTATTAAGGATTTTAGGTTTAGGATAACGTCGGTTACATCCTCTACCGCACCGGGTAGGGATGTGAATTCGTGATATAGTCCCTCTATTTTTACACCGGTAACCCCAGCTCCCTCAATGGAGGAAAGCAAAATTCTCCTCAAAGCGTTCCCTATGGTCGTGGCGTATCCCCTAGGTAGGGGACCCATTACCAACTTTCCGTAGGTAGGTTCTAACTCTTCCCAATAGGTTTTGATATTTTCCAAATCCACAAGATTGGTATAAGGCATAAGAAAAAACCCCCCCAAAGGGTATTAAACTTTGGAGTAGAACTCAATAATGTACTGCAGATTAATAGGAATTTCGAGATAGTCCTGAACCCTTTCGGGTAGGTTTACCACTTTACCCCTAAAGTTCTGTTTATCGAGTTCCAACCAAGCGGGGACACTACGGGGGTCTTTATTTTCCAGATTTTCCTGTATGAATTTGATATTTCTGGATTTGGGCTTAACCTCAATAATATCGCCCACATCTACCCTATAGGAGGGTATGGTTACCTTTTTGCCGTTAACCAATATATGTCCGTGGGAAACCAACTGACGGGCTTGTCTGCGGGTCTTTGCAAAACCCAGTCTGTAAACTACGTTATCCAGTCTTCTTTCCAATAGTTGCAAAAAGACTTCTCCGGTATTTTCCTTTGCCTTGGTAGCCTCGTCGAAATACCTCTTAAATTGACCTTCCCTGATACCGCCGTAGAGGAATTTCAGCTTCTGTTTTTCCATCAAGCGGATACCGTATTCGGAGATTCTTTTCCTTCTACCAAACTTTCTTCCGTGTTGTCCGGGAGGGAAGTTTCTCTTTCCAAGGATTTTGGGGGCGCTTTCCTTTCCGGAAACTACTACACCAAATCTTCTATCTATTTTTACCCAAGGACCTATATACCTACCCATCGGTTAAACCCTCCTTTTAGCAGGCGGTCTGCAACCGTTGTGAGGTATGGGAGTAACGTCCCTTATAGCGGTTACCTTTACCCCGCTGGCGAAAACCGCCCTTATGGCGGATTCCCTACCCGCACCGGGTCCTTTAACCCAGATTTCTACCTCTTGCAGACCGTAATCGTTAATAGCCTTCCTCATAGCCCTTTGGGCTGCAAGCTGTGCGGCATAGGGAGTGGATTTACGGGTTCCCTTATAACCAACGGTTCCACCGGATTCCCAGGAAAGGGTATTTCCCTGTTCGTCGGTAACGGTTACTATGGTGTTGTTAAAGGTTGCCTGTATATGAACTATACCTTTTGTAACCGTTCTTTTAACCTTTTTCTTTCCGCCTTTTCTCGCCATACCTCAAGCCTCCCTTTTATTTCCTCTTCCTTTTCTTTCTAGTTTTGGCATTGGTTTTAGTTTGTTGACCTCTAACGGGGAGATTCCTAACGTGCCTGATACCCCTGTAGCACCCCATATCTATCAGTTTTCTGATATTGAGGAGGACTTCCCTTCTCAGGTCACCCTCTACTTTGTAGTGTTCGTCTATATACTTCCTAATTAGGTTTAGTTCTTCGGGGGTTAATTCACCCACGCGTTTGGTGCAATCTATACCGGTTTGCTTGCAGATTTCTTTAGCCCTATACTTTCCTATACCGTAGATATAGGTTAAAGCTATCTCCAATTTTTTGTGGTTCGGTAGGTCTACACCCGCTATCCTAGCCATAATTACCTCCCCTGTCTTTGTTTATGTTTGGGATTCTCACATATTACGTAAACCCTACCTTTACGCCTTACAATTTTGCATTTCGCACAAATCTTTTTAACGGAAGGTCTGACTTTCATTTTCCTCCTCCTAGGTAAGTCGAAAAAGACCAAGTCTAATAATTATAACATTTTAAGTCCAGTCCAACCCAAATTTTTCCAAGGGGTAGTTTGGAAGGGCATTAATATCTAAAGGGGCATATCTATCCCTCTCGAACCTTAAAGAACCGGCATAGGCTATCATTGCGGCGTTATCGGAAGTAAATTCCATTTTAGGAAAGAAAATTTCAATATTTTTTTCCTCTAATTCTTTAAATCTCCTTCGCAGTTCACTATTTGCTGCTACCCCCCCTACTACTACCAGGCGGCTAATTTTTAAATCCCTTAAAGCCCTCTCCGTTTTATCCAGTAAAATATCGGCAACCGTTTTTTGGAAGGAAGCGGCTATATCCTCCTTAGGATAATCGGGATATTTTTTAATAAAGTTGAAAACGGCCGTTTTTAAACCGCTGAAGGAAAAGTTATATTTTCCCGAAACCTTTGGGTGGGGGAATTTAATGCTCGGTTTCCCCAATTGGGCTAACTTGTCTATATAGGGTCCTCCGGGGTAAGGAAATCCTAAAAGTCTGGCAACTTTATCGAAAGCTTCCCCAACCGAATCGTCGAGGGTTTTTCCCAATAATTGGTACCTTCCAAACTCTTTAACCAAATAGAGTTCGGTGTGTCCTCCCGAAACTATAAGTGCTATGAAAGGGTATTCCACGCGTTGAGATAAAAAAACGGAATATATATGCCCCTCCAGGTGGTGAACGGGAACTAAAGGGATACCCAAACTGTGGGCAACACTTTTTGCCACTCCTACCCCTACAACAAGGGAAAGTATTAGTCCTGGGGTTAATGTGAAACTGACAAAGTTTAAATCTTTCCAGGAATAGGAGGTCTCTCTAAATAATGCTTCTAATAAGGGGGTGATATTTTTCGTATGTTCTCTAGCGGATAGTTCCGGAACAACCCCTCCAAACGGAGAGTGCAGGTTTACTTGGCTGGATACCAAATGTTTTATTAATTTCCTATTTTCTGCATCGAAAAGTGCTACGGCCGTTTCATCGCATGAAGTCTCTATAGCCAGGGTTAAGAGCATTTAAAAGGAATTATAGAAAAGGGATTAATCGATAACTTGAGCGGTTATGAAGACTAACAATTCCTTATCGCTATTTTGCCAGTTAACATTTTTAAACAACCAACCCAAAAGAGGGATTTCCCTTAAAAGAGGTATTCCGGATTCGGAACGGCTTTTGGATTTCTGAATAACGCCACCAATTACTACTGTGTCCCCATTTGCTATAATCAGAGAATCATTGATATTAAAGGTATTAATAGCTGTTTGTCCGTTATAAATTCCTCCAGGGTTATTTTTTGTTAACCGCATTTCAAGTAGAATCCTTCCATCAGGAAGTAAAGTAGGAGTAATATTGAGGTTCATATTTGCGGAAACCAAGCGGATAGTAGTTCCCCCATTCTCAGCGCTTTCCTGATAGGGAATTTGTATACCCCTGGAAAGGCTTGCAGATTGCCCATTAAGTAGAATTAAGGTAGGATTATCTAAAGTTTTAGCTAAACCAATAGTTTCAAAGGCCTGAAGTTGTAAAGATATGGGATTAAATTTTTTGTAGGAAAATTGTGCAGCTAGTAAACCTACTTGCGCCTGAGGGTTAGATTCACCAATTACGGATATTACGCTTTCTACCCCTCCGCTGCCATAGTTATAAGTTCCAAAGGCTTGATTACCTATATTTACAGGACTGCCCGCATAGACAAAAGCCCAGTTAACCCCTAAAGAACGGGTAAAACTTTTATCAACTGTTACAAATTTTATAGTTACTTTTATTTTTATAGGTTTTTGACTCAAAAATCTTCCAAAAACTTTTTCTATCATTGCTATATTTATGGGATAGTCAGTAATCTCAAAAGCTCTTGCAGTAGGAATATACTGAATAATCCCCTTACGAGAGAGATATTGACTAATTTGCGCCTCTAATTTTTGAGGATCTCCAAATTTAACATAAAGAATTTTAGTCATTAAATCGTCAAAATATTGATTTTTCTTTATATATTTTGCAAATTTAGTTTCTATGGCCTTAATTATTGAAGGCGGAGCAATAATGGTTACACTATTAAAGATAGGATCTACACTATAAATAACTTTTCCATTATATTGCTTCTCTATAATTTTCACAAAATCTTTAGCTTTTATTTCCTTTAAGAAAAATACTTTAGATATGTTCTCTGCAGCTTCCTGAAGCACTAAAGGATAAGCATTTTTATCCACAAAAAGTCTATAGTTATTACCCTCTAGTTTCTTTATATAGATATGAAAAGTTTTTTGTAGAAAAGCTAAAGCTTTTTCGGGAGTTAAACAAGTTATACTAAAATGAATATTTTGTGCACCTTTTATTTTAAGAAGCTCATCCGCATTATATAAAAAGTGAATGTTGAAAAGTTTTTCAAACAATGTTAATAGTTGGATTATATTTACTTTATCTAGGTAGATATTGCTAATAGGAGCCTTATTTTGGCAGGTATTAGTAGTGGTTACATATACAGGTTTATTATCTATACATTCATAGTAAGGATGTAATTCTATATTGTTGGCACTCCAAGTTATATAGAATCTTTTACAGGTATTTCCTTTGCATAAGTCTAAATAATCGGTAACCTGAGGAGCTACACATACCGCCTCTGCACCTTTGGCTACAACAGGTAATTTTGGTATTTCTTTAGCAACTATTACTAAATCGTTTTGAGGATAAAATGCAATATAAAGATTTAAATCTTTGTTATTCTTTTTAACCTGTTTCTTTAAAAAATTAAAGAGTTCCTCAAAGGTAAGATTTTTCCTGTATAAAACTATATATGTAGGTTTATATATAATATCACCTTCATAGACATATTGTAAATTAAAAATATCACTTAAAAATTTTATTAATGCAAAAGCTTCTATAGGTCGTTTTAAATGAACTGTTAATTTATCTTTAAAAGAACATGTTCCCTTAGAGGTTTGTAACAAAAGATATTTGCGGTCTATGTTTTTATAGAGAGATGCCAAAGTATTTCCATTGCCTCCAGGAATAAGTCGTTTAAGTATGGAATACTGAGCCCCTCCCGGTGAACAGGAAATAGTTCCTAATAATTGTAGATTCTCGGCGAAAATGGAAAGAGGCGCTATTAGTAGAAAAAGTACTAATAATCCTTTACTAAAATTCATCTTAATCCTCCTTTAGTTTTTTTAAATTGTAAATCCCAACCTATGAAGATTTGCGATATAGGTGCTAAAGATAAATCAACTGTATTTATTGTAGTGGATGTTAGGAAGTAAGGAATTTTTAATACATTATTAATAACTCCATATAAGATTAAAGGTTTTAATTTTAAAAAACTTGTTGTAGAATTTCCTTCTCTTAAATATAATAAGATTTGATTCTTTTTAGCTACCACCTCAACATTTGCGTAAATATAAGGTTGATATAGTTTTTTATTCCAATTTGTTAGAATATCGTCTAAAACCTCCTTAAAATTTTCAACGGCACCAGATTTTATATATACCCCTGCTATAGAAACACTTCGTATATAGGAAGGTAATTTAATTGCTAATTGGATATTAAAGCCGGAAATTCTGTAAGGATTGAAGGTATATATAACTGTATGTTTCTTTCTTTTTTCCATATTAATAACATAGCTGTCTAATTCCTGTAATAAAGCTCTAACATTTTTAGGGGAAATAACCTTTGAAATTTCCTTATAAGCTAAACGTATATCATCTAATTTAGATTGGTATTTGTTTGCCAATTGTTCTTTCTTTTTTAAAAGTTGCAATTGAGCTCTTTGTTGATTTTTAAGGTTTTGAATAGCTTTATATGCTTTATAGGAATTCCATCCTATTATGGCTAGCCACAATATGAAACTAAACATTAAACTATACTTTATAATTTTTAAGGCTATAGTCCCAATATCTTCCCTTTTTAATTTAGAAGTATTTATTTTTTCTCTCAACGGCATATCTGTAAACCTCTTAATCAATTTTAAAAAATATATTTTATACAAACAGCATCAAGCACCGCTTTTACTTGTAAAGTATTTTGAAAATAAAATTCTTTTCGATATTCTCTATTTATTTGAAGAATATTACAAAAATTTTCTAATTTTTGTAAAGTTTTTTGATATATTTCGCCAGCAGGTAAAACTAAATTAACGGGGAAAATTACAGTAGCCGGACTTTTAATGTTAATATTTTTTAAACCATACTTTATCAATCCATATTCAAGTAATAAGTTAGCTCTAATGGTTTTGTCTTTAATTTTAGCAATCTTTTGAATAAAACTATCTTTTTGCCCAGGAAGATTAATTGCTAAGACAAAGCTTTTGTGAATATACTTACTTTCAATGAAAGGGTTTTTCTCGAAAGGTTTAAATAAAAGTTTATGATAGATATTAAATTTTGATAAATCTATAGTAGTATCTAATCCATTTTTAGATTGTATATAAGGGTTGGGATAAGATAACGTTCCTATAAAAGGAGCCGCACTTCCAACTATTTTACTATATTGCTGTACTGCTACCTGTATTTGAGGTCTTAAATGCTCGTGAAACCACAAATAAAATAATTTCTCTTTAAGAGAAGGAATATAGAAATCGCGGAATTTAATATCTTCCTTATTTAAGGATTCTTTTAACGTTTGTATTCGTTTATCGTACGCATTTATTTTATTTTTAATAAAAACTAAATAGTCTTTTTCTTGTTGAATATATTGCTGTTCAAAGTATTTTTCAATAAAAATTCCAAGGAAAGTTAATAATGAAAGGGAAATTAGAAACCACTCTCTCTTTCTAAGGGTTTTAAAATAAATAATCCATTTAACACGAACTTGATCCTTAACCTTCCGCTCTAAGCTAATATTTACATATTTCTTTTTGTTTTTTCTAAATTTAAACATTTAACAACCTCTCCCCTAGTGTATATAATAAAGCAAACCTTTCAGGTAAACTATTTAAGGATAGTATACCAATTATTGGTAGTTTTTCAAGAAACTGTTCCAATATAGCTTTGTGCTCTACTACGAGCCCAGCTATATAGATATTATCTAAATCATTCAGAACTATATAATTTCTTATATCCCATATAATAAGATTTAACAATTCTTCGTCAAAAGTTTCTGGAGAAAGAATATATGAAAATTCCTCATAAAGTATTTTCTCTTTTTGAAAAGATACAATTAATATTTTATTAATATCGGTGTATATTATTGTAAAAGGTTGTACCAAGTTCTTGGCTAGTCCAAAATTTATAAGACAAATAGGTTCATAACTAATAACATCTAAGTTTATATTTAAAGTTTCCGCCCAGGTTTGATATTTTCTAACAATTTCACCGGATATAACTACCACCAGAACTTTGTGGGCATCTTCTCCTTCAGACTTTAAAAAATCATAGGTATACATCATATCACTTTCTTTTCCTGCAAAATTTTCAGCTATATCTTCTTGGATATATAGTTCTATTGCTTGGATAAGTTCATCGCCGGTTAATACCTTAGGGAATTTATAGATTTTTGTAAAGCCATAACGGGTTGGAATATAAGTTCCAAAAAGGAATTCTTCAAAATCTAAATTATACTTTTCTCTTAAATTTTCCAATTCACTTCCAAATTCTTTAAGGACTTTCTCTATAAGTAATTCTTCATTGTATTTTTTCTCTATAGGATTAAAAAGAGGGATTAAATTTTGATTTAAAGCTAATCCTCTATAAAAAAGAGATTCAGCGGCAAAAGGAAAGACTTTTATGTTTTTACCAAATTTTAATACTCTTTTGAACTTCCAATTTGTAGGTAACAGAATATACTTGTCCTCTGGAGGTTTAACTATACCTAACTTGTCTATAAATCTCATAGGTTTATCTTTCTTATTATAAGTTATAAGAATAGATTCAAAATTTTTTGAACCGTCTGTTCTACGGACTTTTGACTTTCCACCCTATGGTGGGCTTGTCGATATATTTCCCTACGTCGGTGGTACAAATTTTGAAGTTCCTCTAAACCCTTTTGAAGTAAGGGACGGTTGGGGTCTTTAGAGGTTCTCTTTAGAAAAGTATCAAAAGGGATATCCAACCATACAACTATCCCGTGCCGTTTCATGAATTCCATAGCTTGGGGGTTGGCTCCCAATCCCCCGCCGGTTGCCATAACGAAGGAGGGAAGGGATAGGGTTACATCCTTTAGAACCTCCAGTTCGAGGTTTCGGAAATAGGGTTCCCCCTTTAGGGAAAAAATCTGAGGAATAGATAAACCCTCCCGGATTTCGATTTCTTCGTCTATATCCACAAAGGGAACTTTCAATTTCCTAGCCAATAGTCTACCTACGGTGGACTTTCCACTCCCCATAAACCCGACGAGGAAAATCTTTTTCCTCTCCATTACGGGGACTAAATTTATTTAATTGCCATGACCGACAAGAGGGAAGAGTTGAAACCTCAATCTTTGGAGGAGGAGGTAGAGGAGCTAAAGAAACGCTTCGGTCATATTTTACAGTTGTGTATTCCCCCTAAAGAGGTTTTGGATGAAATTAAGAAAGATTTTATAACCGCTCAGGTTAGCATTCTAAAAATTTTTAAAACCCTGCTCGACTACCAGATAGAAACTCTGGAAAAATTGGCATCCGAAGGGGATAAGGAGAATAAAGAAACCAAAAAGAGGGTGAAAAAAATAAAGGTTGAATAACCTTAAAAGGAACTTTTCGCACTTTCCGTTGTAAACCGTTCTATCAGTTCCCGCAAGCGGTTTACGAATTCCTCACAACCCTTTACGGTCATCAAATATGCTTTAATTTCCCTCGATTGGGAAAATCCTTTCAATAACTGCACCAAAAGTGAGCGGATTTCAAAACAAGCTTTCTCCCTCGAGGGGTAATACTCGAACATCCACTCGAGAAGGAAAAGTATGGTTTCCAACCGCCGTTTAAGGGGTATCTCTATATCCCTTCTCTCGCGGTATTCGGTAAAAATCCAGGGGTTGGAGAGCGCAGCCCTTCCGACCATAACGGCGTCGCATTCCGTCTCTTCAAACATTCGGTCTATATCCCGCCAGTGTCTTATATCTCCGCTACCTATAACCGGCACGGGAGAAATTCTTTTTAAATCGGCGATACGTTTCCAGTCGGCCCTCCCGGCGTATCCTTGGGCTCCCAAGCGGGGGTGGAGGGCAATAGCCGAAACCCCTCCCTCTATAAGGGCTTCCGCAATTTTTTCGAGATTGTCCTCGTGCAATCCCAAGCGGATTTTTGTGGTAACGGGTATCTTATAGGGTTTTAGGGCTTCCACCATCGTTTTTACAATTTCTTTTATTACCGGGGGATTTTCGAGGAGTTTGCCCGCCGCTCCCGTTTTAAGCACTTTGGGAACCGAACATCCGAAATTTATATCTATAGCATTCGGTTTTAATTCTTGGGCAACCTTAACTGCCGCTTGGGATATCTCGTCGGGATTTCGTCCAAAAAGTTGGATGTGGATGGGTCTCTCCAAAGGGGTGAAGTAGGCGTATTTTTTGGGGATACCCCTGTGAATAATACCGGGGGCGCTTATTAATTCGGTGTAGGTGCGGTCGGCTCCGAGTTGGCGGGCGAGACGGCGAAACGCCGAATGGGTATAACCCGCCATGGGGGCGAGAATAACTTCTCCCCTTTTAACCACCATCGGATATTCCTCTATAAAAGTAGTTCCGTCTGTGGGATTTTCCATAAATTTCGGGGACTCGATAGGGGTAATTTTTCCCTTATGGAAACCAAAAGGGTTGTGGATGTAGGCGATGAGGTTCCCAACTTCTGTTTGAAGGGTATCGACGAACGTGGTGAGGAAAGGGAATTTTGCTTCGACCAATTTAGGGATAAAAAGGTAATTCTTTATTTTTACCCCAAAGATAATACTCCCGGTTGCACCACCGAAGCGTGCGATTTTAGGGATAACCTGAACCGGTTTAAGGAATTCGGTATAACGGTAATCGGCGTTTCTCCCGATAGCGTAAAATCCCACAAGAGATTTAGGGAAAAATACGGTTTGAACTTCATACTTCTCAGCGACCCCGATAAAAAGGTTGCGGAAATGTTTGGCGCCTATGGTGAAAAAAAGAGCTATGGGAGGATAACCAAAGGTATTATTAGAAGCACCTTTTATATCGAAAACGGAAAGGTCGTTAAAGCCTGGCGCAATGTCCGGGCTAAGGGACACGTGGAGAGAATCATTAAGGAGTTGAATCTGTTCAAAATCTGAGTTTCCTCCATCCCTTCCATAACCTTTGGAGAAAAGTTACAAAGGAACCCAGCAGGGTAATTATTAATCCCAGCTCAACCCAACCGAGGATAAGGGAAATTATTAAAACCGCCAAACGTTCGGGACGTTCAAAAAGACCGCCTATTTTTTCTCTAACACCCAAACCCTCCATCCTGGCTTTTACATAACTTACTAAAAACCAAAAGAGGATATTGAACAAAACTACGGTTAACCAGATGAGCTTCTCCGCAAAGTATAAGGCTAATCCAAACAGGGGTAGAAAATCCCCTACCCTATCGAGGGTTGAGTCCAATAAAGCCCCAAATTTGGAAACCCTTTTGGTGGAGCGCGCCAGATGACCGTCTAAAGCGTCGCAAATACCCCCAAAAAGAACCAAAATTCCACCCCAAAAGAAATGTCCCGATGCTAAAAGGGGAACCGAAATAGCCGTGAATATTACACCTAAAACCGTTAAAAGGTGGGGAGAAATCTTTAACCGTCCCAAAAATTGAACCAAAGGAAAGGTAATTTGCTCCCATATAGGTTTCAAGTTTTTTACCAAAGCACTCACCTTAATAGGTAAGATTTTAAGAAGACCTAAAAACGGGGCGGTTTACCGAAAACCTTGGCGAGAAAATAACCTATTAAAAATCCCCCTATATGGGCAAACCACGCAACCCCTCCCATAGCGGTAAAGGGAAGAAATAGAATTCCATTTACAACCTGGTAGAGGAACCAAAATCCTATAAAAACCGCCGCCGGCCATTCAACGGGAAGCAAAAATATTCCTATGGGAATAAAACCTAAAACCTTTGCATGGGGGTAGTAATACATATAAGCACCTAAAACACCGGATATTGCCCCGGAAGCCCCTATAAGGGGAACCTCCGGGTTACCAAAAGAGTAAGTGACGAACGCCTGTATTAGGGCGGCTCCTATACCGCTTAATAGGTAAAAAAATAAATACTTAATATGCCCTTGGCGGTCCTCAACGTTATCGCCAAAAACCCACTGATAAAGCATATTTCCCAAAATGTGCATCCACCCGCCGTGGATAAATATGTAGGTGATTAAAGTCCACGGCTTTTCCCAAAATAGAGCGGGAACAAAACCGTATTCGTAAATAAACCGTTCCAGCTCCGCGGGGGGAAGTGTTATTTCGTAAATCCAAACCGTACAGCTTAGCAGGATTAAAAAAAGGTTAACCACCGCAAAGGAGGAAGTTGGATTTAAATCCCTTATAGGTATCATTTCTCCATACCGATTATAGGCTTTTCCCAAATTTTAATTTCTTACAACGGTTGGTTAAAAGCCCCTGTGGAGAAAATAAATAACCTTACAATAACGGCGCCTTGAAATGCCACGGACTAGCTTTATATTAAACTTAATAAAATTTTTAACAAAAAGTTTATAAAGGAGGAGACGGATGCTTATTAGGAAGGAACACGCCATAGCGCTTTTAGACCTTCTCAAACACGAGAGGGAAAGGGAAAACACTTCCATTCACTACACCATCACCCCCGAAAGGGAACCCGTTTTTCAAGAGCTGGAGTTTCAAAATCTGGCGGAACTTTACAATCCCCTACAGTACGGTCTAACCTACTGGGGTAGGGCGCTCGTAACCATACTCGAAGAGATGATAGAAAAGGGACTAATTCCCCACCCCGAACACTGGGATGATAACTTTAGGTGGCTCGGAACCGAAGTTATCACCATGATTGCCGACGCGGTTGAAAATAAAGACCTACCCGGAGAACTCACCGAAAAGGCGCTCGAAGAGAGGGGATTTATAGAAGTCCGTAAAGAGGAGAAAAAGGGTGAATACAAAGCTGTAAATCAATACGCCAAAGATATTTACGAAATATTTAAAAACGCAACCCCCCGCCTGGAGATTTCCAAAGAACTCGCCGAATACATTAAGGAAACTCCCGTAGGTCCCAACGAAAGCGGACACCTGCCCGAGGGCGGTAGGTATCCCGAACTGCTCGAATCTATGAGGTTGATAGCATTCTCCGTTCCCAATAGCGACATCTACGCCTTTACCGGGTTGGGTAAAGCGGTTAAAGAGGCTCTCAACTATATCGCCCCCAGCCTACCGGTTTTGATAAGCGAAGATATCCTCTACTCCCTGATTAAGATAATCGACGAAGGTTTCGACAAACTAACCGATACCGAAAAGGAAACCCTTTGGGAACTCGGTTTGGTGGACGAAGAGGGCAACTTCTACCCCGGTGGAGAAAAACTTTTGGAAGTTTACAGGTTGTGGAAGGATAAGGAATTTCCCCCCGTTAAGACCTTCAATATAGAAATCCTCGAGGCGGAACTTCTCAAAACTATAGACTACATTTGGAACGAGGAATACACCAAAAACCCCGAAATAGTTCCCACCGTAGACCAAATCGTCCACTTCCTATTGGAGAAACCTCTAAAGGAATACAAACACCTCATCGAATACTACGGAAGGAAGATTAACCAAGACTTCAACTACAAGAAAAAAGAGGAAATCAGAAAGAAATTCGCCGAGGTTAAGTCTATAGAGGAGCTGTTTAAACACTTCTACGAAAAGGGTAACGAGTGGTACGAAAAACTTTACGACGTCGTTCAAGAGGCTCTCTACACCCTCG
>JALWDU010000095.1 GCA_027036735.1 Aquificales bacterium | reverse complement strand
TCCGCCTTTAGGAGACCGCTACCGGTCGTTATCTCCCTTCCGCCGAGGGAGTTGGAGCAAACCAATTCCGCCAGATTTCCCGTTTTGTGGGCGGGAGTCATCTTTTTGGGGCGCATCTCGTAGAGGTCAACCTTAAAACCCTCCTTTGCCAGTCTGTTTGCCGCCTCGACGCCGGCGAGACCTCCCCCGATAACGGCTACCCTTGCCTTTTCCATTACTAAAAGGGAAAGATTGTCCCCCTTTGGGGTATCTCGCCCTGATTTTTTATCCCCTTATTGGGAGTTCAAATAACTTTTTAAGAATAAACTTTCCCTTAAACTTTCATTTTGAGATGGAACCGAGGCTCTCGAAGAGGGTGCAATCTCTAAAACCTTCCCCCACCCTGGCGATAAGCGCCAAGGCTAAGGAACTCAGGGCTAAAGGTGTCGATGTGATAGGATTTGGGGCGGGTGAGCCCGATTTCGATACGCCCGAATTTATAAAGGAGGCGGCGATAAGAGCCCTTCGGGAGGGGAAAACAAAATACGCCCCCGCGGGGGGAATTCCCGAATTAAGGGAGGCTTTAGCCGAAAAGTTCAAAACCAAGAACGGGATTGATTACAAACCCTCCGAAGTTGTGGTCTCCGCCGGAGCCAAAAATATCCTCTTTCTGCTATTTTTAATGCTCCTCGACGAGGGGGATGAGGTTCTCGTTCCCGCTCCTTACTGGGTTAGTTATACCGAGCAGATTAAACTCTTCGGGGGTGTTCCCGTAGAGGTTCCCACAAGGGAGGAAAACGGCTTCACCCTCACCTTGGAGGATATAAAACCCTTTGTTACCGACCGAACGAAGGTTTTAATCCTCAACTTCCCCAACAACCCCACCGGTGCGGTTATAAATGAAAAAGACCTCAAAGAGATTGCCGAATTTTGCCTCGAAAGGGGGATTTTGATAATCTCCGACGAGTGTTACGAAGCCTTTACCTACGACGGGGAAAAGCACATTTCCACCGCCTCTTTAAGTGAGGAAATCAAAAAGATAACCTTTACGGTGAACGCCTTTTCGAAAACTTACTCCATGACCGGTTGGAGGATAGGATACGTCGGTTGCCCCACCGAGGAGTATGCGAAGGTTTTGACCAACCTAAACAGCCAATCGATATCCAACGTTACAACTTTTGCCCAATACGGGGCTTTGGAGGCTTTGAAAAACCCCGAGGCGGACAAATTTGTCGAAAAGATGAGGCTCACCTTCGAGAGGAGAAGGGATTTAATGGTTTCCCTCCTTATGGAGATACCGAATGTAAAGGTTAACAAACCCAAGGGTGCCTTTTACGTATTCCCCAACTTTAGGAATTATGTTGCCTGCTTCGAAAACGACGTCGAATTTACCAAATACCTCCTCGAGGAGGCAAAGGTTGCGATAGTTCCCGGTAGTGCCTTCGGTTACGAGGGTTTTGCAAGGCTCTCCTACTGCAACAGCGATGATGAAATTATTGAAGGTATAAACCGCATAAAGGGGGCTTTGGAAAAGCTCCGAACCGCTTAATGTTTTTTTCTTTTCTTTTCTAAAAATTCCCCTGTAAAGGGTATAGAAAAAGAATAAACCCATAAACCCTCCGGTAGGAATTTCTTTAGCCCACCTCCGAAAGAGCGCTCTTAAAGGAAAATTCGGCAACCTTTTCGGTGTAGTCGTCGAACCAATAGGCGTCGGGATTTCTCTTGAATACCATTAGTTTGCCCTCGTTTTCGGGGTCGGCGGCTCTGTGGTATTTGAAGAATATGTGCTCGTCGTCCATACCGGCGACCTCTATCTTTCCGGTGGCGTGGGACATAACGAGCTTCGCCCTCTCCGCCAAACCGGAAATGCCTATCTTTGCGTTCTCGAATATGGTCAGAGCCTCCTCAACCGGGACGGCAAAAGCCTTATTACCCTTAACCGGTCTGTTGATGAAAACGTAATACGGGGGAACACCTATAAAGGATAGTTTTTCAAAGAGCTCCCTCAAGGTGTCGGGGTTGTCGTTTACACCCCTCAATAAGGGTGTTTGATTGGTCAAAACCGCTCCCGCCTTTAGGAGCATATCGACCGCCTTTACAGTCTCGTCGCTTATCTCCCTCGGGTGGTTGAAGTCGTTCATAATGTAGATGCGCCTGTCGGGTAGGGAGAACTCCTCTATCATCTTCACAAATTCGGGGTCTTCGGTAACCCTTTGGGGGTAGTAGGCGAGCGCCTTGGTTCCTATGCGGATAATCTTTACGTGGGGAATTTGCCTTAGGCGTTCTATAACGGCGCGGAGCTTTTCGGTCGGAAGCACCAGCGGGTCGCCGCCGGTTAGAAGGACGTTGTTAATCTCCTCGTGCTCCTCGATGTATTTAAAAGCCCTATCGAGGTCTAAGAGAATTTCGTTTCCCGTAACGTCCTTTTCCTTAATAAACAACCTCTTTCGGAAGCAGAAGCGGCAAAATCCCAAACAGGTTGGAGCTATCAAGAATAGGGCCGTATCGCGGTACTTGTGCTGAAGACCGGGTGCTACGGTGTATTTCTTCTCGTTGGAGGGGTCGAGGTAGCCCCAATCTTGAAGCTCCTCCTCAAAGGGTATCGCTATCTTCCTGAGGGGGTCGTTGGGGTCTTCCCAATTTATCAGCTTGGCGTAGTGTTCGGTCAATTTCATGGGAAAGAATTCGCTAACTTTTTTAATTTTTTCTTTCTCTTCCTCACTCAAGGGTAGTTTATTGGGGTCGGTAATCCACTTTATGCGCGCCATTCGTCACCTCCAAAAGTTTTTAAAGGCAAACAAAACCTGCAATAGAAAGGAAATTTCTTTTAATAACTTACACGGGAGCGTGCGGGAAACTATGACCTCCTTTGGAGGTGGCGATAATAAACTCTCTGATGGAGTTGGGGGAAATAAGGAACCTCTTTGAGGAGTGGAAAAAAAGGGTTGAAACCTCCAAAGATTTGGAGGAAATGAGGCAAACTTTTCTGGGAAAGAAAGGCTACATCTCCCAACTCTTTAGGGAGATGAAAAATATTCCCCCCGAACGTCGGAGGGAATACGGAAGGGAGATAAACCTCCTAAGGGAGGAGATTGAAAATTTCATCCGCCAAAGGGGTGAGGAGATAAAGGAGAGGGAGCTCGAGAAGAGGCTGAAGGCGGAGCGCTTCGACCTATCTCTGCCGGGGGATACCGTTTTGCCGCTGGGCTCCAAACACCCGCTCAGCGGGGTTATAGAAGAGATAGTCGAAATATTCAAACAGATGGGTTTCGCCGTGGAAACGGGTCCCGAAATAGAACGGGAGGAATACAACTTCGATATGTTGAACATTCCCAAAGAGCACCCGGCGAGGGATATGCAGGATACCTTCTACGTCAACCGCGAGGGGTATCTGCTCCGAACCCACACCTCTCCGGTTCAGGTCAGGACTATGCTTGGGCGCAAGCCTCCCATACAGATAATCGCACCAGGTAGGGTTTACCGCCGCGACGACGACCCCACCCACTCCCCCATGTTCTTCCAGGTGGAGGGATTAGTCGTCAACCGCGATGTGAATTTCGCCAACATGATGTTTGTCCTAAGGGAGTTTTTGAGGAGGTTTTTCGAAACCGATGTGCCCGTTAGGTTCAGACCCTCCTACTTCCCCTTCACCGAACCGAGCGCGGAGGTCGACATCGGGTGCGTTATATGCGGGGGAGAGGGCTGTCGGGTTTGCAAGGGAACCGGTTGGCTCGAAGTCCTCGGGGCGGGTATGGTTCACCCCAACGTGCTTTCCGCCTGCGGCATAGACCCCGAGGAGTATCAGGGTTTTGCCTTCGGCTTGGGAGTCGACCGCTTTGCGATGCTAAAGTACGGCGTGGATAACATAAAGCTTTTCTACGAAAACGACGTGAGGTTTTTAAAGCAGTTCAAATCCCTTTGAGGTTTCTTTTTTCTTTGAAACCTTTTGTGGTTTTGTTTTCTTCAAAGAAAACTTTCACGGGAAAGACATTAGACCTTATCCCTTTGAAGGAGGGAAAATCTACCTTCCACCCCTTACATTGGTCTTAGCTCATTTGGAAATCCACCTTTTGGAGGAGGGGAAGAGTTTTTTTCCGCATGAGGGTTAAAATGCCAAAGGCAACAATATACCGTCGCAGAGGTGTAAAAAAAGTTTTACAAACCTCGGAAAGGGTTTTAGTAGTTTTAAACTAAACTCCACCTTATGGAGCTATCCCTTTACAAGGAACTCCTGCTGTTGGGTGTTATTTTTGTCTTTTCCGTAATAGGTGGTATCACAGGTATAGGTATAGCGACGATAGTTATCCCCCTGCTGATACTTTTGGGGGTTTCCCTTCCCTTCGCCAAGGCTACCGCCCTGTGGGTAAACGTCTCCATAATGTCCTACTCGGTCTTTAGGAGGCGTCGCCTTATAAAGTGGTCTCTAGCCCTTCCGCTGGTGGTTAGCGCCTTTCTGCTCGCCCCTCTGGGGGCAAAGGTCTCCTTTTTTATACCTGCCCGCGTTCAGTTATTGTTGCTGGCGACGGTGGTGTTGGCTTCGGCGCTTTTGATTCTCTACCTAAAACCGAAACCCCGCGTAAGCGGGCTTACCCGTTTCGGATTTATAAAGGTCGGCGCTGTGGTCGGAGCGGTTGCCGGCTTTTTGGGTGGTATGCTGGGTATAGGCGGCGGCATTATCGCCAACCCAATTTTGATAGTTTTGGGATTTGACCCCGTCGAGGTCACCACCGTCAGCGCGCTGATGGTTCTGCTCTCCTCCCTTTCGGGGTGGGCTACTTACACCTATTTTGGTTATTTCCCCTACAAGTGGGCTTTGCCCCTATTGATAGCCGCCTTGGGGGGTTCCTACGTGGGGAACCGACTTTCGGAGAGGTTTTCGAGGGAGACCCTTAGGAGGGTTGTCGCATACTTTGCCATCTTTGTTTCCCTAATAACTTACCTAAAAGCCATAACCCTCTAAGGGTTACACCCCTAGAATCCAATCCCCAAGGCGGTCTTTGTAAACCTCCCTCTTCCATATGGGAACCCTCTCCTTTACCAAATCCACCGCGAGGGAACAGGCTTCGAAACCCTCCTTTCGGTGTCTGGAAAACACCACCACCAAAAAGGAGGTCTCCCCCACCCTTACCTTCCCCTTGCGGTGGTAAAGGCAAACCTCCAAGACCCCCGTTTGGGAAAGGACTTTTTCTCTTATCCTCTCCATTTCGCGGAGAGCCATATCGTCGTAAACCTCGTAGTGGAGTGCTATTATTCCCTTGTCGTTCCTCGGTCGTCCCTCAAAAACGACAACCGCCCCCGCGTTGGGTTGGGAAAAGGCTTTGACAACCTCTTCGGGGGAGGGGATTTTTTCCCCTATATACACCTTGGGTGTCATAGGGAATAGGTTATAAGTCCATTAAACGTCTCAAAAGGTTTTCAACCGAAAACCTCTTATAGGCTTCCCGCCGGTGAAAGATACCCAAAACGGTAATCTCTCTTTTGTCCCCGTCCAAAAGGAAGACTACCCTATAGTTTCCCACTTTTAGTTTCCAAAAGTCTTTTAAAGTCCCCCTTAGGCGTTCCCCAAATATTTCGGGATTTTTTAGAAGCTTTTCCTCGATAGCCCTCTTAATCCGCCTCTTTGTTTCCCCGTCGAGTTTTGCGATATCTTCCTTTACCTTCGGGTGGTATTTAATCCCATACCTTATCGTGGCTTAACGCCTCTTTATCGGAAAAGCTTTTTAACCTTTCTTGAGCCAACTCCGAAAGACCCAAATCTTCCGATAGGATTAACCCGAGTTTTAAATATCTTCTGATAACCTCCGATAGGTTCTCCCTTCGCCTTTTGGCAACCTCTTGAAGGATTTCGTAAAGCTCCCCCTCCAACGTTACGCTAATTCTCGGATTTTTGGTAGGCATCGGTTTTAAGTGTAGCACTTTTGATGAACCTGGGAAAGGAAAGGGGTTACCACCTGCGGTCGAGTTTTTTAAACACCTCCTCCACGGGGAGTTTGTAATAGAGCGGTCGACCGTGGGGGCAGGTTCTCGGTTCGCCCAGCTCCTCCCACCGCTTCAGGAGAGCCTCCATCTCCTCCTTCGAAAGCCTTTGACCCGCCTTTAGGGAGCTCTTGCATGCCTTTGTTTCGTCCCCGTGGAGGTCGAACTTTGCGACCTCGTCCAGCAGGTGTTGGTCGAAGAAATAAACAAACCCCTTGCGGTAGGCGACTATCAGGGTTTCCTCTATCTGTCCCAAAATTTCGAAGCCTAAAGAGGGTTCGGTTTCATATTCCACCCTTAGGGGACTCTTTAAAAGGTCAACCGCCGAAGGGGTTCTCTGTTTTTTCCCGAAGAGGTTTCCTATAAGTTCCAAAACCTTCCTTTCGCGGAGGAATTTGACCTCCTCCTTTCGGGGGTGAACGTTTACGTCCACCAGATAGGGGGGTATTTCCAAAAATAGCACCGCAAGGGTTCGGTAGCCGAGTTTATTCCTCAAATGGGTCTGTATCTCTCTGTTGTATATCGGTCTCCCGTTGAGGAAGACGAAAAATTTATTGCTCCTGTAGTTGGTGTAGTAAAAAATCTCCGCCCGTCCGATATCGGTCTCGGCAACCGAGTGGTCGGGCGTGTAGTCGAGGTTGAATATTTCGACAATTCTCTCATCCCGCGAAGCGGGCTTTAGGTCTAAAACGACCTTTCCCTCCTGCTCTAAATAAAACGCCACGTCGGGTTTAGCCAAAGCGTAGGAGATAACCGTTTCCGTTATTGCTTTGCGTTCGGTGCGGTTGCTCTTTAGGAATTTAAGCCGCGCCGGTAGGTTGAAAAAGAGCTCCTCGACCGAGACGGTAGTCCCCACGGGGTGGGAGATTTCCGAAATCCTCTTCACCTCCCCGCCCACGGCGTAGAGCTCTCCCCCCCTCGCCTCGGAAAAGTGCCTGCTCCTTATGGTGAGTTTCGAAACCTTCGCGATAGAATGGAGGGCTTCACCCCTAAAACCGTAACTCCCTATGGAGTATAGGTCTTCCACACCCCCTATTTTGGAGGTAGCCCCTTCCAAAACCACCTTTGGGAGGTCTTCCCTTAAAATTCCCTTCCCGCTATCGCGAACCTTTATAAGCCTCTTTCCCGCCCCGAGGGTCTCTATCTCGATTTTTTTCGCCTGGGCGTCCAGGGCGTTTTCTACGAGCTCCTTGACCACGTTGGCGGGACGCTCGACCACCTCCCCCGCCGCTATCAAACTCCTAACCTCGGGCGGAAGAATTCTAACCTCTCCCATAGCGGTAGGGGTTTTAAATTACCCCCCAAAAAGGGAACTTCAAAAACATTCCTTTGCAAGTCTCTATCAAAGGATTTAAAATCTAAAGTGTTATGTTTAGGAGAAATATAGCTGACAATATATTAAGCGAACTGTATCAAATTGTAAGTAATTATAACCAAAAATTTAATAAAAAAAAGCAAAAATTTAAAGTAGTTATTTTCGGAAGTTATGCCAGCGATAAAAAGTTTATAGGAGACCTGGACTTACTTGTATTTTGCCCTCCTCAGTTAGAAAAGGATTTCGAAAAAAAATTGCTAACACTTTTCAATAGAAAGCGCGTAAATTGGGAAATTCTCAACGGCTATAGAAGAGGGATTAAAGATTCAAAGAATAAGTTCCATGTGCAGGTTTTTATCAACAAATATAATTTACATCAGTTCTTAAAGGTATCTCGAGGGAGAAATAAAATTAGAATTTTAGAAAATCCTTAACATGCATAGGTATTTTCTTTGGGTCTAAACCATAAATATAGTATTCGTTATAACCCAATTTTGTTAAAGCTTCCTTTAAAGATTTTTTTGAAGGTTTAGCTTGGATTTCTTTAAATATGGTATCTAGTAAATCTTGTATAGGAATTTCGAACAAAAAGGGTATGCTATCTGCAAATAAAACATTCCAACGCCAATCTAGCCTATCTCGATTTTTATAAATTTTTTCAAGTTGGTTTATTATATCCTCTATAAGGACTTCATCTATTTTTATATTTTCGCAATCTATTTCTAAAACTTCTTGAAAAGATTTAGCAGTAGATTTCTTGAGATTTCTACATTCAATTTTTATAGAAAACGCATTTAAGGATTTAACTGTAAATTCATCATGATAGTAACCACCAAATAAAACCGCAGTAGCCTTTTGATTTTTAAAAATATGGTGTTTTCGAAGAAATACGATACTAGCGGGGGTACTATAAAGAACTATAGGATAAGTGTATGGATTTGAAGATAAAAGATATATCAAATTATATTTTAGCTTTTTCCAAATATTATTTCCGTTTTTAAAGCTTTCACTTAAGAATCTTTTTTGGAAAATTTCCAATTCTTTATCAAAATAATCGTAATCCCAACCGATATTTGAAATCCATAAATAGGAATGTTTTGAAGTAGCAAATAATAATCTGGCATATAAGTTAAAATTACTGCTTTTACTAGGTATTAAACCTATTGCCCTTAAAAAAGATACCTGAAAATTTAACAATCTTGGAAAAAATATAAATATTCTTCCTTCTATATTTCCCTCATAGTTCTCTTCCTTATCTCCTAATGCAAAGTATAAAGCTACTTTTATATCTTCCGTAAAATCCAGCAATCGCGAAGGAAAGCCAATATGGCGGAAATATGCATAAATTTCAATGTTAATATCTTTTTCTTTTATATAAGGGAATAGTCGTAAAATATCTGGATTAGTTAATCCTTCCTCTATAAGAAGAAATTCAAAATTTGCATCCAAATATGTATTAGAGTTACTATTATCTTTACTTTCCCGAAAAATTTCTCTAAATAAAGAAGGCATTAATTTAGTTATTCCATAATCTTTATCCTCACCCCTAAACCACGCTATATCGATTAAATATTTTATAAAAAATTCATCCTTTATAAGTGTCCTTAGTTTATGAGAAACCACTGCCTGTAAAAGATTTTTTAAAGTAAAAAGTAATTATAGTATTTTCCAGTTTCAAAACAGCAAGGATACTGTCATTACCTTTATTAGCCATATAAAAATTATCATAAGAAAGAAAACAAAAATTAATTTTTAGCCAACCTTTCGATGTTTTCAATAATCTTGTCGGTCATCTCTTGGGTGTTGACCTTAATAGTTCCTTCGGAGTAGATATCGGTGGTTCTGTAACCCTGATTTAGGGTTTCCTCGACAGCCCTTTCGATAAGTTCGGCGGCTTCGTCCATATCAAAGGAGTATTTGAGCATCATAGCCGCCGAGAGGATGGTGGCGATGGGGTTGGCTATACCTTGTCCCGCTATATCGGGTGCAGAGCCGTGAACCGGCTCGTATAGGGCGTATTTCTCCCCGATAGAAGCGGAGGGTAGCATTCCCAGGGAGCCGGGTATTACGCCTGCCTCGTCGGAGAGTATATCACCGAAGATGTTTCCGGTGACGATAACGTCAAAGGTGGAGGGTCTCCTCACGAGCTGCATGGCGGCGTTGTCGACGTAGAGGTGTTCGAGCTCCACGTCGGGGTAGTCCTTCGCTATTTCGTTAACCACTTCCCTCCAGAGGGCGCTTACATCGAGAACGTTAGCCTTATCCACGCTGGTGAGCTTTTTCCTCCTCTTTTGCGCTATTTCGAAGGCTTTCCTCACCACCCTTTCAATCTCGTCCTCGCAATACTTCATGGTGTTTCTTCCGCACCTCTTACCGTCCTCTTCGTAAATACCCCTCGGTTCGCCGTAGTAGATACCGCTAACCAATTCCCTAACCACCATTAGGTCGGTGCCCTTCGCTATTTCCGGCTTGAGGGGGGAGCTGTCCAGGAGTGCGTCGAAGACCTTGACCGGGCGGAGGTTGGCAAAGAGGTTTAGAGCCTTCCTAATTTGGAGCAGACCCCTTTCCGGCTTCAAATCCTGGGGTAGGTTGTCCCACTTGGGTCCGCCAACGGCGCCGAGCAAAACGGCGTCGCTCTCGAGACAGAGCTTGATGGTCTCCTCGGGAAGGGGTTTTCCCGTCTCGTCTATGGCTACACCGCCGATTAGACCCTCGCGGTATTCAAACTTCACGTTGTATAGCTCGGCTATTTTGTCCAAAACCCTCAGGGCGGCATCTATTACCTCGGGACCAATCCCGTCACCCTTTAGAACGGCTATCTTATAGACCCTTTCCATAAAGGGGAAAATGATATGGGGGAAAACCACCTCGAGACTCTGGATTTAAACTTTAAAAACCTTATGGAGGAACAAATTAGGGAGCGGAAAGTCCAAAAATTGAGGGAAATGGGAATAAACCCCTACCCCCACAAGTTTGAGGTCACCCATCAAATATACCAAATAAGGGAAAAATACGAAAGAGACCCCGAAGGGGAAGAGGTCGTTATCCGTGCAAAGGTTAAGAGGGTTTCCAACTACGAGGGTAGGAAACTTTTAAGGCTTACCGACGAGAGCGGTCTCGAAATTTTGGCTATAACCGATAGGGGGGATATAAAGCCGAATGAAACCTATACCTTTAAGGGGAAACTGGTAAGACACGAGGGCAAGCTCACCCTAATGGACGCCGATATCACCGAAGAGCCTCCCGAAACCACGATTGCCGAAATCAAACATACCTACGACTTCGACCCCAAGCAGGAAGAGGTTGCGGTCGCCGGGCGTTTGGTGGCTTGGCGCCCGATGGGGAAGGCTATTTTCGGACACATTCAAGACCTCCTTGGGAAACTGCAAATCTACATAAGGAAAGACCTTGTAGGGGAGGAGAGGTTTAAATTCATAAAGGAGTTTGTAGACCTCGGCGATATCGTGGGGGTTAAGGGAAAGCTCTTTAGGACGAATACCGGTGAGCTTACCGTCGAGGTGGAAGACTTGCAACTGCTGTCCAAGTGTCTGCACCCCCTCCCCGAAAAGTGGCACGGGATTAAGGATGTGGAGGTCAGATACCGCCAGAGGTATTTGGATTTAATAGCCAACCCGCAGGCGAGACAAATCTTTTTGATGAGGAGCCGCCTGCTCGCCGAGATTAGGCGCTTTATGGTCGATAGCGGCTTTTTCGAGGTGGAAACCCCCATTTTGCAACCGATAGCGAGCGGTGCTAATGCGAAACCCTTCGTCACCCACCACAACTATTTGGATATGGATTTGTATCTGAGAATTGCGCCGGAGCTCTACCTAAAGAGACTTATAGTGGGCGGTTATCCCAAGGTGTTCGAGATAGGTAAAAACTTCCGAAACGAGGGCGTCGATACCACCCACAACCCCGAGTTTACGATGATGGAGTTTTACGCCGCCTACTGGGATTACAACGACCTTATGAAGTTCACCGAAAAGCTCTTTCAGCACCTCATAGACACCGTATTGGAGGGTAAAAGCGAGGTCACCTTCGAAGGGCACAGAATAAACCTAAAACCCCCCTTTAGGGTTGTTAAATACTTCGACCTTCTGAAGGAAAAAACGGGAAAGGACAAGGACTTCTTCTTAAGGGCGCCTATAGAGGAACTAAGGAAATTTGCCACCGAATTGGGTGTTAAAAAACCGGAAGCACTAACGAGGGCTAAACTTATAGACAAGATTTTCGAAAAGGTTGGAGAGCCGGAGCTTATCCAACCCACCTTTGTTATAGACTTTCCGAAAATCCTCTCCCCCCTCGCCAAGGAGCACAGGGAAGACCCCGACCTGGTCGAGAGGTTCGAGCTTATCATCGGACAGATGGAGATAGGAAACGCCTACACCGAGTTAAACGACCCGAAAGAGCAGTATCAGAGGTTCTTGGAGCAGCTAAAGGAAAAGCAGGCGGGCGACGACGAGGCTATGGAGATGGATACCGACTTTATAAGGGCTTTGGAATACGGACTGCCGCCTACCGGCGGTGAGGGGATAGGAATAGACCGCCTCGCGATGCTATTTGCCGGAGTAAACTCGATTAGGGAGGTTATACTCTTCCCCGCCATGAGACCGGAAGGAGGAGAGGAAAAGAAATAAATCCCTTCTTTGTTTCGTTTCTTTTCTATCCCTCCATCGGATTAGAAAAGTTCCTTTAAAATACCTTTTAAAGTTATTAAATTTCTTTATAAAACCTCAAAAGGAGGGAAAATTACGCATCTCCCTTTGCAGGAAAATTAATAAAACACCAAAAGGTGTTGGAAGCTTCAACAAATCGCCAAAAGTTTTTCCTAAATTACATCCCTCTTAAGGGGAAGTTAAAAATTTTCTGCCACTTGGAAGAAAAAAACTTAATTCCCAATTAAAGGTAAAAAACAAACCGCCCCATAAAGGGTTTTTGGGTAAAAATCGACACTTCTTAGGGAAAACGTTCAAAAATCCACACCGCAAAGGGATAGGTCTTGGGGAAACCGCCAAGGGGGTCGGTATGTTTTCAAACTCCACTTAAAGGAACGTTCCTTTTATACCCTTTGATTGGAAACTTTAGAATAATCTTTCCTCCAAATGTTTACCGTTATAGACCTCTTCGCCGGAGGGGGCGGCTTCGCCTACGGGTTTAAAAGGGAAGGGTTTGAGATAGCCGCGGCTGTGGAGATAGACCGAGCCGCCGCCCAGACCTACGCGAGAAATATAGCCCCCCGTCAGTTGTTTAATACCGATATAAGAGCCCTTACGGGGAGGGAGTTCGAGGTTCAAAACCCCGATGTAGTGATAGGAGGACCCCCCTGCGAGGCTTACACTCCGGTGAGCCTCAACCGAATGGAATACCCCACCGACCGCCTCTACGTAGACCCGAGGGGGAGGCTTACGCTCGACTACATCCGCATGGTAGCCCACCTCCAACCGAAGGTTTTCGTTATGGAAAATGTCCTCCAGATAACGGAGGGACAGCTCAAATACGCCCTTATAGAGGAGTTCAAATGGGCGGGCTACGAAAGGATATACTTCAACGTCCTCCGCTCGGAAAACTACGGCTCTCCCTCCGAGCGGACGAGGGTTTTCGTCTCCAATATCTACTTTAAGGATTACCTCGAGAGGTTTAGGGTTTCGAAAAAGACCACCGTTTGGGAGACTATAGGAGACCTCCCCAAACCGGATTGGGCTCACGACATACCCAACCACTCGTGGGTCGATATACCCAAAAAGTTCAAAAAGAGGTGGGAAAAGCTCCGCTTCGGACAGGCGGCGCTCTTTTTCGGCAGAAAGGGGCAAACCTTTAAGGATTACACCAAACTGCACCCCGACAAGACTTCCCCCACCGTAAAGGGTAGCGGTCGTTTTTTGCACCCCTATCAGCCGAGACTCCTGAGCGTAAGGGAGCAGGCGCGACTGATGACCTACCCCGACGATTTCGTTTTTGAGGGAGGTCTCAACGAGCAATACAACCAGGTGGGAGAGAGCGTTCAACCCCTAATCTCTACACTTATAGCGAAAGCGGTTAGGGAGTTCCTCGAAAGGGAAAACGAGGAATACAACTTCCAACCGGAGTTCGTTTGAAATATACAACCCAAAGAGGGTTTAAAAAATTTCGTTATACCTCCTCTTTACCATTCTCTGAACTATCCCCAATTGGATTATGTAAAAGAGGACGTAAAAGGGTGCGTAGCTGATAAGGGGATAAGGCCAACCTTTGGAGGGTATCAGGTTCACCGCCATACCCGCATTTATAAGGGATAGGGAAAAGGTTTCTATAGCCACCAATAGGGTGAAAAACTTTTCGAACAACCCCTCAAAGCGGTAGGAGATGACTATCAACCTCAGTAGAAGGGCTAAGGTTATTAGGAATATAAAGACCGAAAAGAGGAAACCGGTTTCCTCCCCTATGGTGGCGAAGATAAAGTCGGTGTGAACGGTGGGACCCATATAGAGCTTTCTAAGACCGAAGCCGTAGCCGACCCCGTCGATTCCGCCTCGGTGAACCGCATAGAGGGAGTTGGCTATCTGATAACTGCTCGCGGTCACATCCCTAAAGGGGTCAAGCCAGTTGTTTATCCTCACAACGACGTGTCCGAATTTCGTCCCCTCGAAGGGGTTGGGAAGTTGAACCTTTACGTTGGCGTTCAAAATGGCGAAAAAGGAGATGAAGACCAAAAAGGCGGTTACGAAGAGATAGAAGACCCTAAAGGGTTTTTTAAAGGGTATCCCCCACCTTCCCAGGGGTATTTTCTCCGGAGTCCTGAAAAAGAGAAGGGTAAAAAAGGAGAACACCAATAGGACGGTGGTTCCCACATCGGGTTCCAATATGAGGAGAACCCAAAAGAGGGCACTGTAGGTTAAAACCTTGCTCCAATTTATGGAGGATTTGGAAAATTGATACGCCAAAAAGAGGTAGTAAACCGTTATAGCCAAACCGGTAACCAGTATCATATGTTTGGGTCCTATCAGCCACCGGTTTACCCTTAGGTGGAAGACAAACTTCTCCAAAAAGACCACCAATAGGAGCAAAAGGGTAAATAGAACACTCCAAACGACCAACGTTCCCGGTTTTATCCCCTTTAGGGTACGCCAAAGCTTTCCGACCCTTCCCTTTGAGAGGAATCTATCCTCCACCCTCTCCCAGTAAAGGAGCAGAAAATAGACCCCAAACCCCAAGAGGAGGATGGGAAAGAGGTTTATAAAGGGCTTAAAGGGGTGAAGGGGTAGCTCGCCGTCGGCATAGACCAGATAGCCGACCAACCTCGGTACGGTGAAGGCGCTAAATATAAATACGAGTCCTATTGCCGTCAGAAGCGACAGAGAGTAATGGACTATTCGGTCGTAGCGCATCGGGAAAAAATTTAACCCCCGCTCATAAATCTCTCCCCCTTCGGGGGCAAATTAATCTATGGGATGCTGTTTGAGAACCGCACCGATGCGGGTAAGAAACTCGCGGCTCTCCTAAAGGATTTCGTCGAGGGTGTAAATCCCATAGTTTTAGCCCTCCCGCGGGGTGGCGTTCCGGTCGGTTTCGAGGTGGCTAGGGAACTGGGTTTGAAATTCTCGATTCTTCCCGTTAGGAAATTGGGCGTTCCGGCAAATCCCGAATTGGCTTTCGGTGCGATAGACCCCGACGGCGACATCTATATAAACAAAACGGTGGTGGAAAACTTCGGTCTCACCCCCGAAATTATCGAAGAGGTCAGACGGAAGGAATACGCCGAACTGATGCGCCGTTTGGAAATCTATTTGGGGGGAAAGCTACCCACCCTAAGCGGGAGGGAGGTCTTTATCGTTGACGACGGATTTGCGACCGGTTTTACGGCTTTAGCCGCCTGCGGGTTTGCCAAAAAGAGAAACCCCTATAAGGTGGTCTTGGCGGCACCCGTTTCGCCGCCCGACACCGTCGCGATGCTCCGCCAAAATTGTGCCGATGAGGTGGTAGTCTATGAGACGCCCGAACCCTTCTTCGCGGTCGGGATGTTTTACCGGGACTTTCACCAGCTAACCGACGAGGAGGTTATAAAATACCGCGAACTTGCAAAGGAACTGGGTATTTGGGAACCCCTTTAGGGGTTAAGTGTTTTCACCTTTTCCTTCAATAGCTTAATTTTTAATTGTTTGTCGTTATGCGATATTACATTTAACCATTTTGCTATCTTTACTTTGAAATACCTTATTTAGATTAAAGTTTTTATTTTCCAAGTAACAAGACAAAAATCAAAACCCTTTCCATTTAAATCTCCAATTTGATTTTCCCCTCTACATATTGGCGAATCAGGGTTGAAATTATGGTTTGATATGGAATGCCGGTTTCTAAACTTTTGCGTTTTAGCAATCTCAAATCCCTTTGGGAAATTCTTAAGCTAATAGCTTTCCTCTTTTCAAATGCTTCAGCTCCTTTTTTTAGAAGTTTCTTAAATGTCTCTTTTTCCTTATCTGTTAAACTTTTCCATTCACCGCTTTCTATTTCCGCTTCTAAAGTTTCTATAAGCTCTTCATCATTTTTAAAATCGTCAAAATGGTTAATCATTTTTTGCACCTCCTTTATATTTCTTCAATAATTTCCTACTCGGATAGAGGGTTTTCAATTCAACAAAAAGAATTTTTCCCCCCTTATCTATTTCTATCCCTAAAACAGAGGGGACAGCATAAATGTAATTATCCATTTCCACCACCAAAATGATTTGATTGGGATAATTCGAGTTTTCCAAAACGTCTATAAGCTTGTCCTCTGAAATGGCTAAAACTACATCTTCAAAACCTTTAAAATTCCTATCAGCGCTACCCTTCAATTTTTGATTTTTTTCCGTATCCCATAAAAAGACAACTTCAATATCCTCTTTTTCCAAATCTAAACTTTTTAGAAGTTTTTTAAATTTCATTTCCCTTTTTTATTATTGCATATACTCTGTATATACAGAGTATTTTAATCTCTTTAGGAATTTATATGATAGGGAATAGCCTAAAATATTGTGGGAATCTCCCAACTAAAGTAGCCTAAATAGTTTTTTTACACCTTCCACCACCTTTGGTTCTGGGAGTCGGAAGACCCCAAAAGGGGTACTTAAAATAAACTCTTTACCACTCTTTGTCAAAATTTTTGGCGAGGTGAAAGCATGGCTTGGAATAATATCGGATACGACTCCTGCGGGGTAGGTTTTCTCTGCGATATAAACGGCAAAGCCTCCCACGAAATAGTGAAACTCGGCATAGAGGCTGTTAAAAACCTCACCCACAGGGGCGCGGTCGGCGCGGACGGAAAGACCGGCGACGGTGTTGGAATACTGACCCAAATACCCCGCAAGTTCTTTAAAAAGTATCTGGACAAAGAGGGTTTGAAGATATCGGATATAAACAACCTCGCGGTGGGTTTTATCTTCTCCAAAAACAGCGAGGGGTTTAAGGTTTTGGAGGAAACCCTAAAGGGGTTCGGTTTCAAAATTATCGCCTACAGGGAGGTTCCCCACGATAACGACGCCCTCGGAGTTGGAGCCTTTAGGGAAAAACCGGAGTTGTGGCAAATTTTGATAGACACCGAAGGGGTGGAAAACCCCGAACTGAAACTCTTTTTGGTTAGGAAATTTGTAGAAAAACACTTTTCGGAGGACGAGTTTTATATAACCTCCCTCTCGACGAGGGTAATCGTCTATAAGGGAATGCTCATAGCCCCCTATCTGGACACCTTCTATCCCGACCTTAGGGACGGGGATTTCGAAAGTTCCTTCGTAATATTCCATCAGAGGTATTCGACCAATACCCTACCCAAGTGGTATCTGGCGCAACCCTTTAGGTGGCTCGCCCACAACGGGGAAATAAACACCATAAGGGGCAACCGCAACTGGATGGATACCCTCCAGCACGAGGTGGAGCACGAGGTTTTTGGGGAATACAACGAGTGGTTAAAACCCATAGTAAAACACGACGAGAGCGATACCGCCTCCCTCGACAAGGTTTTCGAACTGTTGATGTTTGCCGGCTTCAGCCCCGAGCACGCGATAAATATGCTCATTCCCCCCGCGTGGGAGCACATAACCGAACTCCCCCAAAAGGTTAGGGATTTCTTCGAATACCAGGCTCTGCTTATGAAACCCTGGGACGGTCCCGCGGCTATATGCTTCACCGACGGGGAGAGAACGGTCGGCGCTCACTTGGATAGGAACGGACTCAGACCCGAGAGGTATATCCTCACCGAGGATGGGCTTCTGATAGTGGGTTCCGAGGTTGGTATGGTCGACCTCGACGAGAGAAAGGTAATAGAGCGCGGACGCTTGGGTCCCGGGGACACTTTGAGCGTAGACCTCAAAGAGGGGAAAATCAAAAAGACCGACCAGGTATTGGAGGAGCTCGCAAATTCCAAACCCTACAGCGAGTGGATTGACAAGTTCCTCCTAAGGCTCTCCGACCTCGAAACCAAGAAAAAGAAGGTATTCGACGCAAAAGCCTACGGGGGAGACAAAGAGGAAAGAACCCGCAAATGGGTTGCCTTCAACTACTCCGAAGAGGAGATAAACGAAATTATCAAACACCAAGGGGAAACCGGACACATTTACACCTACTCCATGGGTGACGATACACCTTTGCCCCCCTTGAGGGAGAAACCCACCAACCTATTTAGGTTCTTCAAACAGCGCTTCGCGCAGGTGACAAACCCGCCGATAGACCCGATTAGGGAAAAGGTTGTTATGTCCCTAAAGATGAACCTCGGGCATAAGCCCAACTTCCTCTACGAAAAGCCAGAATACGCCAAGAGGTTGCAGATAGAAAGTCCCGTTCTGCTACAGCACCAGCTCGACGCGATAAGGGAAAACGGGGAGCTGAAGGTCGCCGAGGTCTCCACCACCTACGACGAAAACCTAACCCTTAAGGAGGCTCTCGAAAATCTCTTCCAAAAGGTGGAGGAGGAAATTAAAAACGGCGCCGAGATTGTTATTCTCTCCGATAGAGACCTCACAAGGGGGAAAAAATACATTCCCGCACTTTTGGCGGTTAGCGGACTATTCCAATACCTAAACAGGAAGGGTTTAGCCCACAGGGCGAGCTACATAATAGAGACCGGCGAGGCGAGGGAAGACCACCACATAGCCACCCTTGTTGGATACGGTGCAAGTGCCGTTCACCCTTACTTAGCTATAGAGACGGTTAAAACCCTCGTGGAGGAGGGTAAACTTCAACCTAAAAACCTCCCGGCGGAAACCTCCCTCGAGAACAAAGTCCAACAGGCGGTTGCCAATTATGTCAAATCCCTCGAAGAGGGCGTCAGGAAGATACTCTCCAAAATGGGTATATCGACCCTAAACTCTTACCAAGCGGCGGAGATATTCGACGCGGTATGCCTCAACAAAGATTTTGTCGAGGAATACTTTACCGGAACGAATACCACCGTCGAGGCCTACGGGCTTTCCGATATAGAGCGTATCTACAACACCTTTATAGAGAAGGCTTATAAGAGCGAAAAACCGAAAGTTGAAAAGAGCGGCGAAATGAAACAGGGGCGGGGCGAGTGGCACGCCTGGAACGCCGAGGTAGTAAGAAGCGTCCACGCCATGTCCCGCCTAGGGGAAAGTATCGTTCTCAAACACCTCGAGAGGGGTAAAGTAGACCCCGACCGCCTCGCAAAGGAACTATTTGTCGAAAACGAACAAATAAGGGAGAAATACGAGGAGTTCAAAAAAGCCACCCAGAGGAGACCTACCTTTTACAGAGACCTCCTTAAGATAAAACCCAACGGCAAGAAATTACCCATCGACGAGGTCGAAAGTGTAGAGAGCATCCTAAAGAGGTTCGTCATACCGGGTATGTCGATAGGTGCGCTCTCCCCCGAGGCGCATGAGACGCTCGCCATTGCCGCCAACCTCCTCGGTATGAAGATGTGCTCCGGGGAGGGTGGAGAAGACCCCGCCCGTTACGGAACGGTTAAGAACTGCTCCATAAAGCAGGTTGCAAGCGGACGCTTCGGCGTCACCCCCGAGTATCTGATAAACGGCAAGGAGATTGAAATTAAGATAGCCCAAGGTGCAAAGCCGGGCGAGGGCGGACAGCTACCCGGACACAAGGTAAACGAATACATCGCCAAACTAAGGCACTCCAAGCCGGGCGTGACCCTCATAAGCCCGCCGCCTCACCACGATATCTATTCGATTGAGGACTTGGCTCAGCTCATCCACGACCTAAAGCAGGCTAACCCGAGCGCCCACGTTGCCGTTAAGCTGGTCTCCGAGGTCGGGGTCGGAACGGTAGCCGCCGGCGTTGCAAAGGCTTACGCCGATATAGTCCAGGTTTCGGGCGGAGACGGCGGAACCGGTGCATCCCCCTACGGCTCCATAAAGAACGCCGGTCTGCACTGGGAATACGGTCTTTGGGAAACCCAAAAGGCACTAATGGAAAACGACCTAAGGCACCTCGTGAGGGTAAGGGTTGATGGGGGTCTCAAAAACGGAAGAGACGTTCTGATAGCCGCCTTAATGGGCGCGGAGGAATACGGCTTCGGAACCGCCGCGATGATAGCGGAAGGGTGCGCGATGATACGTCAGTGCCACACCAACAAGTGCCCCACCGGAGTGGCTACCCAAGACCCCCGTTTGAGAATGAAATTCAAGGGCAACCCCGAGGACGTAATCGTCTATTTCCTCGCGGTGGCTTGGAGTTTGAGGGAACTCATGGCGGAGCTCGGAATTAGAAGCCTCGACGAGGTAATAGGAAGATACGACCTCCTCGAGGTGGATAACGGTGTGGAAAAACACCCCGAGGCTCCCAAAATAAAGGTCGAAGCCCTTTTGAGGGACATACCCAAAGACAAACCTCGAAAGTGCGAAGTCTTTAGGAACGACAACCCCAATTTCAACTTTAACGACGTCCTTTTGGAGGAGCTATCCTACGACATCCACCTCAAGAAGAACATAAATAGGCAATACCCCATTAGGAACGTCTATAGGAGTATCCCCACCAAGTTGGTTAAAACCGTTCTCGAGAGCGGCTACGACGGAAGGATAAGGCTAACCTTCGAGGGAACGGCGGGTCAAAGCTTTGGAGCATTCCTACCCAAACACTTCGAGGTCGTGCTGATAGGTCAGGCGAACGACTATGTGGCAAAAGGTCTGGGCGGCGGCAAGATAGTTATAAAACCCTTCCCTTGGGAGCTGAAAAAGACCAAAGACCTCGTTCTTGCGGGCAATACCTGCCTATACGGCGCAACCGGCGGGGAGGTCTTTATCGCCGGTAAGGTGGGCGAGCGTTTCGCCATTAGAAACAGCGGCGCGGTCGCCGTAGTGGAAGGAGCGGGACACCACTGTTGCGAGTACATGACCGAAGGGGTTGTAATAGTTCTCGGTTCCACCGGCTACAACCTCGGTGCGGGAATGACCGGCGGAAGGGCGTATGTTCTCGACCTCGACGGCAAACTGGAGGAGAGGATAAACAAAGGCTACGTTTACATTACTCCCCTCCTCGACAAGAGGGCGGAGATAGAGCTCAAATACTGGCTCGACAAACACTACATAGAGACCGACAGCGAGTGGGCTAAAGAGATTCTCGAAAACTGGGAGAAATACAAACCTTACTTTAAGGTCGTTATCCCCTTCGAGACCAAGAGGAGAACCACCGACCCCTTTGCGGATATAGACGAATGCGAATTCCTCCCCTTGGAGTTGGAAGAAAAGAAAACCCCCAAAGGTGGTGAGAAAGTTGAAACCGCTCAAGGTGAGGGTGAAAAAGAAACCCCTAAAGGCGGAGAAGTTTCTTCCGAACCCAAAGGAGGAATAGATAAGGAGAAATACCCCGAGTGGGTTAGGAGATTTTTTGACTTTTTGGGAATTTGAGGAACTTTTTCTATCTCCAACCTTAATTGTGTTTTCTTTCTATATTTTTTTCCTTATGGAAAGTTTGGATTTGTGGGATTTTCTTTCAATGGATGAGAACATTCAAAACCTTGAAAAGAAAGCCTTTGAAGACATTAACAATATAATTTTTCATAATGCAAACATGTTTCCTAGCATTTCTTCTAGGAAATATGTTGTTTTTCTTTTAGATATTAAGGATTCTACAACTGTTTTACAAGAAAATAGTAATTCCTCTAGGAAAATATTAGATTTTCTTAAAACGAGCTTATATCTATTTTACTTCATAACAAGTAATTTAAAGCTTAGTTTTTATTTTAAACCTGTAGGTGATGGCTTTATTTTCTTATTACCTATTCTAGAAGATTCAAAAAATTTTATTAAAGTTTTATTATTTTTAGGCTATCATACTTTAATAAAATATACAAAATCACCAAAACCAAATATTAAAGGCGCTGATATAGGAGAATATATAGGCTGGGTTTATTTAAATTTACTAAAAAAAACAATAAAAATAAAATTTGATTACAGATTAGTAGGTGGTTACGGAAATTTAATCTGTATTGAAATAGCCCGAAAAAATACAAATCCCTTAGTAGAATGCACAGGTTGCCCTATCTCTTACCTTGTAAAGAAATCTAAAGAAGTAGATACCTATAAATGGTTTGGCGAAATAACTCCCGAAATGTGTCGGGAACTCTTAAATTCCTAAATTTCCCTAAATAGGAGGTTTAACAAAATGACCCAAGAAGTGGAGAGGGAAGAACAAAACACCCAAGAGTGGGACATAAAAGAAAAAATAGACACCGCCTTGGAGGTTTATAAAGATATATCTCGACAAATACAGTTTGCGGATACAAAGGCGGGTTTAATCCTTGCCTGGCACGGTGCGAGCTTGGGCTTTCTAACCAAAATAATAGTTGACGCTATAGGGAAATTTCAAACCGTAGGGTGGAAATTGGCAACCCTATTCTCCTTCGGGTGTGCCTTAATAGCGGCTTTAGCCTCCATAGGTTTCGCCTTTTCCGTTATCCTACCGAGGTTAAAGGACACAACCTGCCAAAGGGAGTGTATGTTCTGGATTTACCACATAAGGTGTGAGGACTTTAACAGAGACCTCGAGAGGTTCAAAAAAAACCTGAACGACCCCGAAAGAGTTCTCGATTGTATTTCCCGCTCAGTAGTAGCTGTTGCAGAGGTTTTAAAGGAAAAATACACCCATTTGAGGTATTCCCTCTTATTCCTCCTCGCCGCGCTCGGTTTCGAGGTTTTAACAATCTTCGTTTTGGCTAAAGGTCTTTTGAACCAAACCCCTTAAGGGTTTGAGATACCTTTCTCCCTTTAGAGGTCTTCCTATAAACCCAAAATGAGGGTTTTTGAAAAGAGAAAAAAAACCCCTAAGGGGTTAGGTCTATGGCGACCGCTTTTATCTCGGTGTAATCCTCTATGGCGAACTTGGGACCCTCCCTACCGATACCGGAGTATTTGACGCCGCCGTAGGGCATGTTGTCCGCCCTGAAGGTGGGTATATCGTTGATTATCACCCCGCCGACCTCCGCACCTTGGATAAACTCCCAGGCGGTCTTTAGGTTGTTGGTAAAGACGCCTATCTGAAGCCCGTAGTCGCTGTCGTTGACCCAGTCGAGGGCTTCTTCGGTGGTCTCATAGGGGTTTACGAAGATAATGGGTGCGAAAGCCTCCTCGGCGCAGACGCGGGAGTGTCGGGGAACGTGGGTCATAACGGTCGGCATAAACATAGTTTCGCTAAGGGGCTT
>JALWDU010000094.1 GCA_027036735.1 Aquificales bacterium | reverse complement strand
AAGTTCTCCACCAGAAGGGGAAGGAAATACGTCGACGTCCTACCCTTGGAGGAGGGGAAGTAATCCCTCCCTCCCCTTAAAGCCACTTCAAAACAATCAGTCCCAACAGGGCGTAAAGGACATTTCCTACCACCAAAAGGGTTATATACCTCTTTAGCAATTCGCTTCCGAAGATATAGGCGTAGAGCGCCTTAAAGAAGTTGTTGGATATCGTCGCGAGCAAAATGCCGGTCAGCACCACCGGTAGGGCGAGCTGTCCCTGCGCGAACATATTGGCGAGCGCTATGGTTATCGGGTCTACGTCTATAACCCCCGACGTTACGGAGAGGGCTATCAGACCCTTTTCGCCGAAGTGGGCGTTTAGGAACTTGCCGAGCACCGAAACGGCGCAGTAAACGAGCGCAAATTCGAAAATCTCACCCCAAGAGAGGGGATTTTTCAACTTTATCCTTTTGCCCAATTGGAGGTCTGTTTCCCCCTTTAAATCCCCCCTTCGGTAGGCGAAAAAACCAATCGCGAGCATTATGAGGAGGAAGGGGATAAAGAGCTCCAGCAGGGGGACAAAGAGCGGCGGGGCTATTATCGAGGCGAGAACCACCACCCGCACCCCCATAACCGCCCAGGCGACCACTATTCCCAAAAACAAGATCCCGCCGAAGGCGGGGAGTTCCTTCGACAGGTTGGCAAAGGCTAAGGTCACCGCGGTGGATGAGACGCTCCCCCCCAGCAGGGCGGTAATCAGGAGGCTTTTAACCAGTCCCCTCGTCTCCCCCTTGGCGGTGTAGAGCTTTAGGAGGAAGTAACCCAAAAAACTCAAGGAGGAGACTATAACCACAAATTTCCAAACGCTTTTGGGGTTTAATCCGTAGATGATTTCCCTGTCGGGCAATATGGGGTAGAGCAAAACCGCCAAGGTCAGAAATTGGAGTATCAGAAAGATATCCTCCACCTCGAGGTGGGATGCGAAACTCTCCAAAACCCTTTTGGTTGCCAGGAGGAGGGTTATAACCACCGCAAAAAAGGCGACCTCGTAGTAATACCCGTAATAGACCAAAACCCCCAGGGTGAAGGTTAAAAAAACCGCCACCTCGGTGGTTATACCGCTGCGCTTTTGGACGCCTATCCAGTAGTTTACCGCCGAGAGGGACAGCACCCCGAGATAGGAGAGAGCCAAAAAGTGGGGGTAAAACTTGTCGGAAATCCAAGCCGATAGGGTTCCCAAACCGGCGATGAGGGGAAAGGTTCTTATTCCAGCAAAGACGTCCTGCCCCAACTTTCCCCTTATCTCCCTCTCAAGACCTATCAGAAACCCCACCAGCAGGGAGAGGAGAAATTTAACCTCGGGAGTGGCGAAAAGAGTTTTCAACTTGGATAGGTCGAAAGAATTGCCTTCCATAATCCGACTATAGTTGTTATTTTGCCAATCCTCTAAAGGGGAAGTATTATTCTTCCCGAGATGAATGCAACATTGAGGGGAGGGTTCCTAATTTTCACCGACCTCGGAGAGTGGAAAAACTACATAAAACCTTTAAAGCTCGTTTTCAAAAAGGTTCAATACATAGCTTCCGCCGTAAATTGGGAATTCCGTTATGCGTTTTTCAAACCTTCCCTACCCTCCGAAGAGGAGATAAAGGACTTTTTATGCGAATTGGAAAGCGTTAAAGAGGAGCTTAGATTTTTGAAACTCAATTTCAAACCCAAAAATCCCGCACAACTTGAGGTTCTGGAAACACGTTTAAATCAAATGGTGGAGGAGTATGCGGAATATCCCTTCTCGGATAGGAAACAATTCTTTAAAAACCGCCTATCGTTCATTAGAAACTCTATAAGGGACTGCTTTGTGAGATAGGTCTATCCATGAATAGGGTTTTAAAGTTTCCAATCCACTTTGCGGACAGGTTGGAGGAGACCCTCCAGCGGTTGGGTTTTGAGAGGGAGGAAAACCCCAACGTGGTCTTCTCCTACAGGGGGAAAGACCTCAAGGTGGTCTTTTACCCGACTGGAACGCTCCTTTTACAGGGAAAGGGTGATATAGACCGCCTGGTGGAGGAATTGGTTTCCAACCTCGAGGTGGAGACCGACTACATCGGAACCGACGAGGCGGGGAAGGGCGATTTATTCGGACCCCTGGTGGTGTGCGGTTTCGCCCTCACAAAGAGGGTTGCAAAGGAAGTCTTAAAGTTAGGCGTTAGGGATTCCAAAGGTATTCCTTCGGAGAGTCTGGAGGAAATCGCAAAGGCGCTAATAGAACTCAAACACCACCGCTGTGTGATGATGCTTCCGGAAACCTACAACAGGGTTTACAAACTGCTACAAAACCTAAACAAGGTTCTGTCCCTCGCCCACGCAAACGTAATAGACGCCCTCTTTCTCGAATTCGCACTGACGAAGGCGGTGGTCGACCGCTTCATGAAAGGTAGCTACCTCGACTGCTACGTAAACGCCCCCGTCGAGCTGGTGGAGGAGATTAAAGCCGAGAGATACCCCGCCGTAGCCGCCGCATCGGTTATAGCGCGCTACTACTACAACGAAGCCTTGAAAAAATTATCCCGCGTAGCGGGGGTAAATTTACCCGCCGGTAGCGGCGAGGAGGCTAAGAGGGTCATGGAGACGCTGAGGGCTAAACTCGACCGCCAAACGCTCGGTAAATTTGCAAAACTCCACTTTAAGGTCTAAAAGACTTTATCCCACCTAAGGGTTTTCCGAGACAATCTAACCCCTATGAAGGAGTGGAAATACCTAAATAGGGACTACATCGAGAGGTTAAAGGAAACCTTCCGCACCTTGGAGGATAAGAGGGACGAACTCCTGCAGTTGGGGAGAACCATAAACAAAAACTCCAAAACCATAATCTACTCCCTCATCAGGGATGACTGGGAGGAGGCGGAGAGGTATATCCGGGAAAACCGCCAGTTGGTAAAGCAACTCTTTGAGGAGGTGACCCAACGCTACCCCCAATACTACAACAACGCCTTTATCCCCATGCAGGAGTATGTGGAAGCCGAAATCGTTTACCACTACCTCAAGGAGGGTAGAATTCCCACCCACGAGGAGCTCGGCATTCCCGAAGAGGCTTACGTTACCGGATTGATGGACGCCGCGGGCGAGCTGCTGCGGAAGGCGGTCGAGGAGATGATTAAGGACAACCTCGATTTCGCCCTCAAGGTCAGGGAGATTTTGGAGGAGATATACCTCGCCATGCTGAGCCTCAACTTCAAAAATTTCGAATACAGGAAAAAGGTCGACTACGTCGGCGGTGTCCTCAACCGGCTTATCGACTACATCTTTCAAAAGCAAACCAGAAGGGGCGAAAGCTTCAAACCCCAAAAGGAGGAGGGTTAAATTTCTCCTTTTCCCCTTTCGGTTTAGGAATGTTTTAATAGCTCCTCTTGGAAAGCTTTAACTCCAACCCCCAAATGGTCGGTCTTTCCGTAAACCTCGACCATTGCGAGTTCCAAAGCTCCTATTGCCGAAAGGTGGTCTAAGGCGTCCAAATAACCCATGTGGGATATTCTGAAGAGTCTACCCTTTAGGTGGTCTTGCCCCCCGGCAGTTCTTATACCGCGCTTTAGCATAGCCTTGCGGAGCGCCTCGGCTTCGTCGCTCAAGACGGCGGTCACCGAGATGGCGGGATTTTCGGGGAGTATCTCAAAGCCGAGGGCTTCAACCGCCCTGCGGGTCGCCTCACTCATAAGGCGGTGGCGTTTTTCGACATTCTCCATTCCCTCTTCGAGGAGCATTTCGAGACTCTCCCTAAGCCCCAGTATTAGGCTTACGGCGGGGGTGTAGGCGGTCGTTCCCTCCCTTTGCTTTTTGACCTCCTTTGCTACATCGAAGTAGTATTTCGGCATACCTCCGAGGCGCTCAGCCGCCCTTTCGGAGAACCAGAGAACCGACAGACCGGGCGGTAGCATCAACGCCTTTTGGGAACCGCCTATGAGGATATCCACCCCCTCCTCTTGGGGTTTTATGTTGTAGACACCCAAAGCGGTAATGGCATCAGCCACTACGAGGGTATCCCTATCTTTGCAAATCCTACCGATGGCTTTGTAATCGTGATAAACACCCGTAGAGGTTTCGGAAATCTGGAATAGGACACCTTTAGCGTCGGGATTTTTGTTTAGGGTATCCTCCAGTTGGTCTATATCGACCGACTTACCCCACTCGTATTTTAGCTCGACAACCTCCAGCCCGTAGGTGCGGGCTATTTGTCCCCAGCGCTCGCCGAATTTTCCGGCGTTTATCACCACCACCTTTTCGCCCGGTTTGAAGAAGTTTATAACCGCCGCCTCCATGGCGCCCGTTCCGCTTGAGGCGAAGTAGACGAAGTTTTCGCTGGGGCTGTCGACCACCCTTTTAAAGAGCTCGCGGGTGTAGAGAAATATCTCCTTAAACTCCGGCGTGCGGTGGTGGATAATCTGCTCCCCCAAAACCTTGAGAACCCTATCGGGTATTTGAACCGGTCCCGGTGTGAAAAGTCTCTCTTTCCTCATAGGGGAATATTGTCGTTTCACAACCGCCCGGGGGAAACCTTAAAGACTTTAACCGCAACCCGGAAGGAATAAAATCCGCTTTTTCCGACCGGGTGAGGGACAAAAATGTTAACCTCTCCACCATTCGGAAGCATAAACAAAATTCACTAGTAGTCGATATTAGAAGGTTTGATGCTCCGAAAGAGGGTCAGGCTCAAAACCGAAGAACTGCGCCTGGTTAACGAGATTTTGAAAATTTTTGTCAAATACAACGACGTGGAAAAGGTTTTCGATAAGGTGTTGCAAATCTTTTACTCCTTTTGGAGTATAGAGGCGGGTTTCATCGCCTTGAGGGAGGAAGGAGGGCAGCTGAAGGTTCACACCGCCTTCGGCTTCCTCCCGTCGGAGGTGGAGAGGGCTATATACTCGAAGGGCGAGGGTATTACGGGACTAACCTTTCAGTTGGGGATACCCCTCTACGCCACCGAGGACAAGCTTCTCAACAAAACCGGCTTGGTGGAGAGGCTCAAGGGCAAGGAGCTGGCATTTTTCACCGCACCCATCAAGGTGGGTGACAAAACGGTGGGAGTCCTGGGTCTGTTTAAGGATATTTCGGCGGAAACCCCCAAAGTGGAAAAGCTTTTGGAAACCCTTTCGGTAGTCGGATTTATTCTGGGCACCTACTTGGGTTTAAAGGAGAAAAACGAACTTCCCCCCTCCATCGCGGAGGAGCTTATGAAACACCTCGACGGGGGAAGGTTAGAGGGGGAATTTCTCTTTTCCTCGAAGCACGAAACCGTTAAGGAGATACTGCTGCTTATCGACCGACTTCGGGATTTCGAAACCCCCGTTCTATTTTCCGGTGCGGAGGGGGTGGGAAAGGCAACCTTTGCCCGACTGCTTCACGAAACCTCCAAACGTAAGGGGAAACCCTTCGAGGTGCTGGATACCCGCGGTCTACCCCCCCACAGGTTGAAAGAAATTTTGGACGAGAAGTGGAAAGCCGCCGAAGGCGGAACCCTGCTTATCCGAAGGGTTGAATTTCTCCCGCCCGAACACCAATCCCTACTGCTCGCCAAAATGGGCGACAAATCGGTTAGGGTTCTCGCAACGGCAGGGGAAGGCTTGGAAAGGATTTACCGCGAGGGGAAATTTCTCCCGGAACTTTACGAGACCCTCAAGCTGGTGGAAATAAGAATCCCTTCCCTCATAGAGAGAAAGGAGGATATAGATACCCTCTTTAGGTTCCTCTTTTCCAAATGGAGGAATCTACTGGGGGTTGAGGCGAAATTAGCCCCCGAAGTGGTCACCTTTGTGAGCGAAAACCCGCCGCGGGACAACATAAAGGGCTTGGAGAGAACGGTAAAGAGACTACTAACCCTTTTCGGGAACAAGGAGCTGATAACCCTAAAGGATTTGGAACTGGTCGAACAGACTATCCGCGGCGGGGGGGAAACCCTATCGGTTTCCCAAAAGGGGAAAAAACCCTTTACCGAACAGCTGGCGGAGGAGGAGAAGAGGAGGATAATCGAAGCCCTCGAGAGGGCAAATTACGTGAAATCCCGAGCCGCAAAGATGTTGGGCTACACCCTCCGACAGCTGGATTATCGTCTGAAAAAATACGGCATAGAGGTCAAGAGAAAGGGTTAAAAACCTCCTTTTTTCCCTGTTTAAACTTATATAGAGATGTTTGAACTTCTCACCGGCAGGCTGAAAAACGCAATAGACAAGATAACGTCCTCGAAGAGGCTTTCCGAAAAACAGGTGAATAAAGCCCTTCGGGAAATAAGGTTGGCGCTCCTCGAAGCGGACGTAGAACCCACCGTCGTAAAGAACTTTATAAAGAGGCTTAGGGAGAAAACCTTAAACAAAGAGGTTATAAGGGGGCTTAACCCCGGCGAGACCGTTTTAAAAATCGTTTACGACGAGCTGGTCGACATCCTCGGAAAAAATCCCCCCGAGCTGAAAGAGGGGGTTGTTCTCTTTGTGGGATTGCAGGGAACCGGTAAGACCACCACCATAGGAAAACTGGCAAACTGGCTGAAAAAGCAGGGCAAGAAGGTTGCCGTAACCTCCACCGACGTGCGCCGTCCCGCCGCTATGCTGCAGCTCAAGCGTTTGGCGGAGCAGGTGGGGGTTCCCTATTACGATTTTGAGGGGGAGCAAAACCCCGTTGAGATAGCGAAAAAGGCGGTGGAGAGGGCTAAGGAGGAAGGGGTGGATTACCTCCTGCTAGATACAGCCGGTCGTCTCCACATCGACGACGAACTTATGGAGGAACTCCAAAAGATAAAGGAGGTAACCCAACCGTCGGAGGTCATCTACGTCGCCGACGCCATGCAGGGTCAGGAAGCCCTCAACATCCTCAAGGAGTTCCACAATAGATTGGGTTTAACCGGTGTCATTCTCACAAAGATGGACGGCGACGCCCGCGGCGGATTGGCTCTCTCCGTTAAGGAAACCCTAGGGGTTCCCATCAAATTTGTCGGGGTGGGAGAAAAGCTCGAAGACCTCGAACCCTTCTACCCCGATCGTATGGCGCAGCGTATCCTCGGTCTCGGTGATATCCAAACCCTTATAGAGAAAGCCCAGAGCGCCATCCCGGAGGACGAGGCGGAAGCCCTAGCCCTCAAGGTGATGCAGGGTGAGTTCACCCTCGAAGACCTGAAGAAACAGCTCGAATTCATGACCAAAATGGGACCCCTCGACAAACTCCTCAAGATGGTTCCCGGTATAGGCGCTTACGCCGACAAGATAAAGGTCGACGAAAAACTCATCAAGCGGAAAATAGCGATTATCAACTCCATGACCCCCGAAGAGAGGAGAAATCCGGCAATTATCAACCTCTCCCGCAAGAAGCGTATAGCCCGCGGTAGCGGAACTTCGGTTCAGGAGGTAAACCGCCTGCTGAAGGAATACAAGGAGATGAAAAAATTCCTCAAGAGGTTTAAAATAAGTAATTTTGGAAGGAAAAAGGGAAGGTTTCCCTTCAGACTGCCCTTTCCCTTTTAAAATGGAATAGAGCTTAAGGAGGTATAGAGGTGGCAGTAAGGATAAGACTGGCGAGGTTTGGAAGGAGACACCACCCCGTTTACAGGATAGTGGTAATGGACAGCAGGCGTCCCCGCGAGGGCAAATATATAGACATCATAGGAACCTACGACCCCGTTAGGCACGAAATAGTGACCTTCGACGAGGAGAAATACAACAAGTGGGTTTCCCTCGGTGCGGAGGTTACCGATAGGGCTAAAGCCATTTATAAGCTCTACAAAAAGCTATCGGCTCAACAAAACGCTTAAACAATAAGAGGGAGGTTTGGGAATGAGCGCAATGAAGGACATCGTAGAAATCTTCGCCAAGACCTTGGCGGAAAAACCCGACCAAGTTCAGGTTAGGGAAATCGAAGGCGAAAGAACCGTCGTTATCGAACTGAGGGTTGCACCCGAAGACCTCGGCAAAATCATAGGTCGTCAGGGTAGAATTGCAAGGGCGTTGAGGCTTCTCCTCACCGCAATGGCAAGAAAACAAAACAAAAGGGCTGTTTTGGAAATCCTCGAATAATTTCTTTCCCCCTTTAGACCTTTTAATCCCAAGTTTCACCATCTTTGAGTTTTCGCATAGGTTTTTCACCCATTAGGGTTTAGATTGAATTTCTCAAATTCCTCAGGAGGTTCGGTTATGGAAAATCAAAACACCCAAATGGGACAGCAAACCCAGGAGAGCGGGGTTGTTATAACCCTTACCGAAAAGGCCGCCGAAGAACTGAAGAAGTTGGCGAAACAGCACAATATTGAGGATATAGTTTTGAGGGTTCAGGCTATACCCGGCGGTTGCAGCGGTATCTCCTACTCGATGGGTTTCGACGAGGTTAGGGAAGGCGATACCGTTGTCGAACAGCACGGCATCAAAATAGCGATAGACCAAAATTCGCTACCTTTTATAAACGGTGCGGAAATAGACTACGTCGTTACCCCCTTCGGGGAAGGTTTTAAAATAAACAACCCCAACGCCATGAATTTCGGAGGCGGTTGCTCCTCCTGCGGAAGCGGAGCCTGCGGTATCTAACCCCCCTCCTCCTCCTTCGGGGGGGGACAATAGGCATTTATGAAAATCCTCCTTATCGGTCTGGGTCGTTTCGGCGGCGCCATAGCGAAACGGCTCCTGCAACAGGGACATCAAATTATCGCCGTAGAGGCAGACCCCTCGGTTGTAGAAACCTTTTTTGGAGACCTCGAAAAGGAGGATATAAAACCCGACCGCATAAAGGTCTGCGTGGGCGACGCAACATCCCTCCTGGTTTGGGAATACCTCCCCCTTTCGGAATTCGACCTCATTATTTCCTCCCTTAGGAGTGGCAGTTTCAACAAAACCATCTGCGAAATCGTTAGGGAGATTTACAAAAACTACGATATCCCCGTTGTGGTTCTATCCTTCGACTACTCCTACGAGAGGTATTTTTCCAATTACAACTGTCGGGTATTCGTCCTCCCCGATATAGCGGCGGGATTTGTCGAAGGACTGACCTTAAAAAACATCGTCAAACCGGTCGGTATCGGTTTGGGGTTAAACGAAATACTGGAGGCTGTCGTTTCGCCGCAAAGCCCCTACACGAGGGTTAAGGTAGACCCAAAGAGGTTGAAGCACTGGCGACTCGGTTTGGTATACAGGGGGGAAAAAATCATCCTCCCAAAGCGGAAAATCCTCCTCAAACCGGGCGACCGGGTGATTATTTTGGGCGACGACCCCCGCATAGTGTTGGAAGTGGCTAAGGCTATGGCTCTGGGGGAACCCGAGTTTCCCCTCAGTTTCGGGGAAAACCTCGTAGTGGCTCTAAAAAGGGACGAATTGCACTACCTAAAGGAGTATTACTACCTGTGGAAACATTCGAGGGTTAAGTCGGTGGTATTATTCTCCGACGCGCCGCGGGAGGAGATAGTTAAAAACGTGGAAGACCCGCGCTTTCTCGACCGCCTGACAACGGAAGGGTGGCGCGGTTACGGGGTTGTTCTGGACAAAACCGTTCAGTCAAACTTTTCGGCGGGATTGGTATCCGCCCCCTACAGGAGGAGAAACCTAATTTTTCACAACCTAAACCTGAAGAAGTTTTTCCGGCAGGAAACCCCCTTTTTAATCCCCCGACTGAGCTTTCCCTATAAGCGCATTCTGGTATCGCTAAACTGCGAAAACCCGCAGGGGATGATAGAGCAGGTTTACGAAATCTTCCAATTGGTTAAGGGTGAAAAACTAACCTTCGCCGCCGTAACGCTCCCCGAGGTATTACTCCCCAAAAGGGAGAAGATAAAGTTGGAAAGGACCTTTAAGCTAATAGACGAATACGGCAAACTCTACGGCTTGCGTAAAAAGGTGGAAATCGTTCGGAAGGAGGGCAATCCGAAGCGCAAAACCCTTAAACTCCTCGAAAACCACGACCTCCTGGTCGTCGGATACGTTCCCCACGGTATAGGCTTCTTCGACCCCTACCCCCCCTACCTACTGGCGAAGGACTCCCCGAAATCGGTTTTGGGAATTCCCACCGAGAGGGCGGAGGAGTGATATGGAAACCCAACTGCTGGTTTTAATCCTCATAACCTTAGGGGTATTTGTAATACCCTTTCTGGCACCCCTTTTGAGGTTACCCGTCGCGGTGGGGGAACTCCTCTACGGGATGGTTCTACTCTACACCTTCGAGAGGTTCCGCATAGGGGAGGAGGCTTTCGTTTACATAGATTTCCTCGCCTTTTTGGGTTTTTCGCTCTTAATGTTCCTCGCCGGTTTGGAAATAGACTGGAACAGACTCGAAACCCTAAAACCGAAGGAGAAATTCGTAATAACCCTCGTGGTGGTTACAAACTTTCTCCTCTCCCTACTGGTTGTGAAACTCCTAAACTTCCCCCCCTCGGTTGGATTGCTCCTATCCTCTATGGGGATTGGTTTGATGCTGACCGTTTTGAGGGAGTTGGATTTACCCCCCTACTTCGTTCAGATAGTGCTCATCACCGGAAGTTTGGGAGAAGTTTTGACATTACTCCTCCTAACGGTTTACGACCTATACCTATCCTTCCACCTGGGGGTTTCCTTCTACATCCACCTAGCCCTTATAGGTTTTTTCGGGTTAATCTTTGTCCTCCTGCTAAAGCTGTTAAAACTCCTGGTTTGGTATTTTCCCGAGCGTTTCGCCGCCCTGGTGGTTGAGGAGACCAAAGCGGCGGTGGATATAAGGGCGAGCTTCGCCCTCATGCTCCTATTTATGGCGTTTACCTCCCTCATACACGTGGAACCCATTTTGGGCGCCTTTATAGCCGGCACCCTTTTGGGCTTTATATTCAGGGATAAGGAGCACTTCGAGGGGAGGCTTTCGGCTTTCGGTTACGGCTTTCTCATTCCCTTCTTCTTTATCCAGGTGGGGTTATCCTTCGACTTTTCAGCCCTCTCGCCGCTGTTCGTTTCGCTCACCCTACTGCTGACCTTTGGAATTTTTGCGGTGAAACTACTCTCCTCCCTCTGGTTGAAATTATTAGGTTTTAGCCTCAAGGAGGTCTTCGCCGCCGCCCTCCTATTTTCGTTCCCCTTTACGGTTCTCATAGCGGTTGGAAAAATCCTCCACGAAAAGGGGATTTGGAACTCAACCGATTTCGGGACGGTAATTCTGCTAACCATTTTGAGTAGCGTCATCTTTCCCCTCCTGGTGAAATTGCTAATCCCATCCAAACCCAAAGGAGGTTAACCCCCTCCCTTATCCTTTTAACCTTTGATGTCGGAAAGGTTAAAGGAAACCTTCGTGCGGAAAAAAAAGGTTCTCGTATCCTATATGATGGTCGGTTATCCCGACCTCCCCACATCGGTGGAAGCCTTCAAAACCCTCATAGAGGGCGGAAGCGATATAGTCGAAATAGGTTACCCCTTTTCCGACCCGGTGGCGGACGGTTCCACGATACAGGTTGCCCACGAAAGGGCGTTGGAAAACGGCGTCCGTTTCGCGGATGTTTTAAAGGTTGTATCCGAACTTAGGGGGCGCTATCCCGAAACCCCCCTTATACTCATGACCTACTACAATCCCATTTTTAAAATAGGTTTGGGGAGATTTGTAGCCGCTTTCGCAGAAGCGGGCATAGACGGCTTCATCGTCCCCGACCTCCCCCCCGAGGAGAGCGCACCCCTAAGGGGGGTAACGGAAAGATTTGGGTTGGCTTTGATTATGCTAGCCGCCCCCACATCCACGCCGGAAAGGCTAAGGCTGATTTGCGACAATACCGACGTGTTCACCTATTACGTTTCGGTAACCGGTATCACCGGGGAGAGGGAAAGGCTGCCCGTCGGACAACTTTCGGAGAGGATAAGGCTTTACCGTTCCCTTTGCGACAAAAAGGTGGTTGTGGGGTTTGGAATATCCAAGAGGGAGCACGCGAGGGTTATAGGTTCCATCGCCGACGGCATAGTGGTGGGGAGCCACTTCGTAAAGCTCGCCGGAAAGGGAGATTTAACCGCTTTGAGGGAAGCCGTCGGGGAAATAAAAGCCGGTCTTTTGGAGGCGGCTTAACATAAGTTCAGATGCACCCCTTTATCCACCTCTTCGGTTTGAAAATCCCCGCCTACGGGGTTATGCTACTCCTCGCGGTATTTACCGCCTACCTCTCCGCGATACACTTTTCCCGGAGAGAAGGCATCGAACGGGAGAAGGTTGAAAATCTCTTCGCCGTAGCATTCGTATCCGCACTTCTGGGCGCCAGACTCTTTTACGCGGTGGAACACCACCTATCCCCGGGCGAGTTTATACGTATCTGGGAAGGCGGACTGGACTTTTTGGGGGCATTGGTCTTCGCCGCCGTCGCCGTGGGCGTAGTCATAAAACTTTACCGACTTCCCTTTTGGAAGGTCGCCGATGTGGCGGGTATATCGGTGTTGCTAGCCCACTCGGTGGGCAGGCTTTCGTGCTGGCTCGCCGGCTGCTGTTACGGAAAGCCCACCGACCTCCCGATAGGAGTGGTTTTTCCGCCCGGAGCGGTAGCCCCTTCGGGGATACCCCTGTACCCAACCCAACTAATGGAGGCTACCGGAAACTTTATTGGCTTTCTCCTCCTTAGGTGGTTTTACAGAAACAAACCCTTCGACGGATTTATAGCCGCCCTATACCTGCTGTGGTATGGAACGGAAAGGTTCCTCCTGGAGTTTATAAGGGGTGTAACCCCACCCATTCCCGGTTTGGGTTTAACCTGGAACCAAATCGTGTGTTTGGTAATGATTTCGCTCGGATTACTTTTGTTGGTCTGGAAGGGGTTTTCCAAAACCGAAACAGGGTGAGGATACGGGATAAATCAACCTCTGACCGGGAATAAGATAACCCCACCTCAAAGAGGGGTTATACCTCTCCAAAACCTTTAGGGGGATACCCAATTTTTTGGCAACCTTTATGGGATAGTCTCCAAACCAAACGAAGTAGAAATCTATTAGAGGTTTCCCCTCCAAGTAAGGTTTAAAGTTGTAAACCCTGTAGGGTTTTACCGCTTTAAATCCCTCCTTTTGGGCGTATCCCAATCCCCTTTTAAAGTTCAAAGTGCGGGATATACGCCAATAGAGTTCGTTATTTTCCCTCCTCAATTCCCTGAGCTCCCGTAAAAGCTTGTATTGCTCCAAGCGCAGTTTGTTGAAATATACGGCATAAAACCCGTTGGCTATCCAAATCGATAGGGATAGGAGGAGAAGGAGAAGTCTAAAGGACATCGGGGATTAAAGGGCGTTGGGGTCTATTTCTCCTTCGGCGGTTTGGGTACCCGCTTCGGCACCCTGCTGCTCTTCCCCACCGCCGAGGAATTTGAACTCTATCCTCTCGGAGGGGATTATGGTGGTTATGGCGTGTTTGAAAACGAGGGTTTGGTTTCTGCCGTCGTCGAGCAAAATGGTGTAGGTGTCGAAAGAACGGATTCTACCCTGAAGTCTGATACCGTTTACCAAATAGATGGAAACCCTAATTCTCTGTTTCCTCGCGGTGTTCAAAAAGGTTTCCTGCAATTTGAAAGGCATAATCTTTTACCTCCGTTTTTGTTGTTTTGAACTTTATTAATGATACCCGAGAGGGCTTTTTTTTCAGGGAGACTTATCGGGAACAAAATTTCAAGCGCCTACCCCAAAGCGGGAAAGATGCCTATTTTACTCCTTAATGGGAAACACCGTTCGCAGTATGACCGGTTTCGGGAAAGCCTACTACAGGGATGACCGCCTAAAACTCGTCGTTCTAATAAGGTCGGTAAACGGCAAAGGTTTGGAAATATCGGTTAGAACCCCCAAGGAGTTGGTAATTTACGAAAAGGAATTGAGAAATAGACTAAAGGATACCGTTTACAGGGGAAATGTATCGGTTTCGGTTCAGCTCGAGTTTTTCAAGATTAAGCCCACCGTAAAAATATCCGACCTGGCGGAGGTGGTCGAAGAGATTTTATCCGCCACAAAAAGGTTGGGTTTGAATATCTCCGACGACCTCACCCTCCAGCTGGCTATGAAATTTTACAACCCCGCCGCGTCGGAGGAGAGCTACATCGAGAGCGAGGAATTCAAAAGGCTCCTCTTCGAGGTATTCGAAAAAGCCCTTCTCGACTTCGTTAGGAGTAAGGAAGAGGAGGGCAAACACCTCCTAAAGGATATAGAAAATCAGCTCGGCACCCTCGAGAGGTTGCTGAAGGAGGTGGAAAAGAGGGCGCCACTTTTGGTGGAAAACTACAAGAGGAAGCTCCTTTCGAGGGCTAAAGAGTTGCTAAACAACACCGACAGCGGTTTGGTCGTCAACGAACTAAAACTCCTTCTCGAGAAAGCGGATATAAACGAGGAAATCCAACGTCTGAAAAGCCACATAAACCTATTCAAGCAGGAACTGAATAAGGGGTTCCCCATAGGGAAAAAACTCGAATTCATCACGCAGGAGATGCTCCGAGAGGTCAACACCATGGGGAACAAATTACCCGACCTATTTCCCCTCAATGTGGAGATGAAAACGGCGATAGACAAGCTGAGACAGCAGGTTGCCAATATCGAGTAATCCCGAAGGGCTACATTCCCCCTTCCAAATACCTTTTGCGGATAGGCTCGCAACCGATAACCCTTTTGTGGAACGGGAAGGAAGCGTTTGCAAGGGAGGTGTTTTTATCACTGTTCCTCAAAACGTCCTTAAAGAGAGGTGGAAAAAACCCTTAGGGGTTTCGGATAAAACCCCTCTCTATAGGTGTGGAAACTATTTTTTCGAACCCCTCCTTAGGTAGGTATTTGGGGATGTAGTCGTAGCCGAAGCGTCTCAAAAGGCGGACAAAAGCCCTAAGGTGGTTTCTGGAGCCCTTCATCAGGTTGGCGTAAACTATGCGTATATCGCGGTTGTCGGTATTCGCCATAGCCTTTTTGAGGTCGGTAATGTCCAGCTCCTCTATAAGCGCCCCCACTTTCAGGGCGTCGATGAGGGATTTTTCCCCTTCGGCGACCAATTTGTTGTATAACTCCCGAATGTGTTTGTTGGTAAATACACCCACGCGGTCTATTACCGGGTTTTTCAGTCCGTATTTTTTTATCAGGACGCCGACCATATCCATATGTCTCTGCTCGGAGCGGGCGATATTTCTAAAGATTGGAAGCCTCCACTTGCGGTATAGGGTCAAATAGACATCCCTCGCCAGTTTTTCCTCCTCCCTCATATAGAGGAGTTCCTCTTTCTCCTTTTCACTCAACCTATGTTTGGGTAGGTTTTCGACGTAATAGAGACCGTAAGGTGTTCCGTAGTGATATATCCCCCCGTAGGAGTGGAAGTTATTTATCCCAAACCCCGTTAGGGGGAAAAGGGCAAAAAGTATCCCCGGTAGGGTTTTTGCAAATTTTTTTAGTTTCATATGTAGGGAATTTAATGTTGATAATCCAAAATTCCATATGTTTCTTAAAAATTCAACCACCCCGCTATGAGCAGCGGGGCTTGACTTTAGGCAGTGGCTACTCCAAAAGGAGATAGCCACCACCAAGGCGGGTTGTTAGCCCAATCCCCTCACAAGGGGCTTATTCTTGTTTTAGGCTAACCCACAAGGTTTTTAAACATTGTTATTTTTATTTTTGTTTTTAACCTTGCGGGTTGGGGAATAGGAAACTCACCTATTCCCCCTTGTGTTTCCAAAGAACCAACCTACCTTGTTTATTATAAACAAACTTTTGGAGTTTACAAGCATTTTTCTCCTTTGGTCGCTTTCCTCCCCCTATCACAGATAGAGGGTTTCCAGCGAACGTTTTCTATGAAGACATTATGTATTTTACCTTGCGCTTATGAAAGGGGAGTCTTTTTACAAAACCTCCGCCAGAAAGTCCTTTGCTTTGGCTAAAGGATGAATGGCGGCTATAGATATCAGTTAAGTATTTTCCATGTCTCTCTCATAGGGAGATATGAATTGGAAAGGCTTATATAGAGAATAAAAGGGATTGTGAATCCCAAAAAGGATAGAGTTCAAATTTATATCGTTGAAAAACTTGAATGGGTTGTGGGTTGAGAATTATATTTACGAAACTTGGGAAAGTTTTAAAGTTTTCTAAAATTGATACTTAAATGCCTATTGAAAATGTGATATATTCCCTTGCAGGAAATTTTTTTAGTAAAGCCTATAAGTTGGTTACTTGGGAATTTAATGGTGAAAACAACGATACTAAAAAGATAGTAGCCCCAACACCCTCTTTGGCACTCTTCAGGTATTTAAAGGAATATAAACATCAAAATGTTAAGTTAAATATTTTAATTCCTTTAAGCATTTTCGAAATTGATGAAATAGAAGCTGAAAGTAAAAATAACGATACGGAATTTAAGAGTTTGATAAATAAATTTAAAGAAGATTTCGAAAATTTTTATACTAAGAAATTAAAAAGTCTATTAGAAAGATTTGAAAAACCAGGCATAAGTGTAAAAGAAAGCCAAAAAATTTATGATGAAATTAAAGCTTTTGTTTCTTTTTTCAAAGAAGATTTAGAGTGGCAGGGACTAGACGAAATCTTTAATAAATTAATTGCCGAAAAGGAGGATTTACAAGATTTTTGCAAAGAAGAATTAACACCATTTTTAAATAAGTCTAAAGTATTCAAAATTTTGGGGGAAGAAGATTTAAAGTGGAAGAAGTTGTTACAGGATAGCATAGACTATGAAATTATACCGTCTATAGGTTTTTATAAGAAAAGGGGTAAGATTTTAAAATTTAACGGACAATTTCAGGATAGAACTCTATATTTCTATATTTTATTCATTTCCGATTTTATTAAAAAATTAAACCAAATAGGTAATAAAAATCTAAACTTCCAATGCTACCTTGATGTTTCAACCGGTTTAAATGCCTCTGTAGTTGAACTTTTGGAAAGTTTTTATAACTCTGTAGTCTTTTGGAATTTTTTCTTTCTCGGAAAAAAAGAAAATAAAGGAGAATTTTATCTTATATCCGCGGAACCGGTAATGGGAATTCCCCAAAAAGAGGATATAAAACATTTTTCCGTAGAGGAAATAAAAAGAATAGCATTTTTCTCTAAGCCTTTAACGAAGGAAAAAATGAAAAGTGAGGATTTTAAAAAATTCTCCAGAACTTTAAATTTTAAGGGTTTATCGGGTTTGGATTTTGAAGAAGTTGTTAATCAAAGTATACTATTGTTTAATAGTTTAGAAAAAGGTATTATTTTAGGTTTGGTTCTTCAAAAGAAACTTTTAAAGCCCGATGAAATAATACAAGGATTGGGTAAACTTTTCAACATCAGAAGACAAATATTTTCCAAAACTTCCATAAAAGTTAATGATAAGATAATAGAAATTAATATAAATCCTAAAGAACTTAATGCCTTATATTTTAGAAACTTAACTTATCTAATTATGTTGGGAGTAAACTTGACCCAAAACTTCTGGGCTTCCTTTAAAGGATTTTATAATGAAAGTGTTAGATATTTAGAGTTTTCGGAAGAGGCTTTACCTATAGAAAAAGTAAAGAAAAATTTTAAGGAACTGTTTAGAAAGTATAATTTAGATTTAAATGAAGTCTTTATAGATAGGGAATGGAAGGATAAAAGAATTAATGAGTTAAAAAATATAGCATCTTCTGAGCCCCAAGAGCTAGCTATATCTAAAAACAAGAATTGTCAAATTAACAATATAAATATAGAAAGTTATCTTGAGAAAGAGAAAAGAAATTTCTTAGCTCACTTGGGGACTGAAGATTGTATAACAAAATTTTTTCTTAAAAATGGAACTTTATATTTGAAGTATAACGATAAATTTAAAGAAAAGATTAAGGAATTTATCTTGAATGATTTTAAATTCAATAATTAACTTAAAACCTCTACTTTTCAAAAAGTATACTTTTCCTTATTTAAGATCTCTTTTAATTCCTCAATGGAAAAATTTGTCCCTCTTTAGGTCTTGGATAAATTTGAAAGGCTATAAGAGTATCCCCCCTTTTTAGCTTCAAAGTTGAGTGGTTTAAAGAAATTTCCCTTTTAAGATAATTTGGATAAAACTTGTACGGTAGATTGATGATAAATATAGGAAATAAGCGAGTCCTTTTATCCGCCCATCCTTCGGAAGTTTTTCATATCGTGGTTTCAATTTAAACAAATACACATAGTCTCTTTAGGAGAGATATCACTTTTAGTGGTAATATAAATTTGTTTTACTTCTTTAGTTTATAAAGAAACATTTATTGTGATTGTTATCAATATTTACCACTCGTTACCGTAAAAGTTACAGGTATTCCGGCTTTGGACAGTTTTAAACCGCAGATAAAAGATGGCACCAATAGCAACATCAATAACAAACGATAAGGGACTTTAAATTCTGACACTTCTAACGTATTAGAAAAAAAGTCTAAATTGCTCCAAACGGGCGTTGTTATTGCTCGGTAAAAACTCCGATAGGAGCATTCCTTTCAAATTCCCAAAGCGGGATAGGAAAAACAGGGGTATATCCTCCGAAAGGAGCAGATTTATGGCGTCCCCTCTCAGGGGAAGCTTTCCCAAAAATCAAAACCCCCAGAAGGTGAGAAACCAATATAGAAACCATATGAAGTTATCAGTTCTATAATCCAACAAAAGTTGGGAAAATAAAACCTCTTTTAGGAGTATTTTACCTTATATTGTCTCCGTTAAGGTAATTCTCCGACATAAAATAACCCTTTTTAGATTCTCCGATGTTAAATTAATATAATCCTTTGTAGTTTTTAGCCTATAAGGGGGTTCCAGCCTACTGCAATCACGGGATTTTTTAAAAAACTTCAAGGGATTTCAAAAAATGTAAAACCACCTGAAATACGGTTAAACTAAACCTATTTCCTTTAAGAGTTTGAGTTCCTCTTCGAAACATTCCCTCCAAGAGGTTTCATCGACTCTCCAAACTTCCCGACAAAGTTCCTTGTGGATTTCTACCGTCCCCTGTAGTTCGCTATACCTCTCTTCGCTTTCGTCGGCGTATTCGTAAATTTTCCCCCGTTTCGGTATCGATTTTCCAGGCATAGGCTCCTATTTCGGGTTTATCGGGAATTATCACAAACAAAAATTTCCCCTTGCGGGAGCAGAGGATTTTATCTTTCATTGGTGTATAAAATATTTAACCTCCTTTAAAAGGTAATTTGTTCTCCTTTACCCACATTAATGGCTTTTCCACCCGATTAAAACCCATAAATGGTTTTGCTAATTTTTAAATTCCGCCGATGGGTAAAAGGGAATTCGTTCACCTCCACCTGCACACACAGTTTTCGCTCCTCGACGGGGCTATAAAGATAAAGGAACTTCCCGAGTATGCGGAAAGGCTAGGCTACAAGGCGGTCGCGATGACCGACCACGGGAACCTGTTCGGGTCTTACAAGTTTTACCACGCCCTGAAGGACAAGGGTCTAAAGCCGATTATCGGAATGGAGGCTTACATAACAAAGGGTTCCCGCTTCGACAAGAGGGGTAAGGGCAAGGAGGACAACTACACCGACACACAAAACCACCACATAGTGCTTATAGCGAAAAACGACGTTGGGCTGAAAAACCTTATGAAACTCTCCTCAATAGGCTTTTTGGAGGGCTTTCACTACAAACCGAGGATAGATTTGGAGGTTTTAAACGAACACCGAGAGGGTCTTATATGTTTAACGGCTTGCCTCAAAGGGTTACCCACATATTACGCCTCCCGAGGTGAGGAGAGAGAGGCTGAAAAGTGGCTCCTAAAGTTGGTCGAGATATTTGGAAAAGATGACCTATATGTGGAACTTCAACCCCACGATATAGAGGAGCAGATAACTGCAAACCGCATCCTTGTAGAACTCGCCAAAAAGCACGACCTTAAGCTAATAGCCACCTGCGACGTTCACTACCTCAAGCCCGAGGACAAGGTCGCCCATATGATACTGACCGCCCTCCAGATGAAAACCACCTATCAGGAGTTAATCCAAACCCCTCACGGGCAAAAACTCCAGCAGTTGGAACTACACTTCGCATCACCCGAAGAGGTTTGGAGGAAATTCGAAAACCGCTTTGAGGGTTGGGAAAAGGCTCTCTTAAACACCCTTGAGGTGGCCGAAAAGGTATCCGACCGATTGGAGTATTTCGAAAACAAAGAATACAAAATGCCGGTTTACGAAGTCCCCGAAGGGGAAGACCTCGAAAGTTACTTCCGTAAACTGGCAAAGGAGGGTCTAAAAAAACGCATAGAGAGGGGACAGGCTAAGGACAACGAAACCTATTGGAAACGTTTGGAATACGAACTCGACGTTATCTCCCAAATGGGTTTCCCCGGCTATTTCCTCATAGTTCAGGACTTTATCAACTGGGCTAAAAAGAACGATATCCCGGTGGGTCCCGGAAGGGGTTGCGTTTTGCCCGATACACCGGTAATGCTCGGAAGCGGTGAAATCAAACCCATAAAGGAGGTTTCGGTCGGGGATTTCGTTTTAACCCACAGGGGTGCCGTTTTACCCGTTTTAAACACCTATAGGTATGAAGTTAATGAGGAACTCGTAGAGGTCGAAATCGGAGGGGAAAAACTAACCCTTACGGGAGACCACAAAGTTTTAGCACTGCAAACGGAAAAGTGCAAGGTTAAATCCGTAAAGGAAACGGTTTGTAAACCTACCTGCAATAGGTATTGCAAAGATAAACCTTACGAGAAGTACAAGTTAAGGTGGATACCCGCAGAGGAGTTGAAAAAGGACGACTTTTTGGTCTTCCCGAGGCAAAAATCGACCCAAAAGGGTGTGGTTTTCGACCTCCTAAGGTATGTGGAAAAGGGTAAAGCCCTAAGGTGGGACAAGAATTCCCTATACTACGAGAGGGGAAGCAATAGACTCCAAACCGCAAAGGTTCCGAGATTTGTAAAGTTAGACCACAAATTGGCGAAAATTCTCGGTTATTTCATCTCCGAGGGTTATACAAAGATTGACGAACACGGTGGGGTTGTAGGTTTCGGTTTCGCCGAGTGGGAGCGGAAATACGCCGAAGAACTCTTGAGATTGTTTAAAGAGGTTTTCAACGTAGAGGGAAAAATTTTTAAGTCCTCCACCAGAAGGGCTTTAAAGGTTGAATTTAAGACCAAAATAGTAGCCCAATTTTTGAGAAACCTTTGCGGGGATAGGGCTAAAAACAAGAGGATACCGACCGAGGTCGTTCTTCACGGGGAGGACGAATATGTGAAAACGCTAATCGCCTACCTCTTTAGGGGGGACGGCTACGACGGCAGAAGCTCCAAAACGGCGTCTATTATCTACTCCACTACTTCACAGACTTTGGCTTATCAGCTTCGCCTGCTTTTGGCACGCTTCGGCTTTTGGGCGAGCGTAATAAAGGGGGAAAGGAAAAGGGAAAATTGGAATACCGAATACAAGGTTAAACTTTCGGGAAAACAGCTCCTCAGGTGGAACGAAACCTTTGAAGAATTTCCCATTAAGTTGCCCAGTCAAAAGTTTTTCCGAAACGATTCCTTCTTTGTCGATGAAAGGTTTATCTACGTGAAGGTTAGGGGTGTTGAAAAAGTCCCCTATAAGGGTGAGGTTTACGACATTACCGTTCCATTCGACCACTCCTATACCACCTCGACGGTGGCGATACACAACTCCGCCGGCGGTTCGCTGGTCGCCTACGCCCTCGGGATTACCGATATAGACCCTATAAAGCACGACCTGCTCTTTGAGCGTTTTCTAAACCCCGAAAGGGTGTCTATGCCCGACATAGACGTCGATTTCTGTCAGGATAGGAGGGACGACGTTATAGATTACGTTAGGCGCAAATACGGAAGGGACAACGTCAGCCAGATTATTACCTACAATGTCCTGAAGTCCAAATCGGTTATCAGGGACGTCTGCCGTGCGCTCGGCATTCCCCTCGAGAAGGCGGATAGGCTCGCCAAACTTATCCCCCAAGGGGAAACCCAAGGTTCCCAACTCTCCCTGGAGGAGATGACCGATTGGAGTATAGACCAACTGAAGGAAAAATATGGGGAGAGACCGGACATAGAGGACGCCGTTATTAAGTTCCGTCAAATGGTAAATTCCGACCCCTCCCTAAAAAGGGCTGTCGATATAGCGAAAAAACTCGACGGGCTTACCAGACATACCGGTTTCCACGCGGCGGGTGTGGTTATAGCCCCCAAACCCCTTATAGAGCTCGTTCCCCTATACGCGAGGAAGGAAAAGGATAAGGAAACAAAACAGGAGAAGTTTATCGTTGCAACCCAATACGACATGGGAGTCCTTGAAGAGATAGGACTCCTCAAGATGGACTTTCTCGGACTTAAGACCCTCACAGAGTTAGACCACATGAAGAAGATGGTTAAAGACCTCTACGGGGAAGATATAGATTTACTCTCCCTTAACTACGAAGACCCGAAGGTTTACGACCTCTTAAAGAGCGGAAGGACTACGGGGGTATTCCAGCTCGAAAGTAGGGGTATGCAGCAGCTCCTCGTTAGGTTAAAACCCGACCGCTTCGACGACCTAATCGCGGTTTTGGCGCTTTACCGCCCGGGACCCCTCAAATCGGGTCTAGTCGATAGCTTTGTAAGGAGAAAGCACGGCGAGGAGCCCATCGAATACGAATTTCCCCAACTCGAACCTATCTTGAAGGAGACTTACGGACTCTGTCTTACGGGGGATACGGAAATAACCCTCTACGACGGTAGGAGTTTGAAATTGAGGGAAATCGTCGAGAGGAAGTTAACGGGTTTGGAAGTCCTTTCGGTGGATACGGAGACGAATAAACCCGTAAAGGGTAAAATTTCCAAAGTTTTCGACAACGGGGTTAAAGAGGTTTACGAACTCGTTCTTTCCAACGGTGCAAAAATAAAGGCTACAAAAGACCACAAATTTTTGACCCCCGAAGGTTGGAAGGAATTGAAAGACCTCCAAGTGGGTAAAGATTTGGTGGCTGTTCCCGAAAGGGGAAAAGTTTCCTTTATCCCGGTAAAAGGAATTACTTTTGTAGGAAAAGAGCACGTTTACGACCTTGAAATCGAAAAGTACCACAACTTTATAGGAAACAATATCGTCTGCCATAACTGTATCTATCAAGAGCAGATAATGAAGATGTCCCAAGTGCTATCCGGTTTCACGCCGGGTGAGGCGGATACCCTGAGGAAAGGAATAGGAAAGAAGCGTTGCTTAACCGCCGATACGTTGGTAACCCTTGCCGACGGTTCCACAGTCGAACTTTTAACGTTAATAGAGAACTACGAATATAGAAACAGGGGCAAAGTAAAATGCCGCTATTGCAATTCCGAAAATACATACATTAATGGAAAAAGAAACAATAAAGTTTCCGTATACTGCAAAGATTGTAAGAAAACCTTTACGGTTAACTTAATAAACTCTCCTCTAAAGGTTGCTTCCGTAAATAAAAACTTCCACAGCGAGCCCTCAAAAATTGTAGAGGTCCACAGAAATGGGAAGGATTTGGTCTATCGGGTGAAACTCCGCTATTCGGGAACTATTAAGGCAACGGCTTCTCACCTATTTTTAACCGTAAACGGATGGAAACCTTTAAAGAAACTCATAAAAGGGGAAAGGATAGCCACGCCTTTAACTATAAATGTGAAGGAACATTCAACAACTTCCCCCGAAAGGGCAAAAATAGTTGGATACCTTTTGGGGGACGGAAACCTAAAAAGTGTTATGTTCTATTCCTCCGACGAAGAAGTGATTAAGGACTTTATAGAGTTGGTAAGCCGAGAATTTCCCCAAAGCGAGATAAAGGTTTACACTAATCCGCGAAATGTTAAAGCGGTTTACATCTATCAAAAAAATAAAACCTCCCAAAGAAGGGATATTAAAAACTTTTTGCGTTCGTTGGGACTCTACAACCAAAAAGCGGAGGATAAATTTATTCCCAATCAAATAATGTCCGCTCCAAAGGAAGTTATTTCTGCCTTTTTGGGCGCTTTGTGGACTACCGATGGAAGCTTTGTAATAACCAAAAACTACGAGTATTCCGAGTTTCTTACCAAATCGCACCGCTTGGCTTTGCAAATTTTGCTTTTACTAAGGAGATTCGGCATTAACGCGGCGGTAAAGGAGAAAAAAGTAACCTATAAAGGTCAAAAAAGAACTTATTACCGCGTTGAGGTTAGGGGTAGGGAAAACCTACTTAAGTTTTTGAAGCTAATTCAAAACCATGTCGTGGGAAGAAAGAAGAAAAAACTTAAGGGGTTAATCGATAAGTTGAAACAAAAAACAACCAATTTCAAAAAAGAAACACTACCAAAAGAGGTATGGTTAAAAATTCAGCGAAAAGCGGAGGAAAAGGAATTGACTTTGGCTAAGCTCTCGGCAAAGGTCGGTGAATATGGTGGAATAAATACCTCCCTAAATATTACGCCCAACAGGTTACAAAAATTCGCCGCTGTCCTCGAGGATGAGGAACTTTTAAACCTCTGTAACGGCGACATATTTTGGGATTACATAGAGAACATAGAACCTATTGGAGTGGAAGAAACTTATGACCTTACGGTGGAAAATTCCAACTTTATAGCCAATTGTGTGATAGTCCACAACTCCGACCTTATCCAAAAAATGCGCGAAAAGTTCATCGAGGGGGCGGTTAAGAGGGGCTTCGACCGCAAAAAGATAGAGGAGCTTTGGGCTAGCATAGAGAAATTCGCATCCTATTCCTTCAATAAATCCCACTCGACAGCCTACGCCTATATCTCCTATTGGACCGCATTTTTCAAAACCCACTACACGGGTGTCTTTTTTGCGGTAAAACTCTCGACGGAAAAGAACGAAAACAAATTCATATCCCTTATAAAGGATGCAAAGCTCTTCGGTTTCGAACTCCTACCGCCGGATATTAACAAATCCGACATCCACTTTTCGTTGGAGGAGAAAAACGGAAAGACCTATATAAGGTATGGTCTGGCGAAGATTAAGGGTGTCGGGGAGGAGGCGGCTAAAGCTATCCAAGAGGCTAAGAAGAAATTCGGAAGTTTCAAATCCCTTGCCGACTTCGTTAGGAAGGTTGACAAGCGTAAGGTGAATAAAAAGGTTATCGAAGCCCTCATTCAAGCGGGGGCGTTTGACTTTACCGGTGAGAGTAGGGAGGAACTCCTCAAAAAGGTTCAGGCGGAGGGTAAACCCTCCCTCGCGGTGGGACAGAATTCCCTTTTCGGAACCCCAAAAGGAAAAAATGGAAACGTAAACACCGAAAGTGTGGAGGATTTTCTCGAACGCTTGAGGAGGGAGAGGGAACTTTTGGGTTTCTACATCAGCGGTCACCCTCTCGACAAATATCCCCACCTCTTGGAGAGGTATAGAACGAGAATTGAAGACCTCGAAGAGGTTGAAAGTGCGAACGATTTGAAAATCCCCGGCGTGGTGGTCGACTTTGAGGAGAAGAGAACCCGCGCGGGGAAATATATGGCCGTATTCAACCTAATCGACAAAACCGGTATTGTCGAGTGCGTAGTTTTCCCCGATGTTTATGAAGTTGTTAAAGACAAACTCGGAGAGGATAAAGTTGTGGTGATTGAGGGAGACCTCACCACCGATTTCGAAACGGAGCGCAAAAAACTCATCGTCCGGAGGGTGTTAACGCCCGAAGATGTAGAAAAAACACTAAAAGTGGTTATAAAACTCAAGGAAACCCACGTTAGGGACGAAACTTTAGAAAAACTCCGAAAGTTTTTGAAAAAACTTTCCGACCCCTACGAGGGTACCCCAACCTATATAAAACTCCTTACGGGGGAAGGGGACTTATACGAAATAGAACTCGGAAAGGAGTATTGGGTTTTGCCCAACGCCAACAACCTAAACCTGCTAAAGACCAAATTGGGTAAATTGGTGGAAATCCTCGAGGGAGGGGAAAACCTCTAATACCCCTTAATGGGTTCTCCTTATCCTCACCCTCCTCCTATTTTCGTCGAGGTGTTCGAATTCCACCACTATATCCGGTTTCAAATCCTTTAGGTAATCAGCCCACTCGACAACCAATATTCCCGACCCCTCGAAGTCGGTAAAGTCGAAGTTTTTAACCCTGTATAGGTCGGCGTGGTAAACTTCCCCCCTTTCGGTCGGATAGACGTTCATAACCGCAAAGGTGGGACTGGTAACGTTTACCTCCCCTTTGGGTTTTAAAGCTTCGACTAAAAACCTCGTAAAGGTAGTCTTTCCCGCTCCCAAATCCCCTATGAGGAATATAACCTCGTTTCCCTTGAGTTCCCTCGCGAGGTCTTTTGCCAGCTTTTTTAACCCTTCGAGGTCAACTATGTATTCGCCTTCCATCAAAGGGTAGAAATTTAGACTATTCACCTATGAAGGTCGGTTTCGTTTACGACGATAGATATCTGCTCCACCACAGGGAGGGGCATCCGGAGAACAGATACCGCCTCGAGGCTATCACCGAGGGTATGGCGGAGAGGGGACTCTTTTCCAAGGTGGAGCTTATAAAGCCCTTCGAGGCAGATGCGGAGCTGATAGCGTTAAACCACGACCCCCAATATATAGAAGAGGTGATATACTCCTCCCGCTCGGGTGAGGGTTGGTTCGACCCCGACACCTACTACAACGAATACACATTTTTAGCCGCCTCCCTCGCGGTCGGCGGGGTTGTGGGGGCGATAAACGAAATTCTCGACGGGAATATCGAAGGGGCTTTCTGCGCTGTCAGACCTCCCGGTCATCACGCCGAATACGCCAAGGCTATGGGCTTTTGCATCTTCAACAACGTTGCAATAGGGGCTAGATACCTCCTACAAAAGGGTTTCGAGAGGGTGTTTATAGTCGATTTCGATGCCCACCACGGAAACGGCACCCAGCACGCCTTTTACGAGGAGCCACGGGTTTTTTACTTCTCGACCCACCAATACCCCTTCTATCCCGGAACCGGCTCGGCGGAGGAGAGGGGAGCAAAGGAGGGTTACGGAACAACCCTAAACATACCGATGCCGGCGGGTGCGGGGGATGAGCTCTACCGCCACGCCTACGGCGAGGTTTTGGTAAGCGCGGTAAAGGGTTACAAGCCGCAGTTTCTCCTCGTTTCGGCGGGATACGACCTCCACGCGGAAGACCCCTTAACCGGTTTGGAGGTTTCCGACAAGGGGGTCGAGTTTATAGTCGAGACCATTTGCGGGTTGGCTAAGGAGTTAAGTATCCCCGTTTTGTTTTCCCTCGAGGGTGGATACAACCTCGACGTGTTAAAGAGATTGGTGCCCCGAACGGTGGAGATAATGCTCGAAACCTGACCAAAAGGGGATTTATGGTTTAGGAGATATCCCCTCGAAAGGGATAGGTTGTATAATCCCAACCACCTTGGGAGGTTGTGTTATGGAAAAAAGAGAACCGGTAGCGATTCCCTTTGCCTTAGTCGGTTTTTTCGCAACCGACAAATCGGTTGACGAGGTGGTGCGCACCGACCTATCCGCCGAGGAGCTGGAGGAGATACAGCAGTTTTTGGCTTCAAAGCTCTTCAAAGACCCCAACGTTCAAGTGGCTATTTTTCCCGCAATAGTGCCCCCGGAACAGGCGGGTGAGGCGGTCAAGGAGTTGGAAAACTACCTATTTGGCGAGGAGGAGTAATCCGCGAAGCGGGTTCTAAAATTGATTGGTTAATGCTGCGGAAAATACTGCTATTTCCCCTTTTGGGGGGAGTATCCTTTTCCCTTTCTTTGCAAAGCGCATTGGAACGGGCAATTGAGAATAACCTTCAGATAAAGGCTCAATACCACCGCTATAAAGCGGCAAAAAATGATTTCTACGCCCAGATAGCCAAAAGGTTTGGAGAGGTGGATATCTTTTGGAGATATACCCAATACAAATATGGGAGGGTGGTAGCCCCGCTATTCCCGCCCACGTCGGCGCTTGACGACCAGATTAGGGTTTACGGCTTCCGCTACGGGGTTAGGCTTTTTGACGGATGCGGGCAATTTTTCCTTATAAAGGCTAAGGGTGATACGGCGGGATTGGAGAGGTTAAACTTAGAAAAAATTTCCCAAGAGGTAAGGAGGGATGTTAAAAAGCTCTACTTCTCCGCTTTGGCGGTAAAGGCTCAAATAGAGACCTTAAGGGAGAGGAAAAAAGAGGTTGAAAGCCTCTACCGAATAGTAAAGACCGCCTACGAGGTTGGAAAGCGTTCTCTCTTGGACCTGCTCAACGTGAAGGCGGAATTGAAAAATGTCGATGCGGCTATAGCAACGGCAAAGGCGAATTACAGCGCGATTTTAAATAACCTCAAGGTGTTGCTAAACACCGATAAACCCGTAGAGGTAGAGGATATAAGGGTCTCCCCCCGTAGGTTTGAAGTGAAAAATCTAATCCCCCTTTTGTTGGCAAGAAACCCCGACCTGAAAGTGGTTTCCAAGCAGAAAAAAATAGTTGACGACTATAGGAGGGTAGCCCTCTCCCAATTTTCTCCCAAAGTGGATTTTTCCTATACCAACCAACGGTATGTATTCGCGGGTAGAAAGGTTTCCGATTGGACTTACACCATAAGCGTGAGCTTTCCAATATTTGACTTCGGAAATAGGGTTTTCAACTACCTCAAGGCTTCTCACGAGGAGAAAAGGGTCGAAGAGCTTAGAAAATTGGTGCATAAAAAGGTATTGGAAGACCTGCTTACGGCTGTGAAGAAACTAAACAGCCAATTGGAGGTTATAGAGGCTAATAGGAAACGCTTGGAGTTTGCAAAGGAAGCCTATAGGGTGGAAAAAGAGAAATACCAAACCGGAAAGAGCGACATATACAACCTCTTAAAGGCGGAAACCCTATACTACCAAGCGCTGTCCGATTACCGGACGAGCGTCTACAAGTGGGGTGAGTTAAAGGCGGAATTGGACTACCTCTTGGGGAGGTGATTTTTACCCTTAACCCCTTTTTGTTTCAAAAACTATCTCCTTAATTTGGGAGAGGAAAGCGTCCAAAGTCCCGTAGGGGGTGGGTCCCACACACTCCACATCGGGGTCTATCAGAAGTTTTTTCCTCCCACCGTTGGTAAAGTAAGCCTCCACCAAAAGTTTATCCCCCTTCTTACCCACCACGACGAGTTTCTTTAAGTTTTCGAAAGGCACCTTTAGGTAGACCGACCCGTCTTCAAAGGTAAAGTAGGTTTTTCCGTCGCAGACCAGGGCGGAAACCTCGTGAGCCACACCCCGTTTGTCGACTATCTTCGCCGGCACTAAGTTTTGGGGAACCGCCCTTTCGCCCATTGCGAAGGTCAAAAGCGGCAGGGCGAGGGCTGAGAGCAGTCTTTTTCGCATACTCTAAAATTCTACTTTCGCCATGCTCATCCTAAGCCTCGACAGCTCTTACTCCTATCACAACTTCACCCTTTGGGATGGGGAAAAGAGGGTTTCGGTGCTCCACTACGGGGAGGAGAGGGGTAGGAAGTTCCTCGAAGTGTTCCCCAGGATTTTCGAAGACCTAAAGGTGGACGTTAAAAGTGTCGACGCCTTTGCGGTGAATTTGGGTCCCGGGTATTCGACCGGCTTGAGGGTTGGGGTTGCATCTTTTAAAACTTACGCCCAGGTTTTGGGTAAACCCCTTTACACCTACACCACCTTTGAGGGGTTTACGAAGTTTGCAACCTCCGAAGGGGAATACCTAACCGTAATAAAGGTCTCCCGCTATTGGGTTTACGGTATATGGGAAAAGACCTTCGAGGGTTGGAGGGAGAGGGTAAAACCATCGGTGTTGGACGAGGAGGCTATAGAATCCCTTTTGGGGAAAAGGTTGAACCTAATTATTCCCTACCACTTTGCGGAGGAGTTCGAGGCTGTTGAAAAGCGGCTTTCGATAAGGGAGAAACTCGTCCTGCCGCTTAGGGGTCTTTCGGAGGTAGGCGCCGTTATAGCCTACGAAAAATCCCGCCGCGGAGCGGCGGCTAATATCTTCGAAGTCGAACCGGTCTATTTCCGCCCACCCGTTTGACCTGGGGCATATTAACCCTTTCTTAACAGCCTAATTTTTATCCTTGAAATAAAAAGCAAAGAAAAGGAGGAAAAGCGATGAGGGATAAGGGGGCTGTAGTCGCCTATTCTAACAAAAAAAATCTTCTGGTAATCCTCAAAACCTGTGAGGGTGCCGAAAAACTCCTCTCCAAAGAGGGGGAGAGGGAATTTACAAACTTCGTCCGCGAGTTGGTCGAAAGGGTTGAAAACCCCTTGGAGGTGCTCGACCACTACACAGCCGTTAAAAGGCTCTTTAAAGAGCTAAAGTCCAAATTGGGTATAGAGAAGGCGGGCGTTCTCATTTACGACATCGAAAACAGCTATCCCCTCAGCGACGAAGAGGGGCTGGAGAGGTTGGTGAACCTAATAGAGAGCGAAACCATTTGGGAAAAACCCGTTCTCGCCTACTCGAGGTGTCTCGAGGATACGACCATTTTGAGGATTTACGACCTCGACAAGGAAGAGGTTTACGAACCTCTAGCCGTTTAAGAGTTTCAAAACCCTTTCCTCTCCCAACAATTCCACCAATAACCTGTAAAGTTTGTTCGGGGACATCCCCATAACGGTGAAGTAATCGCCGACGATTTTTTCGACAAAAATCGCCCCGTAACCCTGTATGCCGTAGGCGCCCGCCTTGTCGAGCGGTTCGCCGGTCGAGATGTACCAATCTATCTCCCCATCGGAGAGCTTCTTAAACTTCACCCTCGCGCGGTCGAGAATTAGTTTTTTCCTCACGCGGGAACCCTCTTTCAGAAAGACCCCTATGGAGGTATAGACGGTGTGCCAATTTCCCGAAAGGGTTTTTAGCATCTCCCTCGCCTCTTGGGGAGAGGAGGGTTTTCCCAAAAAGCGTCCGTTTATAAAGACCGCCGTATCGGAGGCTATAACGAGATACTTACCCACTTTGGGTAGTCCCTTTAAGACCGATTCCCCCTTTAGGAGGGCGTTTTTCCTCACATCCGAGGGTTTCCTAACCTTTACCTCCCTCCCTTTGGGGGGAACCACTTTGAAATCCTTTAACCCTATGAGGTTCAAAATTTGCCTTCTCCTCGGGGAGGAAGAGGCGAGGATTACCTCCATCAAGAGTGGAATAGGTTAAGCGAAAACCCAAAAGGTTTTCAAAGCCTTATCGCCCTCCCCCCGTTGCGTTGGAATAGTTCGAACCGGTGGAAGTCTTGTTTCCGGTTTTATGTTTGCCCCTTTGGGCGGTTTCCATCGGTATCATCGCGGGGAAGTAATACTTTAAATCGTTGGTAACGAAGCCGAGGGTAAAGGAGGTCGTCGAATTTCTTATACTCACAATGGTGACCTTTTTAACACCCTCCTCGCCGCTTGGTTCGTATACAACCTTCCCCACAAAGGGTATAAAAAATTTCCCATCGGCGGTGGTAAAGAGGTCTACCGTGGCGTTGAAGCCGTCCTTTTCGACTACAGCCTCGGCGCGGCAGAGACTGGGAATTTTCTTAAAAGGCTCAACCTTCAAAACCTCTTTAACGGGGATATTCAGCCTAACGGCTGTCTCCAACACCGCTTGGGGGGAGGGACAGGAAAAGGCTACCGCCACAAAAATGGGTGTGAGAAGTGCCAACCTCATTATATGAGGATTTTAATCAATAGTCTTTAGCCCTTCGGGGGATTAACCCGACGCCGTTCTGGTATTATTTAACAAAAACTTTCGAGGGGAGGTCGAAACCCTATGACCAAAAGTGTGATTGAACTACTCCAAAAGCCCAAAGTGGTTGGAAAGAAACAGGTGTCCCCCAGGGGGTATTTCTTGGAGATATACCACCCGTTGGTCGCGAATAACGCCAAACCCGGGCAGTTCGTAACGGTGCAGGCTACCGAGCTATCCGCCCGTCAACCCCTCCAAATCGTAGACACCGACCCCCAAACGGGAACCTTCTCCGTGTTGGTGGAAGCCTACAACCGCCCCACCGTCGAGCTGGTCGAACTTTTTGCCGAGGGTGAGGAGCTCTTCAACGTCGAAGGTCCCAGCGGCAACCCCTTCCCCGTTGAGAAATACGGCACCGTTTTGGTGGTCGGACACGGTTGGGGTGCGGGTGCCAACTACCCCGTTGCAAAGGCGCTAGCCGATGCTGGAAACGAGGTTTACGTAGCCCTCGTAGGCGGTAGCAGGGAAAACATCTACTGCGAGAAGGAGTATAAGGAGCTTTTCGGAGAGGATAGGGTTTTCGTCTATACCGAGGACGACGAATACGGCAGGGAAGGGGGGGCTCCCCAATCGGTGGAAAACTTTATAAACGAGGTTGGAACGCCCGACCTTGTGGTCTTTGCCGGTAGTTCTGCGGCGGGCGAAATGGTTGCCGAGGTTACCAGGGCGAAGGGAATAAAAAATATCTCCCTCGTTCCCACGATGATGCTCTGCACCAGCGGGCTATGTCTCACCTGCCGTGTTAAGGTGGGCGACAAGATGGTTCAAAACTGTTTGGAGGGTCCCTACCTCGACGGAAACGCGGTCGATTGGAAGATGGTAACCTTCAGAAACGGCTACTATTGGGATTTGGAAAAGGAAAGCCTCGAGTATTTCGTCAACAAACTCCTACCGAAGTTAAAGAGAAAGAAGCAGAAAGCCCAAAAGGGGGAGTGATAGGGGTAAGGTTATCGCCCCAAGAGGTGGAGGCGATAGTTAAAAGCGCCAAAGAGGTTTTCGGAAACGGGGTAGGTGTATGGCTTTTCGGCTCGAGAACCGATTTAACCAAACGGGGTGGGGATATAGACCTCTATATCGAAACCGAAGAGGGATACGACTTAGAGAAATTGACGCGCTTTCTGGCAAAGCTTTACCTGAGAATTGGAGAGCGGAAGATAGACGTTGTTTTGGAGAAAAGGGGAAGCGATAAGGAAATAGCCTTAGAGGCTAAAACAAAGGGTGTGAGGCTATGCTAAAAGACCCCAAAAGGGTTATAGAGGAATTGGAAAGACACCGCGCACGGATGCTCTACGCCAAAAAACAGATAGAGGAATGGGATTTTTTAGACGAAGAAATTTTCGAAGACCCCCAGAAAGTGGCGGTAATAGACTCGTTCATTTTCCGCTTTTCCAAAATGCAGGACGCTATGGGGAAAAAACTCTTCCCCCTTACGCTCCAACTGTTGGAGGAGGATGTGGAAAACCTTCCCTTTATAGATTGGTTAAACAGGTTGGAACGGTTGGGTTTGATACCTTCCGCGGAGGAGTGGTTACAACTCCGCTCTTTGAGGAACCTTATAATTCACACCTACCCCTGGGAGACCGAAAAGATTTTGAAAAACCTCAAGGAGGCTTTAAAGGCTACCGAGCTCCTCGAGGAGGTCTACGCAACCTTTAGGAAACTCCTCGAGGAGCGGGGATTTTTGAAATAACCACCTTAGGGAGGTATAAAGATGGCAATCCGTTGGTTGGATAGGAACGAAACCTGCCTCCTTCCGCCGGAGGTTAGGAAGAAGACCTTCAAAGAATACGATATGGGGTACACCGTAAACCAGCTCCTCGACGAGTGCGACAGGTGTATCTTCTGCCGCGACTACGACAAGAGGTGTAAGGCGGGGTGTCCCGTAAACAACGACATTCCGGTATTCATAGACCTCGTCGAGCAGGGTAAAATTGTGGAGGCTTATAAGGTTCTCCTAAAGACCAACCCCTTCCCCGCGATAACCGGTAGGGTGTGCCCCCAGGAGCGCCTTTGCGAAGGACATTGTATTTTGACCTACGACGCCGTAAGGCAGAAGAAAAACAAAGGTTTGGCTGTCGGAATTGGTGCTATTGAAAGGTTTATAGGCGACGCCATTAGGCTCAGCGGTATAGAGATAGACGAGGGAATAAAACCCGACACCGGCAAAAAGGTCGCCATCATCGGTGCGGGACCCGGAGGGCTAACCGCCGCCTACTACCTCAGAAAGGAAGGTCACGAAGTCCACGTATTCGACGCACTTCCCTATATAGGCGGCGTAATGATGTATGGAATACCCCCCGAAAGGCTCGACCGCTCCGTCCTCGAGTGGGAGGAAAAGAGACTCCGCAAAATGGGAATTAAATTCCACCTCGGCGTCCTCGTGGGGAAATCGATAACTCTCTACAACCTCTATAAGGAATTTGACGCCATAATCCTCGCCACCGGTAGCGGTAAGGGTAAGATGATGGGTATCCCCGGCGAGGAGCTAAACGGCGTCTATACCGCAATAGAGTTCCTCACCCGCGTTAACATGATGAAAGCCTACAAGTTCCCCGAGGCGGCAACCCCGGTCAAACTCGGAAAGAAAACCGCAGTTATAGGTGGGGGCTTTACCGCGGTTGACTGCGCCCTCGACGCCATTAGGCTTGGTGTCGAAACACACGTCGTCTATAGGAGGACGAGGGAAACCTCTTCCGCAAGGGACGTCGAGTGGGACCATATAGCGGAGGAGGGCGGTATTCTACACTGGCTAACCCAACCCCTCGAGATAATAGGCGACGAGAACGGCAACGTTAAAGGTCTAAAGTGTATAAAGATGGAGCTCGTCCCCGACCCGAACGGCGGCAGACCGAGACCCAAACCCATCGAGGGTAGCGAGCACATCATCGAGGTTGACAGCGTAATATTTGCGGTCGGTCAGGCGGCTAACACCACCGCCTACGAAGGTGTGAAAGAGATACAGACCAACAAGTGGGACAACGTCGATGTTGACGACCACTTTAGGACTTCTTGGAAAGGTGTATTCGCTGTCGGTGACCTGGTCAACGGCGGCGACACAGTCGTTAGGGCTATCGCCCACGGAAGAAAGGCGGCGCAGTATTGCCACGAATACCTAACCACCGGCGAATGGCCTGAAAACTGGGAGGCTCACCCCAAACCTTGGACTCTTTAATTCTTTTCTTTTTCTTATTTTTAAATAGAAGCCCGCGCCCTTAGGCGCGGGGATATTTTTAAAATTTCCAAGAAGACAAAACCTTGTCGTCGAGCTCGGCGGTCACATAGGCGGAGGATTTGGTTTCGAAGAAGGCTTCCTTTTTACCCTCGTTTACGTGGCTGTCGAGATAACCGTAAAGTCTGTCTATCTCCTCAAAGGGATTTTCTTCAACACCGAAAAGGGGGTTATATCCCAGCAATCTCAACCTTTTATCGGTTAAGAATTTAATGTAATTTTCCACCTGCTGTTGGGTTATTCCGAAGTTATTTTGCGCCAAAATGGATTGGTAGAATTGCAGGTCGGCTTCGGCATAAGATTTGAGCGTGCCGACCACTATCTCGTCGAACTCCTGCTCCGATATGTAGCGGGTTATGTAGGGTTTTAGAGTCTTAATAATGGTCGCCATTACCTTAACGTGGAAAAGCTCGTCCGCCTTTATCTCGGAAATCATCTTGTTTGTCATAGGCAAAACGCCATACTTGTATTGGTAAAACTCTATGGTCTTAAAGCCCATGTAGAAAGTGACCGACTCCATCGCGTAGGTTCCGGCAAAGACGTGGGTTAGCGTCCTCGCATACTCTTGGGGGGAGACGTTTTTAAGACCCTCCCAAAGGATGTCGAAGAGCTTTTGATAGTTGTTTGCTATAAGCTCGTTGCGTCTTCTAAGTTCGGGGTGGTCTTTGGCGAGGTAAAAAATGCGCTTAACCTCTTCGAAGTTTTGGTTGAAGAGTCCGTAGAGGATATTGGAGTAGGCTATCGAGTGTTCCACCTCGAAGTATTTGTGGGTCGCACCCCAAATCTTGTATTCGGGCATGTTATAGACGATTTCCATATCGGAGATGTTCGCCACCTGGACGCTGTCGAGGAACGCCAAAAAGCTCAGCGTGTATTCGAAAACCTTTCGGTCTATCTCGTCGAGTTGGTCGAACTGTTCGCGGGTGCGGTCTATCGGATACTCGTCAGCCTTCCACAGGCGTTGCTTTTGGAGTTTCACAAAGTCGTATATAACCGGGTGCATCGGGTGGAATATGGTGAAAAGCCCCGTTGGTTCTTCGGTTAGGGGGCTGTCAAAAAATTTCACGGGAGTAAGTTGCGGATTAAAATCATTGCCAAGAATGTTGAATAAATGCGATTTTACTTTGTTAATTTTTTCCATTTTAAACACCTCCGCGCGCTTTTTCGCCTTGTTTCTTATTTTGTTGCCAAATTTAACTTGTTTTATACCCCCATTTTAAAAAGTGGGAGTGGTTAAAGCACCCTTGCGAGGTTTATATCTTATAACACACCCCCCCAGGGTTCTCCAAATCCTATAGAAACCATTTAAAGGATTGAAAAATCCCTTATCCCCAAAAAGTTGTTTTTGAAATCTCCCCAAAAGGAGGGGTAAAGGGAGAAGTGATAGACCTTTAATTGGCGCAACTTTCGCACTCCTCAACCCCTACGGTTTTATCTTTGAGTATATGCCTCCAATAGTAGAGGGCTTTTATACCCTTTTTCCTCGCCTCGGAGAGGACAAGAGCGAAAAGTGTGGTTAACTTCTCCCCGGTGTCGAAGTGGTTGTGATTTACCGTAATCTCGAAGGAAATTCCGCTGTCGATAAATTTTTGAATTTCGGCGACTATATCGGTTAGGTCTTCGTAGTCGGAGAGGGAAGAAAAGTTGGTATAGGTATCGTAAAACCACTTGTAGCGGTATAGGGGAACAAAATTGACAAACAGACCGGTTTGCTGGTCTTCAACCTGGGTGAGGGAGAAGGTCGGCATAACCCCCGCGCTCACGCCGGCGAGTATGGAGGTGGAGGTGTTGGGCGGACAGTTTAGGAGGAGCGTATTCCTAATCCCGTAGAGGGACAGATTTTCCTCCAACCTCCTAAGGTTCTTTTCTCCTATCAAGTCCTTAACGAGGTCTCTATCTTTTTCCCTCTTTAGGTCGTACCTTCCGAGAATGACCCCATCGGGGTATTTGGTCTTTTCGTACCCTTGGGGTTTACCCCGCTCTTTCGCCAACTCGGTGGAGGCGAGAACGGCGAGGAAAGAAAATTTACCGAAAACTTCCCTTATAAGGTTTAGGGTATCTTCGGGATTGGCATTTCTCGAACTGTAGCGGTAGCCGTAATACCTTCCGTCTTCGACCGATTTCGCAACGAAGAGGTCGGCGAGCCCCATAAAACCGGCGGTAACCGTTCTAAAGAGGCGGTTATGCTTTTTGCTCTCTTTGACCGGCAGGTCGGTGATGTCGATAAGGTTATCCATATACTCGTAGAGGTGGAAGACAAATTCCTTCAACCTCTCGGTCTCTTTTAAATAACCCTTCTCGTAGAGTTTTAGGAGGTTTACGTTCGTTATATTGCAGGTGTGGATGTATCCGAGCTCCTCTTCGGGGATACAGTAGAGGTCTTTCGGGTCGGTGTTGCGGAAGGGGGAAAAGTTTTCGACGCAATTACCCGTTAAAACACCGTTTAGAACACCCCTATTGAGTTTGGGTTCAAAGAAGCAATAGCTATCGCATACGAAGTTTTCCAACTTTTTAACCGATTTAACCCGAACGAATTGGGAGGCATTCCTGTTGGGGAGTTTTTCCATACGAACGTTTAGTCTTTTTGGGGAAAAACCTAGGTCTATCAACTTCACCAGTTCGGATGAGGGTATCAACAACCTCCACGAGGGTTTGCAGCGATAAAGTTTTTTCCCACCTCTGTGGTCGGGTAGTAGCGTTTCCCTTTCGGGGTATCCCTCCACTATTTTGGTATTCACCCCCAAGGTTTCCAACATTCTCTTAACCTTTAACAGGAACTCGTAATTGACCGAAACCAGCTGAAGGCTTTTGTTGGTTCCGTTCCTTACGAGGGTTCCATCCCCGTCGAAAAGCCCTTCCAACCACCTTATGCGGCTCTCAACGGTATAACGGTGGTCGGGAACAAAAAATTTGGGTTTTAGCACACCCTTTTTGTAAAAGAGTTTTAAAATTTTGTTTTTGGGATATTCGTAAGTTCTGTAAAAACCTCTGCAGAACTCTTTTAATTTCCTTTTACGGTCGTATAGGTAGATTACATCAAATGTTTCGTATTCCGTCCCCTCCGCAGAAAATAGCCCATTTTCGTACGCGTATGGGAGTTCTTCGCTGCCCTCTATAAGGGGAAGAGACCACTTTTCGAGTATATCCCCCTCCTTCAGTTGGTAAGTTCTCTTAACCACTGTGGGTGACCTGCCGTATTTTTTAGGGTCTTTTTTTACATACCACCTGTGGTAATCCGTACAAATAATCCTCTCACCGTTGGAAAATTCGATTTCATACCAATTGTTGTAGTTCTCGCCCGTTTTGAAAATTGCGGAAAGGCTCCACTCGTTACCATTCCAAACGTGGAGGATTTGACCCGCAACCTTCTCTATTTCCACATAGCCGTACTCCTTGGTCAGGATTTTCGTTTTCGGATGCACGCAAAGGTTAGCCGAATAAATCTTCTCCTTAAAGGGCGACGGTTTATTGGCGTTGTCCTCAAAGAAGATGTAAGGCAATCCCTTCCTACCCCAGTAGTAGAAGATTTTTCTCAAGACCTCTCGGGGGTTTACCGCCTTGTAGTTTTTAACCTTACCCTCCTCTATCAGGTTGACTATCTCCTCGTATCTCCTCTCGGCTTCCTCGCCGTATACCTCTAAGAGGTCTAAATCCTTTCTACCCAAAATGTGGGTTATCTCGTAGTGGTCTATCAGATAAAAGGTGCGGTTTTCGTTTACAAACTTAAAGAAGAAGTTGGGAATAACCACCTGGGTGAAAACGTCGGGGGATTTTTTGGTTATCTCCCCTATATCGAGGTCTATAACTTCGAGGAAGTCCAAAATATCTTTGTGCCAAACGGGAAGGGCAACCGTTATGCTACCCTTACGCTTACCCTGTTGGTTGAAGGCGTTGACGGTTGACTCGTAAATTTTGACCCAATCGGTTATCTTGTTGGCTTTGCCCCTATTTCCCTTTATCCAACTCCCCGAAGGGCGTAGTTTTCCTATGAAGAGACCGACACCGCCCGCATTCCGCGAGATTTGGGCTATCTGGCTCTGGGTGTGGACTATGCTCTCGGTGTTGTCGTTCACATCGAGGATAAAGCAGCTAGACAGATTTGCCCTAGCCCTGCGGAGGTTTAACATCTGCGGGGTTGCGGGAATTATTAGAAACTCCGACAGGTATTCGAAATGCTTCAGCACCTTTTGTTTGTAATACTCCCAGTCCCTACCGTAGTTTTTGACCGAAGGCAGGAACCCCAAAAGGGATTGGAGAAACCAAACCTCCTCCGGGAGTTCTATGGGAAAGTTGTTTTCCTCCGTAAGGTAGGAGCGGATGAACTTCTGCGTTTGCATATGTTTGGCTTTGTTCCACAAAGGGTTGGAAAAGTTATCCTTGTCGAAAATGGCATAGTAGAGTTCCTCCATTACCTCTTTGGGGATTTCGAGGAAGAGTTTCGAATAGACCCCCTTTTGGACGTATTCGTTTAAAAACCTGTAAAAGTCCTCAAAATTTTCAAAAAACCCGTAACGGGTAACCTTTGCGTTGTATTTCTGCTCCCGACGGACACGCATCTCCTTTTTGAAATCGACCAGAATGAGGCGGTTGGCGAACCTGCTCCAATCCTCCTTGTTCTCCTCGGTGACTATCAGGGAGATGGCGGCGGTTATGAGGTTGTGCTGAATTTCCCGCGTCGTCATGCGAGGTTTTAGAAAGAGCGCGAGCTTTTGGGAAAACTTTTCCAGGTCAATGTTGAGCCCCTCGGCGCAGACGTTTATAACCTTCTCTATCTTTTTCGTATCGAAAGGCTCGACGCGCCCGTCCCTCTTTATGACTTCAAACAGCATTTAAAACCCTCCCGGGGATATTGCGAGAGGAGAAATTTTATAACTTTGACCTTTATAAGGTCAGACTCAAGATTTAATGACAAGTTAAGGATTGAAATTTGACAAAAACTTTTTGCAGAATTGAGTTTTGTCTTAGAGTTCCAACGAAAGGGTACACTCCAGGAAATTAATGTCAATATAGGGTTGACTTAGAAAGTCAATTTTTGCTTGACTCCTTTAGGTGGGTTTGGTATTCTTTAAACCCAAGTAAGGGTTGGGTTCCTTGGCAACTTAATAAGATTGGCCTCATCTTGGTTTTTATGTCCCTAGAAGGGATTGAAACACAGCCATAATTCCAAGGATATGGCGAACCTCGAAGTTTTTATGTCCCTAGAAGGGATTGAAACTCTGTTTTCGATACATTATTTTCTTTTTCCTGATTTCGTTGTTATGTCCCTAGAAGGGATTGAAACAATTTTCTAAATCATTTTCTTTAAATTTAACCTTGGTTGTTATGTCCCTAGAAGGGATTGAAACACAGCAACAGCAGTCCCGCGGGTGGTAGGTGAAGTTTGTTTTTATGTCCCTAGAAGGGATTGAAACCCTCCCTAAAGCAGAGTCCTTCTAAGAATACGATTTTGTTGTTATGTTCCTATAAGGGATTGAAACTTCGTCCCAGCGGTGAATTTTCAATATCAACGAACGTTGTTATGTTCCTATAAGGGATTGAAACAACATAGTTGGGGGTAAATCCATCATCTTCCAAGATTGTTGTTATGTCCCTAGAAGGGATTGAAACTCGATATTGACGATATAGAGAAATTTGCCTCCAAAAGTTGTTATGCCCCTATAGGGGCTTAAAACGCACCTGTTTTTCGGTTTTAGATGCTAAGTATTTTTATATCCCCATAAAGGATTAAAACGGGAAACAAAAAACCTCAAGGAGGATATGAAACTTCAATTCATATCTCCATAAGGGTTTGGAACACTTCTTTTTTGACATAAAATTCAAGTTTTTTCCTATTTAATTTCCTACTTTAAAAAAAAAGAAAGGATGCAAAAAAAATCCTAAATCAGAAAGAAGTTTCCTTTATCCTCATAGAGTTAGAGAAGGTTATTTATTTCCCAATAGATGGTTTTTAACGTAATCCTCAACCCCCCTTTCGAGAGACCATTCGGGTTTGTATCCCAAAATGGTGGAACTTCTGGTTAAATCCGCCTCGGTGTAGTTTTGGTAAAAGTCGTAAGGGTTGTCGAAATATTCGATATCGTAATTCGTTCCGAGGACTTTGTTCAAAATAGCCACGAGTTCGTTAAAAGAGCGACCCTTTCCGTAGCCTACATTAAACACCCCGGAAACGTCCTTTTCCATGGCGAGTAGGTTTGCCTTCACCACATCCTTTACGTAGACGAAATCCCTCTTTTGTTCGCCCCATTTAAAGAGACGGGGACGCTCGCCTCTTATCATCTTAACGGCGAGCTGGTAAACCATACTGGCAAATTTTCCCTTGTGGGCTTCGCCGGGACCGTAGACGTTGAAGTATCTAAGACCCACTATGCGGGCTTCGGGAAAGCGCTTTAGATACCTTTCGGCAAGCCTATCCATCATCAGTTTGGAAAATCCATAGACGTTTTCCGGTTTCAAACAGCCATCCTCCCTCATGGGGGCGGGGCAATTGCCGTAGACCGCCGCCGAAGAGGCGTAAACAACCTTTGCGTTCCACCTCTCGAGGGCTACATCGAGAAGGTATTTAAACCCCAGAGTGTTAACCCTTGTCATCAGTTCCTGGTCGAGGACTGTGGTATCGGTTATCGCCGCCTGGTGGAAGACCACATCGAAACTATAAGAGGAAGCCAAATAATCCCAAAACCCCCTATCGGAAATATCGCCGGGAATAAACTCCCCTTTGAAGTCTATCAAATTTTTAAAATCCCCGCTGGTGAAGTTATCGACCACCACTATATCCGCTTGGGGGAATCTCTTTTGGAGTTTCCTCACGAGGTTTGAACCTATAAAGCCGGCTCCGCCCGTGACCAAAATGCGCATGGAATGGGAAATTTTAAAATAGCAGTAGTAAATTACCGAGGGAGGCTGCGGTTAATGATTACGAATAGGGTTTCTATGACAGATATTCTACGGGAAGCGGTGAAACAGCGGGCTTCCGATATACATATAACGGTGGAGAGTCGCCCCCGCGTTAGGGTTGACGGAATGATTCGGGAACTGAAGAACTTTCCCGTTCTCACCCCCGACCTGACCAAACAGCTCCTATTCGGCATAATGAAGGAACGCTACCGTAAGGAGCTCGAGGAGCGGGGGCAGGTAGACTTCTCTTTCGGTATACCCGGCGTCGGACGGTTTAGGGTTAACGTCTTCTATCAACGGGGAACGATTGCGGGGGTTTTGAGGTCTCTCCCCAGCCGCATCCCCAACCACCGGGAGTTGGGTCTACCCGACAACATAATAGAACTCTGCCACAAGTCGATGGGTTTGGTGCTGGTTACGGGTCCCACCGGTTCGGGTAAATCGACAACCCTCGCCGCAATGATTAACTACATCCTCGAGAACTTTCCACACCACGTTTTGACCATCGAAGACCCCATCGAATACGTCTTCCACCACAAAAAGGGAATAGTCAACCAGAGGGAGGTGGGGGTCGACGCGCCCGATTTCAACCAGGCACTTAGGGCGGCACTCCGCGAAGACCCCGACGTAATTATGGTCGGTGAGATGAGGGATACCGAAACCATAGAAACCGCCCTAAGGGCTGCCGAAACCGGTCACCTGGTATTCGGAACCCTCCACACCAATACCGCCATATCAACAATCACCCGTATAGTCGACGTTTTTCCCTCCGAAAAGCAGGAGCAGATTAGGGTTCAACTCTCCTTTACCCTTGTCGGCGTTATATCTCAGAGGTTGGTGCCGCGCATAGGCGGCGGTAGGGTTTTGGCTTACGAATTGCTGATACTGAATAACGCCATTCGAAACCTCATAAGGGAAAACAAATTGCAGCAGGTATACGCCCTAATGCAGAGTGGGCAGTCGGAAACCGGTATGCAGACGATGAACCAATCCCTCGCCAGGCTTTACAGAGATGGATTGATAACTATTCAAGATGCATTTAGATATTCACCAGACCCCATAGAGTTGGCAAAAATTCTTAGAATACCAATAGCACAAGTGGCTAAATTAATAGGGGAGGTTTAATCCATGCCTTTCTTTGAATTTGTTGCCGTTGACCCCTCGGGAAAAAGAATAAAAAGTTTATTGAAGGCAAAAGATAGAAAAGAGGCTTTTAAAAAACTAGTGGAAAATGACCTCGTCGTGATAGAATTAAAAGAATCCCCTATAAAGGAACCCGAAGAGGAAACATTTACTTTAACCCCTTCAAAGGAAGAAGAGGAAGAGAAATCCTCCGAGGAAGGGGGAGGGGAAGGAGAAGGAAAAAGTATTGCCCGACAAAGGCGGGGTCACCGGCGGCAAACTTCAGCCGCAGAGGAACGAAAAGAGCCTATAGTCGAAACAACAATAGAGGCTATTCCTTACACTGAAAGAAAGGGATTAACTATAAGCTTTTTTTCCGAGAAATTATCTTCGAAAGATTTATCCCTTTTTGCGAGGGAGTTGGCGGCTCTAATCGAGGCGGGTGTTGGTATTGTTGAAGCCTTGGAATTGGTGGCGGATTCCATTGATAATCCTTACCTTAAAAGGGAACTTCCAAAAGTTGCCGAGGAGATTAAAGGTGGGGTATCGCTCTCGCGGGCATTAAGAAGAAGAATAAAAAAATTGGATGAATTCTTTGTAAGTATGATTGAAGTTGGCGAGGAAACGGGTCAATTAGACCTGGTTCTCCGTAGGATTGCGGATTACTACAAGGGAATTAGCGAAATTATAAACAGGATTAAATCGGCATCCTTTTACCCCGCATTTGTTACCGTTACGGCTACCGCGATAACGCTCGGTATTCTCTACTTCCTCGTTCCCAAATTTGCGGAAATTTATCACGCATTCGGTGGAGAACTTCCCGCCCTCACCCAGGCTGTGCTAGATGCCTCCCAATGGCTAAAGAGAAACTTTATATGGCTCCTATTGGGCGTGATAGTGGTTGTTGCAACTTATATCTTTCTATACAGGTATGTTTATGGATTTAGAAAAGCCGTTCATTGGATTCAGTTGAAACTGCCCCTATTGGGTCCCGTTTTCCTGAAGGGTATTTTGGCTAAATTCTCGCGGACTTTTGCAACCCTGTTTGCCTCCGGTGTTTCCATTGAAAGGTCTTTGGAACTATCGGCAAGAGTTGTTGGAAATGTTATCTATCAAGAGGCAATAGCTACGGTAAGGACAAGTATAGTCTTCGGTGAACCCGTGTGGAAAGCCTTCCAGGAGACGGGAAAGTTTCCCAAAATCTTCGTTTCTATGCTTAGGGTTGGTGAGGAGACCGGTCGTTTGGATGCGATGCTCGAAAGCTTGGCTGATTTTTACGACGACGAGCTAAAAGCGGCAATAGAAGCTCTCATTTCGATGATAGAGCCTATTATGATAGTGGTTATCGGTGGTGTTATCGGTTTCATACTAATAGCTCTGTATCTACCCATATTCAGGCTCGGTTCTCTCGTCAAATAATTTCCCCCTTTCGGGGTTTTTTCCTTCTCCTCATACCCCTTTGTGGAGAATTAAAACTCCATGTCCTCCAAAGGTATCGCCCTTATATCGGTTTGGAACAAAGAGGGTGTGGATAAACTCGCAAAGGAACTTCACGGGCTGGGCTATAAGATAGTCTCCAGCGGCGGAACGGCGCGCTTTTTGAGGGAAAGGGGTATTCCGGTTGTCGAGGTGAGCGAGATAACCGGTTTTCCCGAAATTTTGGACGGAAGGGTTAAAACCCTCCACCCCAAGGTTCACGGAGGAATTCTCTACCGCGATTGGGTTGAAAGGGATAAAAAACAATTGGAGGAGCTCGGTATAGAACCAATCGAGGTTGTGGTCGTAAACCTCTACCCCTTTGAGGAAAAGAGTAAAGAAGACCTTCCTTTAAAGGAACTTTTGGAGTTTATAGACATAGGGGGTCCCACCCTTATAAGGGCGGCGGCTAAGAACTTCCCCCGGGTGAGTGTTTTAACCGACCCCCAAGACTACGATTGGTTTATCGAAAAGCTAAAGAAGGGTGAGTTGACCGAAGAAGACCGCGCCCGCTTGGCGGTTAAAGCTTTCGCCCACACCTCCTACTACGACAGCGTTATTTACAACACCCTTAAAGGTCTAACGGAATTCGAAGAGAACCTCAAAGAGGAAACCGTTCCCATGAAACTCAAAGAGGAACTCCGCTACGGGGAAAACCCCCACCAGAGGGGTTGGCTTTTCGAAAACCCCTTGGAGGATTTGGGTATCGTTAAGGCGGAGGTTCTTCAGGGGAAAAAGATGTCCTTTAACAACTACCTCGACGCCGACAGCGCCGCCAAGCTCGTGTCCGAAATTCCCGAGACCGCCTGCGCGATAATAAAGCACACCAATCCCTGCGGCGTGGCTGTGGGAAATAGCGTTAAGGAGGCATACCTGAGGGCGTTGGAGGGAGACCCCGTTTCCGCTTTCGGCGGGATTGTCGCCTTCAACGATAAGGTTGACCCCGAAACCGCCGAAGAGCTTACAAAGATTTTCCTCGAGATAGTCGTCGCCCCCGATTACGACCCCTTAGCCCTGCAAATCCTCTCGAAGAAAAAGAATTTGAGGGTTATCCGCTATATGGGAAGGAGCGTGTGGAGAGACCTCAAAAAGGTTTCCGGTGGATTTTTGCTCCAAGATGAGGATACCGAACTTTACAAAGAACTCAAAGTGGTGACCAAAAGGAAACTCTCCGAGAGGGAGATGAAAGACCTGTTATTCGCGTGGAGGGTTGTAAAGCACGTCAAATCTAACGCGATAGTTATAGCCAAGGACGGGCAGACCCTCGGTATAGGTATGGGGCTGACCTCCCGCGTCGATGCGCTAAAGCTCGCAATTCAAAAGGCTAAGGAGTTTGAAAAAGACCTAACGGGTGCGGTGGTAGCTTCGGACGCCTTCTTCCCCTTCCGCGATAGCGTGGATATAGCGACCGCCGAAGGTATTACCGCCTTTATCCAACCGGGCGGTTCGATAAGGGACAAAGAGGTTATAGAGGCTTGCGACGAGCACGGCGCCGCTATGGTCTTCACCGGTATGAGACATTTCAAACACTAAGAAATAAAATCCCCGCCGCGAAGCGGCGGGCTTCCTTTTAACCCTCCAAAAGTCTCCTGTATTTGTCGTAATAGACCTTTAGACGCCAGCCGAACCAGAGGGCAAATATTCCGTCCACCAACAGGCTAACCCCTATGAGAATACCTATCAACCAAGCCAAGAGTTTGGGTTGACCCATAAAGTAGAGCAATATCCCCGCCAAAACGAGGTCTAAAAGTCCGTTTAGGAGCATCAAAAACCAACTGGAGAGCTTCCCCCTATACTCCAAACCCAGGTAGAGGTTTGCAAAGGCGTCCACGAGGAGATAGACCAACAAAAACGCCGCCATAACGAGCAGGCTCTGTTCGGGAAAGAGCATAAAGAGTAAGCCGGTTATAACCAGTATCAGGGGCTTAAGCCATCCACCGGCTCCCTTGTGGCGGCTGGTTAGGTTGTAAAAGACCCACATAAGTCCGGCGGTAAACATCAGGGCGCCAAAAAATAAGACCGAACCCACGGCGAAATAGTAGGGGGCTACTATAGCCGCAATTCCGAGCAATATGAGTATCAATCCCCAGACCAGTAAGAGGTTCATAAAGATGAAATAAAGGCAAAAAAGGGATGTCTGTCAAATTTTAAACGCCCATCTGCTCTATGGGGTGGGTAATCCTCAACCTCTCGACCGGTTGACCGCCCAAAATGTGCTTTTCGACAATTTCCTCAACATCTTCCGGTTTCACATTTCCATACCACACCCCGTCGGGATATACGACGACTACGGGACCCATTTCGCAGGCTCCGAGGCAACCGGTAACCGAAAGTAGAACGTTTTGCAGACCCCTCTTCATAAGCTCCTCTTGGAATTTCATGGCAACCTGGTCGGCTCCCTTTGAACCGCAGGAGGGCATCATAGGGTTGGGTTTCCTCGCCATACAGACCAAAACGTGTTTGAACTTCATACGCTTCTAATAAATCAAAACTGCAAGGGGACTTCGAAGGGTTTTTATGTCAATATTGGGTTTTATACCCTTGTTTTAAACAACAATTTTGGGAACTTTACCGAAAATCCAACCCAAACGGGGGTTGAAAATAAAGACCGAAAGGGGGAATAAATAGGGGTTTCAACCCTTCGAAGTTTCCCCCAATCGGCGGCTCGTCTCCATAGCCTGTTGGGCGAGGTATTGGTTTCCAAACTTTTGTAGGTTTAAAAATTCCCTCTCAAATAGGTCGAAATGTCTCTCCTCGTCCAGCACAACCTTTTTAAACAGCTGTTCCGTCCCTATATCCCTATCCTCCGCAACCACTTCCACCGCCCATTTGGAATAGAGTTCTATCGCCTCGCTCTCGCTCGCCATCGCCCACTCGAGCATCTCCTTGGGGTCGGTAATCCTCTGCACCGGTTTTGCCAACTTTCCGAGTTCGACCTCTCCGCCCAAAAAGAGTATACGTTCGGCGAAAGCCTCCACGTGGCGCATCTCCTCTATAGCTATCCTTTTGAAGAGGTTAGCGAGCATCTCGTAACCCATATCGCTCAAGACGAAGTGGAAGTACATGTATTGGTGGAGTGCGGTTTCCTCCTCCTGTATCGCCCTATTTAGAAGTTCCACACTTTTGGGATGTCTCATTTTTTAACCTCCCTTTGGATTAAGGGAATTTAAAAACCGGAGGCGGATAAGCAACTTTTAAAGAACCTCTAAAAGGGTGCGTTTAAACTTTATCTCCCTATCCATGTCGAGGGAATCCATAAGAAAAAAGAAACCCATAAGGTTGTCCCTTCTATCCGACGTAAAGAGGGTCTTGAGAAGGGGAAAACTCCACACGGTGTGTGAGGAGAGCAAATGCCCCAATATAGGTGAGTGTTTCGCCAACCGAACCGCCACCTTTTTGATAATGGGGGATGTCTGCACGCGGGGGTGTCGCTACTGCTCGGTGAGGAAGGGAACGCCGAAACCCCTAAGCCCCGCGGAGCCCAAAAATCTCGCAAAAGCCGTTAAGGAGCTTGGGCTTAAATATGTGGTGATTACCTCGGTAACGCGCGACGACCTGCCCGACGGGGGGGCTTCCCACTTTGCCGCCTGCATAAGGGAGATAAAAAGGGAGATTCCCGACGCCAAGGTCGAAGTTCTCACCCCTGACTTTAGGGGAAAGACCGGGTTGGCGGATACAGTTTTGAGAGAAAACCCCTTCGTGTTCAACTGCAACATAGAGACCGTCGAGAGGTTATATCCGAAAATCCGCCTCGGGGGGAGATACGAGTGGACTTTAAACCTATTGAGGTATTCAAAGGAAAACTACCCCCATATATGGACTAAGAGCGGTTTAATGGTCGGTTTGGGGGAAACTTGGGACGATATAAGGAAAACGCTCGAAGACCTTAGAGAAGCCGGGTGCGATATCCTCACGGTGGGTCAATACCTCCAACCCACCAAAAGGCAGGTGGAGGTGGTAAAGGAGTACACCGAAGAGGAATTCGAAAGGATTAAGGAACTCGCCGGGGAACTCGGTTTCAAATACACCTTTGTTGGAAGGTGGGTCAGAAGTTCCTACAAGGCGTGGAAAGTCGCTAGCGGGGTCTAAAGACGGCAAACAGGTAGACCTCCTCTACCCCCACACTCTTTAGGATATAAGCCAGCTCGGAGGCGGTTGCCCCGCTCGTTAGAACGTCGTCGAATAGCAAAATCCTAGCCCTGCTTAAGCGGGGAATGTATTTCTCTTTCAACGTAAAGGCGCCCCTTACGAGCCGTCGGCGTTCGTCAACCCCTTTGGCTTTCGACAGCGGTTTGCGCCAAAGCCACCGCCTCTTTATTAACCTTTGGTAGGGAATGCCCGTTTCCTTTAGCATCTCCTCAACGGGGTCGAAACCCCTTAAAAACCAATACCTAAAGGGGTTTGTCGGAACGGGAACAACCGCCGAGGGTGAAAGGCGTTCCACATAAGCCCTCAAATGGGAGGAAATCAATCTACCCAATTCCCTCGCGAGGTGTTTTAAACCCTCAAACTTCACCAGGTGGAGTAGTCTTTTCTCTCTCCCCCCGTAGCGGGTAAAGGTTTTATACCCGTCCAGGTAGGGGATTGATAGGAGGTCTTCCTCCGGTTGGGAGTGGATGGATAGGAGACAGCGGTCGCAGACGACCGAAGAGGCGCCCAGCGGTTCGCCACATAGGGCGCATGTTTCGGCGAACAGGAGGCGCTCAATCCACCTTTTTGGCATCCGCCCAAAGCCAGTCTATACCGTAGTAATCCCTAACCTCCGGAAGCATTACGTGAACTATTACATCCCCGTAGTCGAGAACCAACCAGCGGTTGTACTCCTTTCCCTCCACGTGGTGGGGGAGCTCCCCGGTTTGCTTTTTAATCTCCTCCTCAACGTAATCGGCGAGGGCGCGGGCGTGGGTTTCCGAACCCGCCGAAGCTATCACAAAGTAATCGGCTAGGGAGGTTAGCCCCCTAACGTCGAGAGCGGAAATGTTTTCCGCCTTCTTGTCGTCCAAAATCTTTGCTATCTTCTTCACAAAATCCTTTCTATCCATGACTGCTTTACCCTTCCCTCTTTTTTAGATTTTTAAAAGTAATTTATGACACTCCCCCGCTAAAGCAGGGGGTTTCTCAGGGTAGGTAGAACCCACCCTGAGCTACTCGGGGAGTATTTCACACCCCGAGGGCGTGTCAGTCCATCTACGGGGAGATTAAAGCTCCCCGATACTTTTTCCATAAACCTCCTAAATAGATTTATCGCACCTACCCCGTCCCTATGGTAGCTAAAGCCACATGCAGGACAGACATAGTTTCTGTTTTTGGGCTTATGTCTATTTCCACATTTAGGACATAGTTGGGTGGTGTAGCTCTCATCTTCTTTCACCACCACTATGCCCTCGTTCTCTAATTTATATCCCAACTTTTGCAATAGCTTATTAAACCTCCACATTAAGTGGATTTTTTGATTGGCGTTCTTGCCGTATTTTGCCCTTTCCCTTATTCCTTTTAACTTCCCTATTACCACCGTTCCTATCCCTTTGGCTTTGCAGTATTTAACAAATGCTCTCGTTAGCTTGTGTTCTAAGTCCTCTATTTTCCTCCCTACCTTCACTATTTGTCTGTCTAAGCTTCTTTTAATCTTTTTCCACCTTCTGCTTCCTTTTTGTTTTCTTGCCAATAGCTTTTGTTTCAAGGCTATAAGCTTTAACCTTAGCTGTTTATAACTCCTTAATAATCTTCCGTTCCAAATTAAAACTTCTTCCCCGTCAAAGCTTACAAATGGGTGAATTTCTCCCAAATCCAGAGCTACAACCTTATTTCTATCGGGAGGGCTTATCTCAACCGTTTCCTTAACCAGCAAAATTAACCGGTATTCAAAGCCTTTAAAAACTATTTCCGCTTGTCTTATCTTAGCCCTAGAGCTTAACAATTCCTCTAAATACTCCCTTTTCCTCTTTCTAAGCGGTATAGACAGAGTTATTCCGCTTTTTCTTGACAGAGGCAAAAGAATTTTTCCGTTTTTATAGCGGATAGCTTGGTTTTTCCAGATGAGGTTATAAAACTTTCTCGGTTTTGGAGGTTTAGCAGAAGGATTTTGCTTTTTGTTTTTGAAGTAGCTTTTTAAAGCTCCAAAGAGCCTATCCTGAATGGCTTGGGTGGTTTGTGAATGCAAAAGGGAGGATTTAACAAGCTTTTGGATTTGAGATTTTTTAGGGGCTTTTCCTGTTTGTTTAAACAGTTCAAAGAAAAGGTTAAGGCTATCCGACCAAATTTTACCCGCTTCCAACTGAAGCTCATTTAGGAGTGGATAGTATTTAGTGGGGATTTTCTGAGTTATTATGTGGAAACGGGTTATTTGCATGGGTTTAAGTTTTTATTTATCAACAAAAGGAGAGAAAATCAATTTTTCCGCCATTCATCCCTTAGCTAAAACAAAGGGCTTTCTGGCGGAATTTTTGCAATTTTAGTCTTCACCGAAACGTTCCTTATAAATTTTCAAATTTTCTTCCGCCTTTTTGACCGACTCCTCGGAAATCCTTTCCCACCGTTGGATTTGCTCTTTGTAAAACTCCAAGCGTTTCTTCGCCGCCTTGGGGTCTAAAACCTCTTTGTTCTCTATCCTCCTTTGGAGTTCCCCGTATTTCTCCCTCCAGTAGGAGACCTTCTTTTGAGCGTATTTCGGCACCAAAAAGAGGTTTTTGATATAGTGAAAGAGCACATCGCGGGTGTTTATGTAGTTGGGATACGTCAGGAGGAGGTATTCGAACCTCACCGCGGCGGGGTAATAATAGCCGTAATCCTCGTAAAACTTCGCTATGAGATATTGATGCTTTGCCAATTTACGCTTAGCCTCGTCGATTAACTCCTCCACCTGGGGGAGATATTTGCTGTTTGGGAACTTTTGAAGGAATTCCTGCGCCAATTTTAACGCCTTTTCGGTGTAGGTTTGGTCTCTCCAGGCGTCGGGGGAAATCTTGAGATAAGCCTTTATGAGGTAGAGATAAGCCTCCTCCACGTTGGGGGCGGTCGGGTAGTAGTAGATGTAATCCTCCAATTCGAGAATGGCGTCCTCGTATTTACCCTCCCTGTATAGGGAAAGGGCTAATTTGTATTTGAGTTCCCTAATCTGCTCGGGGGAGAGGTAAGCCATACCCGCCTCAGCCTTTCGCAGATAGGCGGCGGCACCTTCATAGTCACCCTTTCTGTAAAGCTCAATACCTTTGGCGTAGGCTGTTTGCGCCTCTTTCGCCTTCTCGGCTTCGGTAGGTTTACCGCAGGAGGCGAGGAATATCGATAACCCTCCCGCCAATAGGAGTAAACCTCTTTTGGAAAAACCCATCTCCGTAAGGTATCACATTCTAACCTTTGGGCGGAAAAGGGTCTCAATCCTCCCTTTGGGGTATCCTAAGCGAGATATGTCCCCCTTTTTGGACGCCCTGAAAGGCAGACCGCTGGAACACTTTCCCGTCTGGCTGATGCGCCAAGCCGGTCGCTACATGCCCGAATACCGAAACTTACGCGCGAAAGCGCGGGATTTTATAGACTTCTGTTCGAATGTGGAGCTGGCTACCGAGGTAACGCTCCTTCCCGAAAGGCTTTTGGGGGTCGATGCCCTGATACTCTTTTCCGACATACTGGTTCCACTTCAACCTTTGGGGATAGAGGTTAATTTCGTTCCCGGAGAGGGTCCCCTTTTGGAAAGTCCCCCCTTGGAGGAGTGGAAAGAGTTCGAACCCTCGAAGGTGGAATACGTTTTCGAAACCATTCGGAGGGTAAAGGAGCGTTCGGAACTTCCCCTAATAGGTTTCGCCGGTGCACCCTTCACCCTCGGGGCGTATGTATTGGAGGGGAAAACTTCGAGGGATTTTAAGGAGGTTAGAAAGACCTTTTATAGGGAAAGAGATAGGTGGCACCTCCTGATGGAAAAGCTCACCGATATGCTAATTGCCTACCTCTCACAGCAGGTGAGGGCTGGGGTGGACGCCCTGCAGCTCTTCGACAGCTGGGCTTACGTTATGTCCCCCGAAATGTTCGGCGAGTATCTACCCCACCTAAGGCGGTTGGTCTCCACCATTAAAGACCTCCACCCCGAGGTGCCGCTTATCTACTTCTTCCGCGGCAGCGGGCACCTATACAGATTGGCGAAGGAAATCCCCGCCGACGGGTTTTCCATAGATTGGACTCTCCCCGTGGAGGTTGCCCTAAGGGAGTTCCCGGACAGGGCTCTGCAGGGAAATTTAGACCCCTCGGTGCTCTATGCGGATAAAGAGACCATCAAGAGTGAGGTTGAAAAGCTCCTCCAAAGGGTTGCCGAAAATAGGAGGACACTTTACGTGTTTAACCTCGGGCACGGACTAGCCCCCGATATGGAATTCGAAAAGGTTAAATACCTCGTGGAGGTGGCGAAGGGGTTTAGACTCTAAAGGAAGTGTGTATTAAATTACATACCTTATGGCGGTAAAGAGGTTAAACATAACCCTCAACGAGGAATTGGCTCTGGAATTGGAAAGGGTGGCTAAAGAGCTGGGGGAGAAGAAGAGTCGGCTTATAGCTAAGGCGCTAACCTTTTACTTCGACTATCTGGATACCGAAATAGCACAGGAGCGGCTGAAGAGATTGGAACGGGGCGAAACCCAAATCGTTCCGGCGGAGGAGGTGTTTAAAGACCTATGAAATACAGACTCCTCTTTCTGAAAGAAGCCGCCGAGGAGTTCAAAAGTCTGGACAAGACGGTTCAAAGGATTATTAAAGAAAAGCTGGAGCTCCTTGCCGAAGACCCAAATAGGTTAAAGAACAATATCAAACCCCTAAAGGGGGAATACAAAGGTCTATACCGCTTGAGGGTGGGGAACTACAGGGTTGTTTACCGCCTCGATAGGGAGCAAATAGTTATCATAATCGTTCGGATTGGACATAGGGGGGAAATTTATTGATGGCTGTTATAAAGTTTGGCACCGACGGATGGAGGGCTGTAATAGCCCGCGATTTTACCTTTGAAAACCTCAAAAAGGTGGTTCTGGCACACGCCGAGGTCTTGAGGCGGGAAGGTAAAGGAAAGGTCTTTATAGGTTACGACAACCGCTTTATGTCGGAAAATTTCGCCCGCGAAGCGGCTACCCTCTTCGTATCCGAAGGGTTCGACGTGAACCTCTCACCGAAGGCGGTTTCGACTCCCCTCGTATCCTGGGCGGTGAGGTATAAGGGCTTCGACAACGGGGTAATGATAACGGCGAGCCACAACCCGCCCACCTACAACGGGTATAAGATAAAGGACTCCTTCGGGGGGAGCGCCACACCCGAATTCGTCCAAAAGGTGGAATCCCTGATAGGAAAGGTTTCCCCCGAAAGGGAACCGGAGTTCGAACTGGGAAACCTCTCGGAGGAGGATTACACCGAAGAATACATATCCGCCGTGAAGGAGCAAATTAACTTAGACCTCTTTAAGGAGGAAGATTTCAAAATAGTCCACGACCCGATGTTCGGCTCCTCCATAGGATACCTTAGGAGGGCTTTGGAGGGAACGAAAGCCCAGGTGGTGGAAATCCACGCCTACCGCGACCCGCTCTTTGGCGGCAGAGCCCCCGAACCGGTTGAAAAGAACGCAAAAACTCTAATGGAAAAGGTGAGGGCGGAGAACGCCTTTTGCGGGATAATGAACGACGGCGACGGCGACCGCGTCGCTCTGGTGGACGAAAAAGGAAATTTCGTAAACAGCCAGCTAATTTACGCGCTTTTGCTCCTGCACCTGCTCGAAAACAAGGGTTTGCGCGGGGCGGTCGTCAAAACGGTTTCGACCACCTATTTGGCGGATAGAATAGCGAAACACTTCGGGGTTGAAATAATAGAGACCCCCGTAGGGTTTAAGAACATCAACAGGGTTATCCTCGAAAGGGACGACGTAATTTTCGGAGGGGAGGAGAGCGGCGGCTACGGATTTCCCCACTTCACCCCCGAGCGGGACGGCTTGCTCTCGGCGCTCTACCTGCTAGAACTTTTCTTCCTAAAGGGCAAAACCCCTTCGGGGGTAATCGAAGAGCTCTTTAAACGCTTCGGTGAGGCTTATTACAGGCGTGTAGACCTCCCGGTAGACCCGCGGGAGAAGGAGAAACTCGAGGAATTAAAGAAAAACCCGCCTTCGGCGGTCGGCGGTCTCAAGGTTAGGGAGGTCAAAACGATAGACGGGCTGAAGCTCGTTTTCGAAAACGACGGTTGGCTACTCGTTAGACCCTCGGGAACCGAACCGCTTCTAAGAATTTACGCCGAAATACCGGACGAAAAACTCCTCGATGCGGTCTTAAAGGAAGCGGTTTCCCTCTTTAGGGACTAAAAATGGAGAATCTCCCGACGGAGAAAATTTTTCAATACCTCCTTTTGGCGTTTGCCCTCCTCTTTACCCTTTGGGGGGTGTTAAGGGGTTTCAAATACCTCTGCCTGGAGCTTTTGGGAAAGCCTATCCCCGCGGAGGTGATAGAGGTAAGGGAACTCCCCCAAAGGGATTGGGGTGTCAAAAATCCCCCAAAGGGGCTAAAGGAAATTACCCTCCGCCTCGAGGTGGGAAACCGAACGGAAACCCTAAAGTGGATAACGGCAAAAAACATTAGACCCAGCGAAAGGGTGCGGGTTCTGCACTCTCCCCTCTGCGGAAAGGGTGTAAAGGAAGACCTAAAAGGGGTAATTTTCGGAAAGCTGACCCCCCTTTGGTTCGGTATTTTGCTCTTTGCCCTCTACTGGTGGGTATCTGGAAAACTACCATAATTCTTTTTATTGGTGATGAAAATATATGGTTTACAAAACTACAATAAATAATAACCAAATATCTTGGGAATGTATGAAAACAAAAAGTCTATGCCTAAAGCGGAGGAACTATTCAACGAACGGATAGTCATTGAAAACGGAGTAATAGTTCTAAAAATCTATCGTATAGAGGCGGATAAAGATAGACCTTGCGGGTATTATTACAGCCTTGCCTATATACCATTTTGGATAGAAGATAAAAAACTCAAACAGAATTATTTTCGTTACGACAACGCCCACGGTGGGGCACACAAACACAGAAAGGGGAAAAGACTACCCTATAACTTTCAAAACCCTAAACGGCTATTGCAGGACTTTTTGGAGGAATTAATAGATGTATTAAAGGAAGACGGTCAACCTTTTGAAGAGGTTTTAGAACTTTTAGAAGCTATCGGGGAGGTCGAAATATGAAAATTTTAACGATAAAGGTCGAAGAACCTCAAAGGGTTTCTAAAAATCTTTTAAATGTTCTAAAAAAGGTTTACAAAGGAGAAGATATTCCCGTGGAAAACGTTTTAATCTTCACTTCAGTAGGAAGAATGTTTAAGACCTTAACCCCCGCCCGATGGGAAATAATAGAGGCTCTTCAACATAAGGAGTTTAAATCTATAAGGGAACTTGCCAAACACCTAAAGAGGGATTATTCCAATGTTTGGAAAGATATTCAAATTCTCCATGACTTGGGAATTGTTGAAATGGAAAAAACGGATAAGGGATGGAAGGTTTCTATCCCCTATCAAAAAATTGTGGTGGAATTTCCTAAAACTGCAAAAGTTTAAGGATTTACCTCTTTCCTAAAAAAGAATAACCTCTATAGGTTCGCCCTTTTTGACCTCTTTGACGCCCTCGTAAACTATTCCCACCCCGTTTGCGAAACCCATCGAGAGCATATCGCCCGAGGATACGTTCCAATAAGGGGTTGCATAGACCGTTCCGTCCTCCCCGAAGTGGACTTTAACCCTTATAAATTCCCTCCTCTTGGCGCCCTTTCTTCTAAAATCCTCTGTGAGGATAGCCTTTACCTTAGGCTTAAAGAGGTCTTTTGCCCCTTGGAGTTTCCTCAAGGCGGGATATACCAATAGGTAGAAGTTCACCAGAGCGGAAACGGGGTTACCCGGCAGACCGAAAAAGAGGCGTTTGCCCCCGTCGTAGGTGGCAAAGAGGGTCGGTTTACCCGGTTTTACCCTAATTTTGTGAAACTTTATATCAAATCCCAGCTCCTCCACCAGAAGCTGCACGTAATCCTTCTCACCCATCGAGACGCCGCCGGTGGTGATGTAAATGTCGAAGTCGTTAACGGTTTCGCCCAACGTTTTCTTTAGAAGTTCGTAGTCGTCGCCGACACTTCCGAGGTTTACCGCATCGCCCCCGTTTTGCAGCACCGCCGCAAAGAGGCCGTAGGAATTGGAGTTGTATATCTGCCCCGGTTTGAGGAGGGGTTCGCAGGGTTCCCTCAGCTCGCTACCGGTCGAAAGTATCGCCACCCTCGGTTTTGCGTATACCTTTGCGTAGCCGTAACCGAAAGCCGCCAAGACCCCTATTTTCCCGGGGGTTAGCTCCTCGCCTTTAGAGGCGATAACGTCGCCCAGCTTGGCGTATTCGCCCGCCTTTCGGATATTGGCGCCCTCTTCGACCGGTTCGGTTAGAACAATCTTATTCCCCGCTACGCGGGTTTTTTCTATCTCAACCACGGCGTCGGCGCCGGGGGGTATGGGCGCGCCGGTGAAAATCTTGTAAGCCCGCCCCTTCTCGAGGGGTGTTTCGACAAATTCGCCCGCCGAAATTTCCCCGATTACCTCCAGCTCGACGGGATTTTCGGGTGAGGCATTTTTCGTATCGGCGCTTCTCACGGCGAAGCCGTCCATAGCCGAGTAGTCGAAGACGGGATAATTGAAGGTTGCCCTTATATCTTCCGCGAGAATGCGCCCGACCGCCTCGGTTATGGCTCTTCTCTCGACAGGCGTGGTGCGGGTGACGGAGGACAAGACCAATTCGAGGGCTTCTTCGTAAGGTAACAGTCCCATAAATGGGTAAGTTAACAGAGCCCCTGCAGAGGGAGGAGAAAAAAAACCCTCACCCCAAAAGTTCGTTAAAAAGCCTTATATACCCCTCGGCGGTTCTCTCTATCGAATAATCCTTGGCGGTTTCCATAGCCTTTTCCCCCATAAGGCAGTATTCCCCCTCCGATAGGTTTAGAGCCCTTTCCATTGCGCGGAGCAATTTTTCTTTATCCCCAACGGGGACTAAAAAGCCGTTTTCCCCGTCGCGGAGGTATTCCGATATACCACCCGCCGAGGTGGAAATAACCACCATTCCGGTAGCCATAGCCTGGAGCAGAGCCCCCGCTATGCCCTCCAGTCGTGACGAAAGCACAAAGTAGTCGGAGGCGTTCAGCAGGTCGGGGACATCCCTCCTAAACCCCAACCCTATAACCCTATCCTCCAAACCGAGTTTCTTAATAAGCTCCTTCGCCTCCCCGCGGTCGGTATCGAGTCCCACCAAAAGGAGCAGACAATTTTTGCACTTGAGTTCCCTAAAGGTCTCCAGAAGCAAATCCTGACCCTTTACGGAGGGGTTCCAATTGGCGACGTTTATAAAGATTTTTTTCTCCAACGGGAGGTTTAATTTCTTTCTCAATTCCACCTTTAGGTAGCGGTAGTTTCTAAACCTCGTGAGGTCTATCCCGCTCGGTATATACACCAATCGGTCGGGAAAGAAATTCCTCTCCCTCAAGAGGTCGTAAACCGGTTTGGAAACCACCACTATGCGGTCTGCAACCGAATACTTAAACCTCCTCGAAAGGGGTGAGGGAACTCTTCCGCTCCTCCTGACGAAGACCAGCTTCGGTTTTCTCCTCAAAAAGGGAAGGGTAAACCTTATGTAATCCACCGCGTGGGGCGAATTTCCCACAACTATATCGTAGCCGTAGTCTTCGATAACCCTCTTTAACCTCCACCAGTTTAGGGGATTGAAACGGCTTTTGCTCCCCTTATGGTCTTCGAAGAAGTGAATTCTCACCCCGTAAGGTTTGAGCCTTTCGACCATCTCCTTGTATTGGAAGGAGAGCGCAATACCGACATCGACACCCCTCTTTGCAAGTTCGCGGGTGGTCAGATAAACCTGTTCCTTCGTCCCGCCCCAACCGAAGCCGTCAACGACCTGAAGCACCCTGTAAGACATGGGGAAGGGGAGGATTTTAAAGGATTTCCCCGAGCACCTCCACCGCGCGGTCTATTTCGCTTTCCGTTATCACCAAAGGCGGGAGAAATCTCAAAACCCTTTGGGCGGTGCAGTTGAAGACCAGACCCTTTTCGAGTCCCTTTAAAACCAACTCCTTACAGGGTTTTTCCAATTCCAAACCGAGCATTAGACCTTTACCCTTTACCCTACCTTTGTCGAGACTTTCGAGGGCGCTTTTAAAGTATTCGCCAACCCTTTGGACGTGGTTTAAAAGACCGCTCTCGAGCTCCCCGTAAACGACCAAACCCGCCCGCATAGCCAAGGGGTTGCCGCCGAAGGTGGAGCCGTGGCTTCCCGGCGTGAAGTGTTCGGCAACCTCGTTTTTAGCCACCAGCGCACCGACGGGAACGCCCCCGCCCAAACCTTTAGCCGTGGAAAAGAGGTCGGGAACAACGCCGTAGTGCTGAAAGCCCCAATACCTGCCCGTCCTCCCGTTTCCCGTCTGAACTTCATCTATCGCAAACAAAATCCCCGCTTCGCGGGTTAAGTTGTAAAGCTCCTCAATAAAATCCCCGTCGGCGGGGTTTACTCCCCCCTCGCCCTGTATAACCTCCAGCAAAACGGCGGCGGTCTTATCGTTTATCAAATTTTTAACGCTCTCTATGTTGTTAAACTCCGCGTAGCGGAAGCCTTCGAGCATGGGTTCAAAACCCTCGTGGAGCTTGGGCTGTCCCGTCGCCGACAGGCTTCCGTAAGTCCTCCCGTGGAAGGAACCCCTAAAGGTGATTATTTCGTATCTATCCTCCCCGCGGTCTCTCCAATATTTCCTTATCAGCTTGATAAGCGCCTCGTTCGCCTCCGCACCGCTGTTGCAGAAAAAAACCTTCCCCCCTTCGGCGCCGAAAGAGGTTTCCACCAACTTTTGCGCCAATTCCTCCTGATAGGGAACCTCGAAGAGGTTGGATATGTGGATGAGTTCCCTCGCCTGGTCGCAGATAGCTTTTGTCAACTTTGGGTGGTTGTATCCCAAAGAGTTAACCCCTATGCCGGAAATGAGGTCTATGTATTCCCTCCCTCGGTCGTCGTATAAATAGACACCCTCGCCGCGGACAAACTTAACCGGAAGCCTCGCGTAGTTGGGCATGAGATAGGAAAACCCCATAAAGGGTATAGTTTGGAATAAGAGTCCCACCCAAGGGTCTTAAACTTAATTAAACCGGTGAGAGGTTTGAAAAAAGTCCTCCTCTTCCTATCGGGGGTTACCGTCTCTATTCTGGCATTTATTCCTTTTTATTTGACGCGTTCCCCCTCCCCCGAAGGGGCTAAGATTTCCTTTCAAAAGGTAGAAATTCCGAACAAACCTAAGGTTGGAAAGCCTACGAACAAGCCGCTGGTCGTCCGCTTGGCGGGAGACCCGAAGACTTTAAACCCCGCCCTCGTTCAGGAAACAACTTCCTCGGCTGTTATAGGCGACCTCTTTAGCGGTCTGGTAAAGATAGACCCCAAGACCCTAAAGGTGGAACCCGATTTGGCTATATCTTGGGAACACTCGGAGGACGGAAAAATTTGGACTTTCCACCTCCGAAAGGGGGTAAGGTGGAGCGACGGGAAACCCTTTACGGCGGACGATGTGGTTTTTACCTTTAACAAGGTTTATTTCAACCCAAAAATTCCCACCCCCGTAAGGGATACCCTTTTGGTAAACGGGAAACCCTTTAAGGTGGAGAAGATAGATAACTACACCGTTAGGTTTGTCCTACCGGGAACTTTCGCACCCTTTTTGAGGACTTTAACGGTCGCCATTCTTCCAAAACACAAATTGGAGAAGTTTGTAAAAGAGGGAACCTTTTTGAGCGCGTGGAATGTAAACACACCGCCGGAGGAGATTGTCGGAACGGGTCCCTATAGGTTGGTCGAATACGTAAAGGGCGAGCGGGTCGTCTGGGAGGCGAACCCCTACTACTACGAAAGAGACCCCGAAGGGCATAGACTCCCCTATATAAGGAAAAAGGTCGGTTTAATAATCCCCGACCCCGATACAGCTCTTATGAAGTTTATAGCCGGTAAAATTCAGATTCTCGGCGTCGGTGCGAGGGAGCTTTTAACCCTCTTTGTGAAGGCTAAGGAGGAGCCTATAAAGGTCTATGACCTCGGCGCTACCCCCTCTTTGAACTTTTTGGTCTTCAACCAAAACCCCCGTGCGGGAATTCCGAAATACAAGATAGAGTGGTTTAGAAACCCAAAATTCCGCTGGGCTATCTCCCACGCTATAGACAGGGAGGGTATTGTAAATTTGGTCTACAACGGCTTGGCAAAACCGCTCTACGGACCCGTAAGTCCCGCCAATAAGTGGATATACGACCCGAAACTCTTTCCCCCCATAAGGTACGACCCAAAACTTGCGAAACACCTTTTGGAGGAGATAGGTTTTAAAGACCGCGACGGGGACGGGATTCTGGAAGACCCCAAGGGGCACAAACTCGAGATAATCCTCCTCACCAATGCGGGGAATAAGGAGCGGGAGGCTATAGGGGACATAATTAGGCAAGACCTCGAGAGAATAGGGATAAAGGTCTACTTCCAACCCATCGACTTTAACAACCTCGTGAGGCTTCTAACCACCCCGCCCTACAAATGGGAGGCTGTGATAATCGGTTTAACCGGTTCGGTCGACCCCCACTTTGGACGGAATGTCTGGTGCAGTTGGGGAAGTCTCCATATGTGGTATCCCCTTCAAGAGAGACCCTCCACCGAGTGGGAGGCAAAGGTTGACAAACTCTTCGAGGAGGCGGCAATTACCCTAAACCCCGAGAGGAGGAAAAAACTCTACCAAGAGGCGTTTGAAATAATCTACAGGCAGCAGCCGATGCTATTTATAGCCACCCCCGACGAGCTTTTGGCGGCTTGGGATATCTTCGAAAACTTCTACCCCTCGGTGTGGGGTTTTTGGAAATCCCTCTATATGGAGTTTAAGGATTAGGGATTTCCTAATTAAGGGAATTCAAAAGCTAAATGGGAAGTTGTAAGGCTCTCATATAAAAGTTGAAATATTCATCTCCTATAGGCTTTTCTTTACTTACTTCGAAAGTAGGATAGACTATACACAGCATAGGTTCCTTATCTTCGTTACCACTCACCGAGCGTCTAATATTTATATTTCTTCCATATCTCGCCAATTGACCTATATCTTCTTTGCTTACCTTCCCTGGGTCTAAATACTTATACTTCGCATCTAATATTAGGTTTTCTCCTTTGATTACAAAATCTGGAATATCCCCACCTGTAAATGAATGTTGATACAAAATCTTTGAAAGTTCATATTCTTCTCTAAGTTTCTTCCAAACGTAAAGTTCAAAAAGCTTAGGCATATTAACCGCATAGGGGGTTATATACACTCCCCCTTTAAAACTTGCAAAAGGGTCGCTTCCCAAATTTTTTAGGATTATTTGAGCAAGCCTTAGAGCATTTCTGTATTCGGGAAAGAACGGAGATTCCTTGACCTTTAGAAAATCCTTTGCGGAAATTTTGACTGTTGAAACTCCCAAAAAAGCATTTTTTAAATAACCCAAAAGGGAATCGATCTTTCCTCCTTTAAAGGGGGAATTTTTTAAAAATTTTTCCACTTGTAGGAGAGCGGCTTTTAAAATACGGTTTTCCAAGATGTCTTTCGTTAACGTGTCAAATTTACACACCGTTTGTGTATACTTTCCTTTATAAAAAAATCTTTGATTGGTCAATTTTATGTTTAACTTGCCCTTTATACGGGAATTTAATACCTGCTCCTCGCAGAGGAACCCTTTTTTCAACCCCTTCCTTACCAAATCTTTTAATAGTGTCAAATACGCTAAAAACACCAAATAAAGAAACGACAGGTCTTCTTTCTCCACCCTTAAAGGAGGCTTTTCTATATCAACCTTAAACGCCTTTTGAAAGTGGGAACTTTTAACAATTTCCTCGTCCTCCAATAGGGTTAAGAAGATTTTTAAATAATCCGGTTTTTTGTTATTTCTTTCCTTTGGGTAAACCCTTATGGGGATTTCCTTCTCTATTAGCCAAGAAGCACCAACAAAGTAATGGGCGCAAAGTTTAAAATTGGGAGGGTCAAACCTTAAAAAGAGACCTAAAAATTGAAACTTTTCTATCTCATCATAATTAGGTTCTTTAAAATTTATTCCTAAACCTCTCAAAACATCTAACTGTTGCGTATCTATTTCAATGCATTCATGTTCTTTAAGGGTTATCAGTTTTTCCTTTAATCCCTCTAAGATTTTAATTTGTTCAGAACATCCTCCACCGTTAAGGTTCTCCAATTTTTACCCTCCCTAAAAAAACTTTTAAAAACTTCATCAACAACCTCTTCTCCTTTAAGGATGCCATCCTGGATATATTCGACCAACAGAGGTATAACTTGATAAACAAACTTATAGGCAACTCTTTCTTCATCTCCCAAAAAGTAGGTATGACCGATTTTTACATCTTCCACTTTGTCCTGAAATTCCGGAGATAGGTTATCCTTTTTAAAAATTTCCTCTATAGTTTTCTCGTAAAGCTCTCTTGCTTTGTCGTTTTCTATAAGCTCTTTATTAGCCCATACGGGGATAAAGAAAAACCTTCTCCTAACGGCGTAATCTATATGTCCTATACTCCTATCGGCGGTATTCATCGTCCCGATAATGTAGAGATTCTCGGGAACTATAAGGGTTCTATTTCCGTTAACCTCATAAGGGGTTTCAACCGGTTCACCTCTGTATTCCAGGGCATATATAAGCTCTCCCAACACTACAGGAAGATTCGCTCTGTTTATTTCGTCGATAATGAGAATATATTTCAATTCGGGATTTTTTAAAGCTTCCTCGCAAAGCTCTGCAAATATTTTATTTACCGCTTTATATTTTGGATGACCGTTTTCTATGTCTATTTGTATTCCTCTAACAAAGTCTTCATAGGTATAGGAAGGATGGAATTGGATTAATTTTACTAGCTTATTAAAGTAATTTTCCCTAAACCACTTTATAAATTCCTTAGCTACACTCCAGTGATAAGATTCCCCAGGCTCTAAAGAACAATTTTCAATATCTTGATAACATTTGTTTAGAAACTTTTGAAAACTCTCCTCAGTTATAGTTATGGATTTGTTTACGGCTTTTATTGAATTTCTATCGGTAATCTGAACTTCAAATTCTGCTTCTTGTTTTGTTTTCAGCTTTTTACCATTAATATATCTAAGAAAGCTATTCCAAACTTTAGTAGGGATAGGGTTTATAAGTATTTCCTCACTTATCTGCTTAGCCAAAAAAGTTTTTCCACTACCAGGCGGTCCCTGTAATATTACCTGTTTCTGGTGTTCTAAAGCTTTTTTTATTTGTTGTCTATAGTGTTCCATAATTAGTTTTCTAAACCACTCTTTAATAAACTTATAGGAACGAGTTTCGGAATTTGTTAACCTCTGCAGAGTTCCCCTTGCTTGAGGGAATTCATTAAAAGATAAAGCTAATCTATTTTTATCCTCATCAAAAAATCCCAAAATTTTGACCTTTCGGCGGTGCCTAAACCACGGCTCTTCATCTTCACCCTTAGAGTTATCCATAAAGTAATCACTTTTAACCTCTACTAGTGCTATAGGAGTATTTCCCCTTCTAACGAGAACTATATCCCCCGGTTTCATCTCATTAACAAAGGGATGGATAATGCTAAAAGTACTTATTGTTCCTTTATTTTTAGCAGCTTCCACAGCTTTGCTAAGTTCTTTTTCACTCCATTCCGTAAAGGGTTTATCTATTAGATAATCCAAACCTGCCTCCTTAAGGGGTTCTTCCCAGATATCAAAACCGATAACGCCGTAGTTTTTCAAAATTTCCTTGATTTTCTCGGGAGGATAAGCTTCCGGTTCATCGCCAGGGTGCAACTGCATATGCCAAAAGTTGATACTCATTATCAATGAAATGATACTATTCTCAACTCAATAGGTCTAAAAATGCCCCTTCAAAAGGTGGGATTGATAATAGCCGGTCTCGACCCCTCGGGGGGTGCGGGTATCTTACTGGACACGAAGGTGTTTTTCAAGTTTGGAATTCACACCTGTGGGGTAATAACGGCTAACACGGTTCAAAACAGTTGCGGGGCTAAGGGGTGGCAACCTACCGATGAAGAACTCTTCGCCCTCCAACTGGAGACATTAAAGGAGGATTTCCAAATAGGGGTTGTAAAGGTTGGGATGCTCGCCAAAGGGGTATTTTTAAAAAGGGCTCTCGAAACCTTTAGGGGTGACCCCTTTATCGTTGACCCCGTAATGTTTTCGAAAAACGGCACCCCTTTGGTGGACGACACCGAAATCTACAAACTCCTCGCGGGGGAAATCTTTTTGATAACCCCAAACCTGGTGGAGGCAAAAATTTTGACCGACACCGCGGAGGAAGACCCTTTAAAACTCCTCCAACTCCTCGGGGAGAGGGGTTTTAAAAATGTCCTCCTAAAGGGGGGACACTCAAAAGACCCCGACGAGGTGGTGGATTACCTCCTAACGGAGGATGGGGAAACCCTCACCTATAGGAGGAAGAGGTTAAATGTCCACCCGAGGGGAACCGGTTGCCTCCTCTCCTCCGCGGTAGCCTCAAACCTCCTCCTCCACGGGGACTTAAAAAAAGCCTTCCTCGAGGGGGAAAAGTTTGTCGATAAAGCCCTCAAAAAGGTTAAAAAACTCGGAAGGTGTCACGAGATTGTGGCGGTTTAAATTCCAAACGGAGGAAAGGGGAAAAGGTTTCTCCTAAAGGTTTAAGGTTTCCCTTTTTCCCCCTCGGGTTTGGTTTGATCTTTTTTCTTCGGAAGGAGGTCGAAGAGGGTTTTACCCCTTTTGGTCTCCCCCTTTTTGTCTTCCCCCTTTGCGGGTTTCCAACCTTTTATCAGCTCCTCCGGACGGAACTCGGTTATATGCTCTCCCTTTTTGAGGGACTCTATATTTACATACGGCTCGAGGATTTTGAGGAACTGCCCCTCGTCGATTATCTTGACCGTTCCCAATTTTTGCGCTTTTTGGAGTTTGGTCTTACCCGGCTCCTCGCCCACGACGAGGTAGGTCGTTTTGGAGGTCACCGAGTTGGAGAACCTTCCGCCGAGAGCCTCCACAATCTTACCAGCCACCTCCCGCGAACAGCACTTTAAAGTGCCGGTAAAGACGAAGGTTTGCCCCTTGAGGTAGTCGAGTTTTTGCTCCTCCTCCTCCGATTTGGTCAGCTTTACGCCCGCCCTCTCCAGTTTCTTGAGAACCTCGATGTTCCTCTCGTTGGAAAAGAATTCCTTTATACTCTTTGCGACAACGAAACCTATGCCCGGAATAGCCATAAGCCTTTCGAGGGGCATATCTTTCAAATCCCAAATGCTCTTTATATGTTCCGCTATCCTTTTGGCGTTAACCAGACCCACGTAACGGATACCCAAACCGTATAAAACCCTGTAGAGGGGTCTATTTTTCGAGTTTTCAATCTGCTCGAGGAGGTTTTGAGCCTTTTTAATCCCCCAACCGGGAAGCCTTATCAAATCCTCCAACTTGAGGTAGTAGAGGTCTCCTATATCCTCAACCAGTCCCGCCTTGTAGAGTTGTCGGGCGGTCATCTCCCCCAGACCGCGGATATCCATAGCCTCGCGGGACGCCCAGTGCTTTATCCTCTGCACCACCTGGGCGGGGCAGGCTATGTTGATGCACCGCCAAGCGACCTCCCCGGGGAGCTTAACCAGAGGCGAACCGCAGGAGGGACAATTTTTGGGAAACTCTATCGGTTTCTCCTTGCCCGTTCTCCTCTCCTTGAGGACTCTGTCGATGTAGGGGATAACCCCGCCGGCGCGTATTACGACAACCCAATCCCCTATGCGGATATCCTTTTCCTTAATAAAGTCCTCGTTGAAGAGGGAAACCCTCGAAACCACAACGCCGCCGATTTCAACCGGTTTGAGTTCCCCCACCGGTGTGACAACCCCCGTCCTACCCACCTGGAAGGTTACGTTTAGGAGTTGGGTTATACCCTCGTCCGGTTTGAATTTATAGGCTATAGCCCACCTCGGGTGGTGGGAGGTGTAACCCAATTTCTCCCAATAGGCGGTCTTGTTGACCTTTACGACCATCCCGTCGAGGTCGAAGGGGTAGTTTCTGCGTTTCTCCTCCCACTCCTGGCAGTATTGAATAACCTCCTCTATATCCTTGCAGACCTTCATATCGGGGAGGGGCGTCTTAAACCCGAGGTCGTGGAGCATCTTAATAGCCTCGTAGTGGGTTTCCGGCATAACCCTCTCGCCCTTATCGTTCTCCGCATAGGAGAGCTGATAGACCACCGCAACGAGATTTCTCTTAGCCACCTCTTTGGGGTCTTGAAGCCTTATGGAGCCGGCGGCGGCGTTTCTCGGGTTGGCGAAAGGCGGCAGACCCTCTTCCATCCGCTCCTCGTTGAGCTTTTTAAAGGTCTCCTTGTCCATTAAGACCTCGCCGCGTATCTCGGCGAGCTTTATCCCGTATTTGGAAAACTCCGCCCGTAGGGGGATGGTCTTAATGGTTTTGAGGTTGTTTGTAATATCCTCGCCCCTTATTCCGTCCCCGCGGGTTGCCCCCCTTACAAAGAGGTCGTCGCGATAGACGAGCGCTATACCCGCCCCGTCGTATTTCGGCTCGACGCAATACTCGACTTGGTCAACCCCCAAAATCTTCTTAACCCTCCTATCCCACTCCCTCAAATCCTCGGGCGAATAGGTGTTGTCGAGCGAGAGCATCGGGGTGAGGTGTTCCACGACGGGGAACTTCTCCGTTATCTCGCTGGCGACCCTTTGGGTTGGGCTGTCGGGTGTAATGAGTTCGGGAAAGCGCTCTTCGAGTTTTTTGAGGGCGTGAAAGAGCTGGTCGTAATCGTAGTCGCTTATTACGGGATTGGTCTCCACATAATACTTGTAGTCGTGAAACCTTATAACCTCCCGCAGGTCTTTGATATACCTCTTGGCTTCCTCTTTGGTCTTTGCGTTTACAACCTCCTTAAGGTGGTCTAAAAGCCAATAGGTTTTCTCAAGGAGTTCCTTTTCCCTCTCCTTGCTATACATCCTAAGGTTTGAATATAGGTTGGCACCCTCTAAAGGTTTCCGCCCAATCCTAAATTAAACCCCTATGGGGTGGCAACCTAAGACGCCTTTCCTCGCGGTGGACGGAATTGTAAAACTCTTCGACCCCGATGGGAACTTTAGGGGTATAGTCCTCATAGAGAGAAAAAATCCCCCGAAGGGGTTGGCTCTTCCCGGCGGATTTGTCGAGGTGGGCGAAACGGTGGAAAGCGCCGTCGTACGCGAGATAAGGGAGGAGGTTAATCTCGACTTCAAACCGGAAAGGATATTGGGGGTCTTCTCCAACCCCGACAGAGACCCGCGCTTTCACGTGGTTTCGGTGGTCTTTGTCGGTCACGCCGTCGGCGAACCGAAAGCCTCCTCCGACGCGAAGGAGGTAAAAGTCTTTAAACTCGAAGATATCCCTTGGAATAGATTGGTATTCGACCACGCGGAGATTTTGCGGAAATTCCTCTTTGAGGGTCTTTAAATTTTTTTCTCCTTCAATCGGTTTATTAAGAAATCAATCCCTTCAAAGGTCTCGGGTTAAAGGTTTAAAACCACCTTCGGAGTAAGGTCAAATAATCAACTCTCCGTTAAAAGGAACTGTTGAAAGCGGAAAAACCTCAAAAGGGTTGGAATTAAATCGGGTTTCTATCAAACCACCTTCATGGAGAGGTCGAGCCAACGGGCGGAGTGTATAACCGAACCGCTCGAAATGTAATCGACCCCCGTTAGGGCATACTCCCTTATGTTGTCCTCCCTTATACCTCCCGATATCTCGATTTCAAAGGGTTTTCCCGCTTCGCGGATTATCCTTATCGCCTCCCTTGCCTCTTCCACCGAAAAGTTGTCGAGCATCACGATATCGACCGGCAAACGTAAGACCTTTAAAAGCTCCTCGAAATTCGAAACCTCCACCTCGACTTTATAGACGGGGGGGATTAGTTCCCTTACGCGCCTTACCGCCTCCTCCACCCCGCCGGCGACCTTGATGTGGTTATCCTTTATCATCACCATGTCGTAGAGGGCGAAGCGGTGGTTTTCTCCCCCTCCCACCTTGACGGCGTATTTTTCGAAAAGCCTAAACCCCGGTGTGGTCTTCCTCGTATCCAACAACCTCACGGGTAGGTCTCTTATTTTTTCGACCATTTTGCGGGTTTTTGTGGCTATTCCGCTGAGCCTTTGGAGGATATTGAGGGCAACCCTCTCCCCCATGAGGATAGCCTTTGCATTTCCCTCCACCTCGAGGAGGATATCGCCCTTTTTAAATTCCATTCCCTCCCTCAGAGGTGAGGAAAACCTTAAAGACCCGTCGAGGAGCTTAAAAACCCTGACCGCAAAGGGGAGACCGGCGAGAATTCCGTCCTCTTTAGCCTTTATAATGGCTTTGACCCGCTCGCCGCGAAATACTCCCTCCGCCGATAGGTCAGCCCTTCCTATATCCTCGTTGAGGTAATTTTTTAAGAGTTCGTCCACCAGGAGGGGGTTCATATAGAACCATTGTCCCCCAAAGGGGGAAGCGAAAGGGGGATAGAAGGAAATATTTGGACGGAATTATTAGCAGCCGTCTACATCTTCTACGATGATGCAGGATGCGGGGCACTCGTCGGCGATTTCTTTAATTTCATCTACGTTTTCGCAGAAGCAACCTTCGTTGTTTTCGCCAACGGTAGCGATACCGTCACCCTCGTCTTGGAAAACTTCGGGAAGTCTTTCGTAGCAGAGAGAACAAGCGGTGCAGAGGTCTTTGTCAATGTGAACTTTTACGCAACCCATGGCTCTACCTCCTCCTTAAATTTTGATGAGAGGGAATTATCTTACAACGGGTGGGTAAAGTCAAGTTAAGACCCCTTTGGGGAATTACAATTTTGAAAACCCCAAAAGGGAAGGGGGAAATTAGGCACCCTCGAGGAGTTCCCTTAGAAGTTTGTTCACCAGTTGGGGGTTTGCCTTTCCCTTTGTCTTCCTCATCACCTGTCCCACGAGGAAACCGATAACCTTCGTCTGTCCGGCTTTGTATTTCTCCACCGCGTCGGGGTTTTCCCTCAAGACTTCTTCCACAACCTGTTTTATGGCACCCTCGTCGGTTATCTGCTTTAGACCCTTTTCCTCCACCAGCTGAGCGGCGCTCTTTCCGGTCTGTATCATCTCCTTGAGAAGTTGCTTTGCGATTTTCACCGAAATGGTGCCGTCTTTTATTAACTTCAGAAGTTCGGCGAGCTTTTCCGGAGTTATGGGATTTTCCTCCCAAGGGATTTCGAAGTCTCTTAAGTTCCCGAGGAGGTCGTTCAAAAGCCAATTGGCAACCGCTTTGGGGTCGTTGTGGAGCTTTAAAACCTCCTCAAAGTAGTCGCCATACTCTTTGTGGTCCACGAGGGGTTTGGCAACTTTCTTGTCCAATCCGAGGGAGAGATACCTTTCCAACCTCTGGTGGGGGAGTTCGGGCATAGTTTCCCTTATGCGGTTTATCTCCTCGTCGCTCACCTTCAGCGGCAAAAGGTCGGGGTCGGGGAAGTAGCGGTAGTCCTCGGCTTCCTCCTTAGTCCTCATGGTGTAGGTCTTTCCGGTCGAGGGGTCGAAGGTGCGGGTCTCCTGAACTATCTCGCCGCCCTTCTCCTTTACCCTTATCTGCCGCTCTATCTCGTATTCGAGGGCTTTCTGAACGAACCTAAAGGAGTTTACGTTTTTAATCTCCACCCTCGTGCCGAACTCTTTGCTGCCCTTGGGACGAATCGAGACGTTTATATCGCAGCGGAGCTGTCCCTTTTCCATATCGGCGTCGGAGACCCCTATGTAGCGCATTACATTCCTCAAGGTCTCGAGGAATACCCTAGCCTCCTCCGGGGAGTTTATATCCGGTTCGGTGACTATCTCCATCAGGGGGGTTCCAGCCCTGTTTAGGTCAACGTAGGTCTTTTTCCCCTCGTGGATATTCTTACCGGCGTCCTCCTCGAGGTGGAGTCTTCTAATTCTAACCCTCTTTGCGGTGCCGTCTTCGAGCTCCACGTCCAGATACCCGTTGGTGGCGAGGGGCAACTCGTATTGGGAAATTTGATAGCCCTTCGGGAGGTCGGGATAAAAGTAGTGCTTCCTCGCAAAGACCGAATAGTTGTGAACGTCGCAGTTGAGGGCGAGGGAAGCCCTTATTCCGTATTCGACAGCCTTTTTGTTTATCACCGGCAGAGCCCCCGGCATACCGAGGCAGACGGGACAAACGTTGGTGTTCGGTTCCGCCCCGAACTCCACCGGGCAGGAGCAGAACATTTTGGTTTTGGTCTTCATCTGGACGTGTATTTCCAAACCGATAACGGCTTCCCAATTTTCCTTAGACATAAAGGAAATAGTTTAGTTTTCCCCAAAAAGGGGTTAATAAAAGATGGAGAAGTCCTTTAAGGGGAGGTTTAGGAAAGCACCAGTACCGCGTAGAGAAGGTAAAGAAATCCGTTTACCAACAGGAGGTAACCGAAAACCTTTCCCTTAAACCTTATTTGGTAGAGTATAAAGAGCGCCCCCAAAAGGGCTATAAATCCGGCTATTATCCCGTTCCTACCTATGTCCCAATCGGTAAACATCAAACCTATCGAAACGGGGATAGCCGATTGAAAGACCATGGCACCGGTGATGTTTCCGAAGGCGAGTTCGTATTTTCCCTTCAGACTCCAAAAGAAGCTGTTGAACTTCTCGGGTAGCTCGGTAGCCACCGGCGAGACCAGCAACGAGAACACCAGGGGGGCTATACCCATAGACGCCGACAGAATTTCGAGGCTGTGGACGAAAACTTCCACCGAGACGAGCAGAACGAGGAGGGAGGAGATAAGCTGAATTACCGAGGTGGCGAGGTGCTCCGGCATTTTTAGGTATTTGGAAAAGTGCAGTCCCTCGTCGGCTTCGACCTCTTCGCCGCCTTCCCTAAAGACGTGATAGACGTAGTAAAGGTATCCTATTAGCAGCAATATACCGACCAGGAGCTTCAACCAGTGCGCGCCGGGAATGAGGGCGAGCAGTATGGCGGGGGGAAACAGCAGGGTGAAAAAGGTCAAATCCCTCTTTATTAGGTAGGTGTCGGTTTCTATAACTCTATCCCGCCGCAGGGCGGCGGCTAACCCTATTACGAAAAATCCCAAGGTGGCTAACATAAAGGGTGCGCCCACTATCGCACCGTTGGCTATCTCCTCCTTGGCGTGGTGGTTGCCAAAGAGCAAGGCGACTACGGGCACGAGTGTCTCGGGCAAAGCGGTTCCCACAGCCGCCAAGAGGCTACCCACCACACCGTGGGATAGGTTTAGGCGGTCTCCGATATCCTCAACGGCATTTGTGAAGAGTTCCGCCGCCAGAAGTATCCCAACAAAGGATGCGAAAAAAAGTGCAACCTCCATAAGGGGTTAAAAGATATTCCTCCACCGGGGGGAGAAAATGTTTTGCGTTCCCGCCTTTGGGACAAAAAAAGTAAAACCCAAAAGGAAAAGGAATATTTTTAGAAACCTTCGGGTAGGGATTTGTAGCAGAACCACCAATCGGCACACTTCCAAAGACCCTGTTTGGCGGCTTCGAGTCTCTGTTTAGCCTGCTCCTCGCTGGTGGGGGGAGGAATAATCACGTAGTCCTTGCCGTTAAACACCTCGGGACCGGTCCACTTAATCTTGTCGGCATACCAGTTTGCGGGGGTAGCCACGTGGTATTCGTCGGTAGTTTGAAGAGCCTTAACCAGACGGACGATTTCGGGTATGTTCCTACCGTTGGATAGGGGATAGTAGAGTATCGCCCTGATGATACCCCTGTTGTCCACCACGAAGACAGCCCTAACGGTATCGACGCCGTTTTTGGGGAGCATGTTGAGGGTTTTGGCGACCTTACCGCCCACGTCGGCGATAATGGGAAACTCTATCTTCACCCCGAAGTGGTCTTTAATCCACTCTACCCACTTCATGTGGGACCAAACTTGGTCTTCCGATAGACCTATGAGTTCGGTGTTTAGAGCCTTAAAGTCCTTGTAGTGCTTTTGAAAGCTGACAAACTCGGTGGTGCATACGGGGGTAAAGTCCGCCGGGTGGGAGAAGAGAACGAACCACTTACCCTGTTCCACGTAGTAGTCGGGCAGAACGATTTTTCCGTGGGTGGTCTGGACGACCATACGGGGGAATTTCTCGCCTATTTTGGGAACGAAAACGTTTTGAACGTTGGCGGGTTGAACGGGTGCGGCGGTGGCGGTATCGGGTGCCGCAACACCGCAGGCGAAGGTTGCGCCACCTATTAGAAGCGCCGACAGCAGTTTTTTCATAGCTTTCCCTCCTTTTTGGGAATTATTTGCAAAATCCCTTTAAGGGATTAAATAGTCACCTTTAGAAAAAATTAATGACGACGGTTGGAAAGGGTATGAGAGGGGAGAGGGGGTTAAAACTCCTCCTCTTCCTCCTCGGCGAGACTGCCGAGGATAGCCTCGATGAGCATTATCACTATCGAAATAATGTTGGCGACGACCGCACCCCAAACGAGGGATACCGCCTCGGGTAGGTCGCCGGCGCTACTAATTATTAGGGCTGGAATGAGGTGAATGTCTGCGACTATACTCGTCGCGAGATATTCGATGTTTAACAGCCCCCTCGTGCCTATCTTTAGAATGGTCGCCACGAGGTTTAGCGTTACCGCGGTGATAAGCTCGTAAATGCTCGGATGGGCTATATAGCTAACCGAGGTGGTTAGCGCCATAAGCATAAAGAAGTCCGCTATAAGTTTCTTTGCCTTTTTTCCCATAAGAGGGAAAGTTTAAGGAGAAGACCCCGGCGGGATTTCCTTCAAATCTCCGCACCCTCGAGGGTATTTTCGCACTCGCAATTCCACTCGGCGGTTTTGTAAACCTTTTCGACCGCCGATAGGAGTATGTCCTTTATCTCCTCCTCCTTTTGTTTCATCATCTCCACAACCTCTTCCGATGTGAGTCGGTAGCCCGCTATTCCCGCGGCGGGATTGGTTACAACGCAGAGACCCGCATAGTGGAGCTCAAGTTCCCTCGCGAGAACCACCTCGGGAACCGTGGTCATCCCCACCACGTCGCCCCCGAGGAGGGCGAAAGCTCTTATCTCCGCCGCGGTCTCCAAGCGGGGACCCTCGGTAGCTACATAGGTTCCCCTATCGAAAAATCTAACCCCCTTCCCGGTGAGGACTTCCCTCAAAATCCCCCTAAGGGTGGGGCAGAAGGGTTCGCTCACGTCGATGTGGACGACCCTCTTTTCCGCCAAGAGGCGTTTGTGCTTTTCATTCCCTTCATAGGTGTAGTCGGGAGAAAACCTACCCTCGTAGAAGGATTGGGGTCTCGACTTTGTGAAGTCCAAAAATTGGTCTACTATTACGAAGTCCCCCGGGCGGAGGAGTCCGTTTATTCCGCCGACGGCGTTTATTCCGAGAACGTATTTAACGCCCAGTTCTTTAAGAGCCCACAGGTTTGCCCTGTAGGGGACGCGGTGGGGTGGGAAGGCGTGCCCCTTGCCGTGCCTCGCCAAAAAGAGAACGGGAAAACCCCCGTATTCCGCCCTAACTATCGGAGAAGAGGGTTCCCCGAAGGGGGTTTTTATTTCCACCTCCTCCAAAACTTTCAAACCCTCCACGCGGTAAAGACCGCTTCCGCCTATGATAGCCAGCATCAGATTTTAATGGTAGCCAGCACTACATCGACCCAACACCTCAACCATCTGGGCGAGAGGTGGGGAATTTCCACCCTCCTAAAGGTGTTGAAACCCAGCTCGACCGCCTTTAGGCGGTAATCGATATCTATCTCCTGCAGGGTTTCGGTATTTTCCGAGACAAAACTTATGGGGACGACCACCAAATCCCTAACCCCCTCCATTCGGAGTTCCTCCATAGCCCTTTCCGTTGAGGGTTCGAGCCACCTAACGGGACCCAACCTACTTTGGTAGGAAACCTTATAGGGAAGTCCCAACCTTTGGGCGATGAGTTTGGCACTCTCTTCCATCTGTTTTGGGTAGGGGTCTCCGTATCTCCTAACGAGGTATTGCGGTAGACCGTGAGCCGAAAAGAGGAGAAAGGGTTTTTCCAACCCCTTTAGGGTTTTTTCTATTGCCTCGACCCATCCGAGGACGAAGTTTTCGCATCCGTAAAAGGGTTCGACAAATTTGACCTTCCCCTTTAGGGGGGAATTTTCCACCACCCTTTTCACACTCCCCCATGTGGCGACCGAGTATTGGGGAAAGAGCGGAAGGACGACGATATTCTCAAACCTCTCGGGGTCTATATCCCTAAGCACCTCTTCCAGCAGAGGGTCGGAGTAGCGCATCGCCACCCTGACCTCCCAACCCTCCAAAAGTTTCCCGAGGGCTTTAGCCTGCTCAAAGGTTTGCTTTAGAAAGGGACTTGTCCCGCCTACGGCGGAGAGTATTTGAGAGGTCTCCTCCCTGCGAAAAAGGGCTATGAGGTTGGCGACTATCTTTCGGATGGGGGAGGGCAGGGGTAGGAGCAGGGGGTCGGAAAAGAGCTTTCTCAAATATTCCCCCTCCCTCCCCCTAAGGGGTCCCCCGTAATTCACCACCAACAGGAGGTTTCCCATAAATTTGCATTCTCCGCCAAAGGGGGTAAATATCTAGCAAACACTAACAAAGGGTTTGGTTTAAAGTAAACCCCCATGGGTGGGATTATCAAAAAACCCCTATACATAGGTGGGGAAGCCGTTTGGAAAGAACCCACCATAGATGTAGTCTATCCCTACAACCGCCAGAAGGTGGGTGAGGTTCCCGAAGCCACTCCCGAAGACGTCAAAAGGGCTATAGACCTCGCGGTGGAGGGTCAGAAAGAAATCGCATCCCTAACGGCTTACGAGAGAAGTCAAATCCTCTACAGGGCTTACGAAATTCTAAAAGAACGGGCGGAGGAGTTTGCAAAGGTTATAACCCTCGAGGTGGGAAAGACCATAAGGGAAGCCCGCACCGAGGTTATGAGGGCACAGCAGACGCTCCTCCTCTCGGCGGAGGAGGCTAAGCGTATTTACGGCGAGACAATCCCCTACGACGCCGTTCCAAACGGAAAGGGTAAGGTCGGCTTCTACATAAGGGTGCCCGCCGGTATAGTTGCGGCTATAACACCCTTCAACTTCCCGCTAAACCTAACCATGCATAAGGTTGCGCCCGCCTTGGCGGCGGGGAATGCCGTCGTCGTAAAACCCTCCGAGAGGACACCCCTATCGGTCGCCATGCTCGCCGAGGTTCTATACGAAGCCGGCGTGCCCAAAAAGGCGCTTTCGGTGGTCTACGGCTTTGCCGAGGTGGGTAAAGCCCTCACCACCGACGAGAGGATTAGGGTGGTATCCTTCACCGGTTCGAGGAAGGTCGGCGACATCATCGCCCGTCAGGTGGGTATTAAGAAACTGGTTTTGGAACTCGGTTCCAACTCCGCCCTCATAGTGGATAAAGACGCCGACCTCAAAAAGGCGGCTAAGAAGGCTGTTCAAGGCGGCTTTGCACTGGCGGGTCAGGTCTGCATATCGGTTCAGAGGGTCTTCGCCCACAGGGATATTTTCGAGGAATTCGTCCAATTGGTGGTCGAGGAGGTTAAAAAACTCAAAGTGGGCGACCCGATGGATGAAAACACCGATATAGGTCCCATGATTTCGCCCCAAGATGTGGAGAGGATAAAAATCTGGATAGAGGAGGCGGTCAAAGACGGGGCTAAGGTGGTCTATGGCGGAAAGCCCCTTAGCGAAACTATGTTTATGCCGACCGTTATGACCCACGTTCCCCGACACTCCCGCGTCTGCGCCGAGGAGGCTTTCGCACCCATTATCTTCGTAAACCCCTATGAGACCACCGAAGAAG
>JALWDU010000093.1 GCA_027036735.1 Aquificales bacterium | reverse complement strand
TGCCCGTCGGCGCCGAGGACGCATTCGAGGGTGTTATCGACCTCTTCGAAATGAAGGAAATTATTTGGCTCGAAGAAACCCTCGGTGCGAAATACGAATACAGGGAAATCCGTCCCGAACTCAGGGAAATGGCCGAAGAGTGGCGCGAAAAGATGATAGAGGCTATCGTCGAAACCGACGAAGAGCTAATGGAAAAGTACCTCGAGGGTGAAGAGATTTCCAACGAGGAGCTCAAAAAGGCTCTGCGTAAGGCTACCATAAACAGACAGCTCGTGCCCGTTCTCTGCGGTTCGGCGTTCAAAAACAAGGGTGTTCAGCCCCTGCTCGACGCGGTTGTGGACTACCTACCTTCGCCGATAGACCTACCCCCTATCAAGGGTATCAATCCCAAAACCGGCGAGGAGGTTCTTATAAAACCCCTCGACGATGAGCCTTTCGTCGCATACGTCTTCAAGATAATGGCAGACCCCTACGCGGGACAGCTCACCTACATCAGGGTATTCTCCGGACACGCCAAGGCGGGAACCTACGTCTACAACGCCACCAGGGATAAAAAGGAAAGGCTCGCAAGGTTCTACCTCATGCACGCAAACCACAGGTCGGAGGTTCCCGAGGTCAACGCCGGTGATATAGTTGCCGTTGTGGGTCTCGACGCCGCTACCGGTGATACCCTCTCCGACGAGAAGCACCCCGTGGTTTTGGAAAAGCTCGAATTTCCCGAACCGGTTATCTCCATGGCTATCGAGCCCAAAACCAAGAAAGACCAGGAGAAACTGTCCGAGGTTCTCAACAAGCTTATGAAGGAAGACCCCACCTTTAAGGCAACCGTTGACCCCGAAACCGGACAAACCCTAATCCACGGGATGGGTGAGCTCCACCTCGAAATTATGGTTGACCGTATGAAGAGGGAATACAACATCGACGTGACCATGGGTAAACCCCAAGTCGCCTACAGGGAGACCATCAAGGTGCCCGTTAAGAACGTCGAGGGTAAATACATCAGGCAGTCCGGTGGTAGGGGTCAATACGGTCACGTCGTTATCGACCTCGAACCGCTACCCAGGGGTAAGGGCTTCGAATTCGAGGACGCCATTGTCGGTGGTATCATTCCCAAGGAATTCATACCTTCCGTCGAAAAGGGTATCAGGCAGGTTCTCGAAAGCGGTGTTATAGCGGGTTATCCCGTTGTCGACGTTAAGGTAAGGCTTCACAACGGTTCTTACCACGAGGTTGACTCTTCCGATATCGCATTCCAAATAGCCGCCCAAATGGCTTTCAAAGAGGCGTTCAAGAAAGCCCAACCGGTATTGCTCGAACCCATAATGGAGGTCGAGGTCGAGGTTCCCGAAGAGTATATGGGTGCCGTTATCGGTGACCTCAACTCCAGAAGGGGTAAAATCCTCGGAACCGAAAAGAAAGGTCAAATCGTAACCATAAAGGCGCACGTTCCCCTGGCGGAAATGTTCGGTTACGCCACCACCTTGAGGTCTCTAACCCAGGGTAGGGGAACCTTCCAAATGACCTTCTCTCACTACGACGAGGTTCCCAAAAATATCCAAGAGCAAATCGTCGGTGAACGTATGAAGGAGAAACAGGGTTAATTTTCCTTTCTTTCCCTTACCCCTTTATTTTTCAAATTCGATTTCTTCCTCCAAAAGGTGGATTAAAAAGGGGGAGACCCTTCAGCGGGAAAGGGAAATTATCAAGTTCCCGTAGCGGTCGACCTCGACCGCACAACCGGGAGGGATAACCGTCGTCGAAGAGTATTCCACCACTATGGAGGGAAAATCCCACCTATCCCCCGCGAGGAGTTTATCCCTATCTATAACCTTTACGGTGTATTGCTTACCGCCAAAGTATGTTTTCTGCTCTCCGATAACGGCGCGCTGGAGAAGTTTTCCGTCCGTTTTGGGAAGCTCCTCAAAGGGGGGTTTTTCACCCACACCGACAGCCTTTAGGCGGATGTTAACCACCTCCATCGGTCGATTTTCCAATACATACCCGTAAAGGTGTCTGTATTTCTCCTCAAAGTCCTCCGCGGGGGTTTCCGAGAGCGGGATATTCACCTCGTAGGATTGTCCCCTGTATCTGACATCCAAAGTGTGTTCGAAAAATAGGTCTTGACCCAATCGGGTGTAACCCTCTTTAGCCATATCCTCCAACGCGCGGTTTTCCAGAGTTTTGAATAGCTCCCTTAGGTGGAGGTAAAGCTCCTTTTGACCTTCCCTTTCGAGGGGCAACATGACGGTTAGGGAGTAGTCCCTGATGTGGTCGGCGAGGAGCATTCCCACAGCCGAAAGCAGTCCGGGGTTTCTCGGAACGAACACCTTGGGTATGCCGAGCTTTTTAGCCAAAAAGACGGCGTGCATGCCGCCCGCACCTCCAA
>JALWDU010000092.1 GCA_027036735.1 Aquificales bacterium | reverse complement strand
GTGGGAGCGGAAAGCCAAAACCACCGGTCGGAGGGAAAACTCCTTAACCGCGAGGGGGATAGCCTTTTCCAACACCTTTAGGTGTCTCCTAACCTCCGAAGTCCTACTGCCGGGAAAGACGACGAAGAAGTCCTCCCTAAGGGGTTTTTCGTTGGGAATATCCTTTAGGAGTTCCACCGAGGGGTGTCCCGCATAGACGAAATCCACCTTTAGGTCGGAAAAGTATCTCTCCTCAAAGGGGAGTATGGAGATAAGGCTGTCGCTGTATCTTGCGAGGGTGTATTTTCTCCCCTCCTTCCAAGCCCAAATTTGGGGGAGGATGTAGTAGACAACCCGCCTTATGCCGAGTTCCCTCGCCCGCTTTATCAGGGAGAGGTTGAAGCCGGGCGCGTCGACCGCAACCAGGGCGTGGGGTTTTTCCCTTTTCAGAAAATCCAAAACCCGCCTCTTGGTCGCCAATATCCTCCCCAACTTGGGTAAAACTTCGAAAAGCCCCGTTGCGGTTATGTCTTCCACATTTCCCACCTTTTGGAGGAGGTTTTCGGTGTATCTCCCGCCTATGCCGTAGAGTTCGAAATCGCCCTCCAGATGGGGGAGGATTTTCGAGAGAATCCTATCGGCGGAGCGATCTCCGAGGGAGAAAAAGACCTTTTTCGGCATCTTCCGACCGGCAACCCTTAGGGGTAATGATACAATTTGCACCTACCTTTGGAGAATTTTCCCCCGAAGGGGCTATAAATTTTTAGTTCTATGGAATTAAAGGCTTTGAGCGATGTAATGTTAACAAACGCGGTAGCCCGCTTCGCGGGGGAAAAGGTATTCCTGAAGGGGGAAACCTTAAAAGACCTCCTGAAGAACGCACTCGTTTACGAGAACCTATACCGCAATAAGGAGCTCTTCGACGAGTTTTACAAAAAACTCCTCTGGTGGTTCGACTTCTACCGCGAAAATAGGGAGAACCGCCAAGAGGTTAGGAGACAGCTGGAGGCTATAGCCCTCTGGCTGGAAAAGAAGGTGCTCTGCGGCGGCGAACCGGAGATAGTTGAGGGCGAGGTTATCAACTACGAGGAGGAGAAGAACCTCCTAAACCTCCTAAAGGTCTCCGAATTCGAACTCCAAAGCGGGGAGATTAAAAAGAAGAAAATTAAACTGGTGGGGAAATCTAAGAGGTTTATAGGAGTCCGAAAGGTCGCCGTAAGAAACTCCACCTTTGCAGGGGACTTCGAGGTTGACACCCAAAGGGTGGAGGAATACGAAAGCCACGCCCAAAAGCCGGAACTCTACGAAGTCTTTAAGGAAAACCGCCTCACGGAGGTGGTAAACCACTTCTCCCGCAAGGTGCTGGAAGCCGATAAGGAATTTTTCGCCGACAGGGGGTATAGCGATATAGTCCGCCGCCTCGAGGATATAGAAGCCGAAAGCGGGGAGAGGCTAGTAAGGGTTAACTACCACGCCGGCATTTTACCCTTCGGTGCGGAGCTCTTTATCTACGAGCGCATCGAAAAGGGCAAGGGCAGGAAGGAGGAGCACCACCTAAGCGAGATATTCAAGGCTATAACCGAATTGGGTTTCGCCTCCGAGCTCTTCAAGGAGACGAGAGAGATAACGGTCGACAGACACCCCCTCGGCTGGCTTATGTTCGTTTAAACCTAAGCCCGCGCTCCGCGCGGAGTCTTTTTCCATAATAGTTTCCGCTTTATGGACTTAAACCAAACCCTTACGGAGGTGGTTCTCGCCTACCTCCTCATCCTCTCGGTGGTTCTGTTCGATTTAAAGACCAAAATAGGGATTTGGAGAGAGATACTACCCGTTTCGGTCTCCTCCTTTTTGCAACTGCTCCTTATAGGGTCGGTAATCCTCTACCTGGTAAAGGTTTCAAATATCTTCCTTACCCTTGCGGTGGTCGCCATTATGACCGCCAACGCCGCCTTTATAGCCTCAAAGAGGTTTGGGCTTAAGGCTTACAGCCGCAAGGCGGTTTTTCTGTCCGCCCTCGTGGCGATTGCGGCGGTCAACTATTTGCTCTTAGCCCTTTACGGGGCGGTCGGCATCTTGGGGGTCGAACCCCACCTGCTGATACCCTTCGCCGGTCTTTTGCTGGCGGCGGGAATGCGCTCGATTTCCCTCTTTTCCCAATACGTGGGCGACCTACTGGTCAAGGAGGCGGGGGTTTTGGAGGGGATGTTCGCCCTCGGTGCTTCGCCGTCGACGGTGCGCTCCTATATCCTGAAAAGGACTATTCCCCTGACGACCGTAGTTATTAGGGACATGCTAAAGGCGGCGGGTATAGTCCACATACCGGGGGTTATGGTCGGTCTGCTCCTAGCCGGCACCCCGCCCCTGCAGGCGGCTACCATGCAGTTTTTAGTCCTCGCATCGATGCTCTTTTCTATGTTTTTCACCCCGATAGCATTCTATTACTTCCTGACCCATTTTGGGGGACTCTATTTGGAAAATAAATTCGGAGGAGAAAGTTAAAATTCCTCCCCTTTTTGAGAACCTATACTAAGAATACCCCTTAAAAGGAGACACCGAATTTAAAGTTCAACATTACCCAGAATTTGGTCGTATCCTTGTCGCCTACACCTGCTTGGGATGCCTCGCTATCGGCGTTGTATTTGGCGTATTTGACCAACAAGGAGGTGTTTTTAAAGACCCTTTTACTCCACAGAAAGTCTACTTCATTTCCGAATTTATTCCCACCTTGGGGGAAATCTTCGGGTGCGGTAAAGCGGTGGAAAGCCGCCTCAAATTTTCCAAACCTCTGATGGGAGACACCGGCGTATACGTATGCATCGTTTAACCCGTAGGTGTCCGTATTGGCGGTATATTTCAGGCATACATCAGCCCAACCGTTGAACCTGTGGAGGGTAGCCAGGGGTGTAATAAAGTGTTTTCCCAAGTGTTCGAAACCTATAGCCCCGAAGGGTTTTAGGTTACCCCAATCGGTATTTAGGGACAGCTTTAGGTGATAGTAGTTTGCCGTATCCCAAATACCGGAATCGCTGTTGTGAACTATCTGATGGGCATACTCTCCCCAATATCCGAACTTCAGTCCCCCGTAGGGGAGATTTCCGAAAATGTTCACCCCATAGGTGTCGGAGTTCATCTTCCAGTTGTAGGAGTAAAGGGAGGTCTTAACACCCTTTAGGGGTTCGAAGGATAGGTGAACCAACCAGGAGTGGTTGAAAGGTTTGTAGTCAAAAGGTTGGGTGGATAGAGATTTCAAAACCCCCTGACGGGAAACTATATAGGCTACGGTTGCCTTTATACCTCTATAGGGGGAAAAGTCCACCCTTGCGGCGGCAAAGGTTTGGGGCATTTGGCGCCAGTTGACCGAACCTATAAACCTCTGGTTGTCGAGATTTATAACCTGCCTACCCAATTTCAGGTTTATCCCGTTCCACAGGTAATCCGCATAGTATTGGGTTAGGCGGAAATTGTCCTCATCCGCAACGAATTCGTATCCCGATTTTAGGGGTGCGTAGTGGTCTACAGGGGAACCACCGCGGTAAGCTCCCAATAGAATTTCAGTTGCGGGGATACTTTAAGCGATTGACCGAATTGGATCCTAGAGGTTATCGCGTTCGCGGTTTTCAATCCGTTCTTTTCTATATCCACATACTCCCAACGGGGGCGGAAATCTAAAAATACATTTCCTATGCAGTTTGAGGTTTTGAAAAAAATCCACCGCTAAGGATATTGGAGAGATAGAAAGCATGAAAAGCAGGGATAATTTCTGCATAAATCCATTTAATGGAAAGAAAAAAATAAGTCCTATAAAAGGTAATCTGTTTTCATAAAACTTCACCGATTGTTAACCTTTATCGAAAGAAATTCCAATATCTAAAAGTTCGCGTCCAAGACATTATCTCTCTGAAGTTTAACCTTTTGAAGGAGGTGGTAAATTGGCTTCAATCAACCGCGATGAGCTACAAAAAATTGTGGAAAACCTCGAAAGGGAAGAAATTGAAAAGGAAACCCTCCTCAAAAAGTTGGGGTTAAAGGGAGACCCCTTAACGGGGCTGGTAATGGCAACTTGGGGCTTCTTCATCGGTTTCGCGGCGGTTTCGCTCTATGGACCGGTCGCCAAAGAGCTAAAAAGCGGTTTAGCTTTAAGCGGGGTTTTATTGGGACTGCTGGTCGCCGCGCCGAACCTCACCGGTTCGCTGCTCCGAATACCCTTTGCCGCCTGGGTCGACAAGGTGGGCGGTAGAAAGCCGATGCTGACGCTCCTTTGGCTTTCGGTTATAGGAATGGCGGGACTTTCGGCGATGCTGTTCGCGTTTTATCCCAACCTCGAACCGTGGATGTACTGGTTAATCCTACTCTTCGGTTTCCTAAGCGGTTGCGGTATAGCTACCTTTTCCGTCGGAATAGCCCAAACCTCCTATTGGTTCCCCCAAAAGGACCAGGGAACGGCTCTTGGCGTTTACGCCGGTGTCGGTAATCTGGCACCCGGTCTGTTCGGTATGGTTCTGCCCTTTGCACTAAAGGCGTTGGGACTTCCTATGTCCTACTTCATATGGTTCCTATTCCTACTGATAGGAACTATTATCTACTTCCTCTTTGCGAGGGACGCCTACTACTTCCAGCTAATAGAGAAGGGCTTCGACCCCGAAACCGCTAAAAAGATAGCCAGGGCTTTAGGACAAGAGCTCTTTCCCACCGGTAGCTTGGTGCAATCGCTAATCATCTCCGCTAAAGAGAAACTCACCTGGGCGTTGGTATACCTCTACTTCGTTTCCTTCGGTGGATTCTTGGCACTAACCGGTTGGTTTATAGTCTTCTGGGTTAGCAGCTACAACCTCCCCGTTACCGAAGCGGGGCTGCTAATGGCTTTCGGCTTTTCCCTACTGGCTTCGGTCATTAGAATTCTCGGCGGTTTTCTCAGCGACAAGTTGGGCGGCGAGCTGATGGCTTTGGTCAGCTACTCCATAACCCTAATAGGTGCCCTGATACTGATGTTCTCCTCCTCCTTTGCGATAGCCCTAACGGGAGAAGTCCTTATGGGTATCGGTATGGGAATGGCTAACGGTGCGGTATTCAAACTCGTTCCCAAATACGTCCCCCACGCAACCGGTGGCGCCGCGGGATGGGTTGGCGGTTTGGGAGCTTTCGGCGGTTTCGTGGTTCCCCCCATACTCGGTAGGTTCATCGATATTTACGGAAAAGCCGGTTACGCCAAAGGTTTCATCGTTTACGCTGTTCTCGCCGGTGTTGCAATCCTGATTTCCCTACTGCTCATGTATCTCAACGCCAGGAGAAAGGAAGCCTAATTTTTCCGCCTTTCCTTCCTAATTTCCTCCTTATGGGGAGACTTATCTATCTTCCCAAGCTCCTAAACAAGTTCTTCGTTTTTGAAGACCGCACCGATGCGGGTAAGAAGTTGGGCAAGCTCCTAAAGAGGTATTTAAAGGATAAAGACCTCTTGGTGTTGGCTATACCATCGGGAGGCGTTCCGGTAGCCAAGGAGATAGCAAAAGCGCTCGGCGCACCCCTCGAGCTTCTAATAGTCAGAAAAATTCAACTTCCCTGGAATACCGAAGCCGGCTTCGGCGCGATGAACCTCGACGGGGCTGTAGTTTTAAACGAGGAACTAATCCGCTCGGCGGGTTTGACGGAAGAGGACATAGAGCGCCAAATTCAAAAGACCTGGCAAACCCTTTTGGAGAGGAACGTCCTCTTTAGGGGAAATAGACCCTTTCCCGATATAAGCGGGAAAACGGTTATTGTGGTCGACGACGGATTGGCTTCCGGCTATACCCTCCGCGCCGCCATTGAATATCTCAAGAAACGAAATCCCAAGAAAATAATAGTTGCCGTTCCCACCTGCTCCAAGGATGCGGCGGAGGAAATCGCCAAATCGGTCGACGAGGTTTACTGCCTAAACCTAAGGGATGTATACCCCTACGCGGTTGCCGATGCCTACCGCAACTGGTACGACCTCACCCCCGAGGAGGTTATCGAATTTTTAAGAGACCCTTAAAGGGGTATAGCCCTTTTTATATCCCCGTAGCGGTCGTGGGTATTGGATTTTCTCCGAAAGGGTTTTCGCCACCTATTTATTCCGTAAATGGGAAAGGAAAATTCTTTTCTCGCTCCCCTTCCGCGGCTTGGAATATTAGAAAAACCATCCGAAGGTAGGTCTTCCATCTAATCCCTACCCCGGTTTGGTTTAAAAGAAGAAAACCGAAAAGGGGAGTTTTCCCCGAAGGGCTATCCGTTTTTCCAAAATCTTTCGGCAATTTCGACCGCCTTTATTAGGGCTTTAGCCTTATTGCGGGTCTCCTCCCACTCCCTTTCGGGAATGGAGTCCGCCACAATTCCCGCCCCCGCTTGGACAAATATCTCGTCCCCCCTGATGACAGCCGTTCTAATAGCTATGGCGGTGTCGGTATTTCCCTGAAAGGAGATATAGCCCACCGCACCGGCGTATATTCCCCTCCGCTCGTTTTCGAGCTCCTCTATTATCTGCATAGCCCTAACCTTCGGCGCCCCGCTGACCGTTCCGGCTGGGAAGGTCGCCTTTATAACGTCGAGCGCGTCCCTGTCCTCCCGAAGCTCTCCAACCACGTCGGAGACGATATGCATAACGTGGGAGTAGCGCTCTATCCTCATGAGGTTTTCCACTTTGACCGACCCGTACTTTGCCACCCTCCCCACATCGTTGCGCGCCAGGTCTACCAGCATTATGTGTTCCGCTTTCTCCTTTTCGTCCGACAGGAGGTTTTCCTCCAACTCTTTATCCTCTTTGGGGGTTTTACCCCTCGGTCTCGTTCCCGCTATAGGTCGGGTCTCTATCTTCCCATCCTCTACCCTTACGAGGATTTCGGGAGATGCACCCACCACGTAGAGGTCGTCAAACTTCAAAAAGAACATGTAGGGGGATGGATTTAAAAATCTAAGCGCCCTGTAGAGGAGTTCGGGAGAGGTATTTAACCTCTTTCGGAAACGTTGGGACAAGACCACCTGAATGATGTCCCCAGCCTCTATATACTCCTTTGCCCGTTTGACTATACTTTCAAACCCCTCTTTGGTGAAGTTGCTCCTCCACTCGGAAAAGTCCGCATCGAGGGTTTTGGGTGGAACGGGTAAAAACTCCCTTTCGGGGAGGGGTTTTTTCAACCTCTCCACCACCCGGAGGATTTCCTTTTGAGCCTCCCTGTAGAGGTCTAAAGGATTTCTATTCCCGACCACCACCGGTTTTAGAACTATCAGTTTCGAACTTAGGTTGTCGAAAATCACCATAAGGTCGGTCTGAACGAGGAAGATATCGGGCGCCCCTATCGGGTCGGGATTTCTGTCGGGAACCGGCTCCCAGAACTTCACCACATCGTAGCCGATATAACCTACCAACCCACCCCAAAAGCGGGGGAGATTTTTATCCCGATAGGGTTTGTAATTTCTAACGATGGGTTTCAGTATGTCGAGCGGGTCGGCGAACTCGCCAATTTCGTGCCGCCCGCGGTCGTATATCTCGTAATAGTGGCGGTAGGTCTTTACGTAAAAGCTCCCGCCATACCCCAGAAAGGAGTAGCGCGCCCACTTTTCGCCGCCCTCCACGCTCTCGAGCAGGAAGGGAAACCTCCCGAGGTCTTTTATTTTCAAAAACGCCGTTAGGGGATTTTCCATATCGGCTATAAACTCCGTGTAGAGGGGAATTACGTTGTAATCCTTCGAGAGTTCGAAAAACTCCTCCGCCGAGAGGTTTAACATAAGCCAAAAATCTTAACCCTTTGGAGGTCGGTATTTCTTTCCACACCGAAATTGCAAATTTTTTGCAAGAGCTAACGGAGTTCATACAAAGGTGCAACTTATACTTTTACGTTTAAAGTTGGAGGAGAGGTTCTACCATGGGTGAAAAAGTCTATATTTTCGATACCACACTGCGCGACGGCGAGCAGGCGCCCGGGTTCTCCATGACCACGGGGGAGAAACTGCAGATGGCGCAGCAGCTCGCCCGCCTGAATGTGGATATTATAGAGGCGGGGTTTGCCGCCGCATCCAAAGGCGACTGGGAGGCTATAAACCTAATAGCGAAAGAGGTTAAAGGTCCCGTTATATGCTCCCTCGCGAGGGCGTTGGAGAGGGATATAGAGGCGGCGGCGGAGGCGCTAAAACCGGCGGAGAGAAAGCGCATACACACCTTTATAGCCACCTCTCCCATCCACATGAAATACAAACTGAAGATGAGCCCCGAGGAGGTGCTCGAGAGGGCTAAAAAGGCGGTAAGCTACGCGAGGAACTTCACCGACGACGTCGAATTCTCCTGCGAGGATGCCACCCGAAGCGAGAGGGAATTCCTCTACAAGATTATCGAAGAGGCTATTAAGGCTGGTGCAACGGTTATAAACATCCCCGACACGGTTGGCTACGCCATCCCCGACGAGTTTTACAACCTAATAAGGGATATAAAGGAGAACGTTCCCAATATAGATAAGGCGATTATTTCGGTGCACTGCCACGACGACCTGGGTTTGGCAACCGCAAACTCTTTGATGGCGGTCTTGGCAGGTGCCCGTCAGGTGGAGTGCACCATAAACGGAATAGGTGAACGTGCCGGAAACGCCGCCCTCGAAGAGGTCGTTATGGCTCTAAAGGTGAGAAAAGACCACTTTAAGGGACTCTACACCGAGGTAAACACCCCCGAGCTGTATAAGACCTCGAGACTCCTGTGTAGGATTACCGGAACCTTCGTTCAACCCAACAAGGCTATAGTCGGGGATAACGCCTTTGCCCACGAGTCGGGAATCCACCAGCACGGCGTATTGGCGAAGCGGGAGACCTACGAGATTATGAAACCGGAAGATGTCGGTTTCCCCAAATCGAAGATAGTCCTCGGAAAGCACTCCGGCAGACACGCGCTGAAGGCGAAACTCAAAGAGCTCGGCTACGAGGTGGACGAGGAAACCCTAAACAAACTGTTCGAGAAATTCAAAGCCCTAGCGGACCAGAAGAAGGAGGTTTACGAGGAAGACCTCGAAGCGCTTATTTACGAGCAATTTAGAACCTCCGGAGGGGAGGATTACCTGAAACTGGAACATTTGCAGGTGCAAACCGGAAACAACATACTCCCCACCGCGACGGTTAAGTTGGTCTTCAAAGGCGAGGAGAAGACCGCGACCGAAACCGGAAACGGTCCCGTTGACGCCGCCATAAAGGCTATACAGAAGGCTACCGGTATTAAACCGAAATTTGTTGACTACTCGATAAAGGCGCTAACCCCCAACACCGACGCCCAAGCCGAGGCGCGCGTCGTGATAGAGCTGGACGGGATAAAGGCGAGCGGAAGGGCGAGCGATATAGACATAGTGAAAGCCAGCGTAAAGGCGTATGTGGACGCCCTGAACCGCCTGCTCGCCAGAAAGGAGTATCTGCGCTCCAAACAGAATATAAGCAGAGAGGGAACCGTTTAAAGTTAAAAAGCCCGCCGCGAAGCGGCGGGGAAGGTTTTTAATCCTCTTCGTCCTCCTCGGGAGGTTTCAAATTTTCCAAATACTCCCTTTTGCAGTCTTTAAAAATCAACACCCATTGGGCCAATCTCTCACCCAACCTTATGCAGGCGTTTTTTTCCTCCTCCGTTCTCGGCTCTCCCGCAACGACAGCCCCGTAGTGGAGGGTGAATTTCTTTCCCACATAGTCGGTTACCCCGAAGACCAGAAAGCCGTAATTTAGCAACATCATCAAGATGTTTTGGCAGGCTATCTCGTTGCCGCCTCCCCACCCGCCGGAGGAGGAGAAGGCGCAGGCGATTTTCCCGTCTATCTCACCCCAAAGCTCGTCGCTAATCTCGTCGAAGAACTTTTTAAGTCTCCAAGACATACCGCCCAAATAGGTCGGACTTCCCACAGCCAGACCGTCCGCCCAGAGGATATCCTCTTTTGTAGCATCCTTCACATGCTTAACCCTCACCTCTACGGGGAACTTTTTGGCACCCTCCGCCACGAGGTGAGCCATCTTTTCGGTATTCCCCGTCTCGGAGTCGTAAATAACCAAAACCCTCCCCATAGAGGGGAAAAGGTTAAAGGAAAACCCCTTTAAAGGTTTCTAACCGCATCCCACAACCTAAAGGCGGTTAAAACGGTCTGTAACCTCGGACGGGCTTCGGAGTTAAAGAAAATATCCACCTCCGTAAGGGCGAGGATATTTTTATCTCCGCTCCTCCTTTCGGGAAGCACATAAAAGGGGTTCCTCTTAAAGGTCTTTTCCCAACCTACCCTTTTATTGGACTTTTTCAACTCCTCTCCCTTTTGGTATTGGATTAAATGAACCACACTTAAAAGGTTAGCCAATTCGCTTTTTTCTTCCTCTCGGAGGAACAATTTTTCGGGATGGACTCCCTCAAAGAGTCGGTGGTTGGGAACGGAGTATATAAATGCGTGGTGGAATAGGGTCTTTTCAACGCTTTCCTCCATAGAAAAGAGCGGAATTATCGCAAATTTCGGTGTTATAAAAGGCATAGCCCCGCTTCGCGGGGTTATTTTCTCAATATTTTTAAACAGGTTTACCGCTATTATTCCCCTCTTTTCTTCTACTTTCTTGTCCGTTTTAATAATTAAACCTTCCTTTTTCAGAAAATCCTTTATTCTCCTTTTGAAGTTGCTTAGCTCGGGGGTATAAACTATTCCGAAGCTCGAGAAAACCAACCTTAGAGGTATTTCAATTTCCTCCCCAACCTCCGCAAGTAGGTCGGAGAAATAGAGCTCTCTTAAAAAGTCCTCCTTTGTTGATAAACCCCTATATATGGGTAAAGGTGGAATTAAATAGACCTTTTCCACCCCGAGTTTCTTTAAAGTTTTTAGAAAATCACTCAAAATGGTCTTGTAATCCGCGAATTCCCCTTTTTGGTCTTTTTCTATAAAGCTGTAAACACCACTAAAGGTTTTCCTAAAAACTCTTACACCTTTGGAGGTATTAAATAAATCCTTTCCCTTGATAGGTTCAAAAATGTAGGCTTCCCCCAGAACGGCTTTTAAGTTTTTATCCACCTTCGCAGGGTGGGAAAGCGCCAAAATTGCCATCTTTTGGTTTAGGTTTAAACCTTCAACCTCAAAGGGTAGGTTGGAATAGAGGGAGGTTAAGCCGTTTTTAATTTTACTGTTCACCAACAAACGGGTATTTAGAAGGTTATTTATAGCCTTGTAGAGATTTTTATTTTTATCTTTTCTAAAAGGTTCTTTTTTAAATACATTACTCCAATTAAAGTTTTGAACCGCCGCTACTTTGTCGGAATTTATCGCAAAAACCGAAGCCCCTACAAGTGCATAGAGTAAATCCCTGTATTTGTCTATCTTTAAATCCTCGCCCTTGTTGGTGGAATGGGGTAAAGAGAAACCCTCTAAAATTCCCCCGCTTCGCGAGGCTATTAGTGAGGTTAGCAAAAGGAAACTTAAAATAAATCCCAATTTGTAGGTTTGTCCGTTGCTTGGAATTCTTTCCTCCGATAGTTCCGCCGTTAAGGTAAAAAACTCTTTCAGGTCTTTTATAGGTTTCAATTTCTCCAATTTAGGGGAAACCTCTCTATCCAAATCCAATAAGTGGTTTTGAACGGCATTTTTTACCCTAAAGATGTATTCAAAATTTTTCAGCTCCTCCTTTTGGGTTAAAACCTTCAAGAGCCCCCTGTATATGTGGGTTTTGGATTGTTTTTCTTCCTCCGAAAGGAGTCTTTTTATAGTCCCCGCCAAGGAAGGGAAATCCACCGCGACGAAAAGCTCCCTACCGTTGGAGGGTAGAACCTTTTCAACAAATTCCTTTATTAGGTTTTGAGCTATATATCCGTAAAGTTCCTCAAATCGTTCTTTGTTTCCTTCCAACGGTGGGAGTAATCTTTCAATTTCATCCCCTATTCGGGTTAAAAATTCCCTATCCGCTTCGCTAAAGGTTCTTTCATCACTCCTTTTTGCCAACCAATCGGAGACTATAACTTGAACCTGTTCGTAGTAGTTATAAAACCCCTTAAGGGTTTCTATATCCGCCTTCCCGTAATAGAAGAGTGCTTTTATAAAACCCTTTAGGTAAGAGGGAAGTTTTTTAACCGCATCTGTTCCCAAGTCTTCTATAGCCTTATCCAAATTCCTAACAATTTCCTTAAAAAGTATCCCTTGGGCGATAAAGTAATCTGCACGGGTTTTTATGTCGGGTAATTTAACCCACTTGGGTTTTAACAAGTGATTTTCTATAGCCCCCTCCGCAATATCGTTAATTTTCATTTTGTAGGTGTATAGGAAGTGCCTAAAGTCTTTCTCAACCGCGTAATCGGTTATCTTGTCCCAAAATTCAAACCCTACGGGGATTGCTTCAACAAGAATGTTTCCCAAATCGGGATTATTTTCGTAAATTTCCCTCAAGAGGTTTAAGTTTTCTTCTATAACCTTTAAAGTTTCCAGTAGATTTTCGTTTTCAATCCTCTCTTTGGCAAACTCTATTAAATCCCTAAAGTGTTCCGCCTCTATTCTGCTCCTTACGGTGGAATCTATTGCATCGAACAGGTCTTCAACGATTTTAAGAATATCCTCCCTCTTTTCCTCCCATTTGTTGTCAAAAGCCTCGTCAACTATACCGAGGTCTGCTAACAATTCGTCAACATTACTCTCCCACTTTTGAGCGACCAATTCCTTTAGAGTTTCCTCAACCGACTCAATCCTCCCCCTAAAAAGGTATTCCTTTAGGTTTTTAAACTCCTCCGAACGGGAGCTTTTTTCCAATTCAAACACCAATAGATAAGTCAAAAAGTAGGGGTCGGATTCGTTGGGTTTTTCCGTTTTATCCTTTATCCTCAAAGAGGCTATTCGGGTGTAGTAGGTTGTATCTTCCTTTATCAACTCTTCAAAGTATTTGAAATTTTTCTCCCAAGCTTCCTTTATTTCTTCCTCGGTATATCCCTCCGCCTTTAGACGTTTTTTGAAAAGTTCAAAGTTTTGTTTTATATACTCCTCTAAGGATTCCTTAAAAGTTTTTAACTCCGCATTTATGGAAATTTCCTTTGAGAGTTTTCTTATTTCCGCCAACTGTCTTTCCGTAAAAATCTCAAAGAATTTTTTACAATCGTAGGGTTTTCCGTTAAAAACTTCGGATATTTTTGGAAATCTCTTTTCGAACTCTATCGCCACCTCTTTGGAAAAATTAAAAATATCTTTCCCGTTCCTAAAAGAGGATTGCTTTTTCAATTTTTCCTTAAACAGTTCTATAAATTTTTTGAAAACTTCATCCTTTAGAGTTAAACACCTTTGGGGTTCCTCTCTTAGTTGGTAAACCATATTAATATAATTAGCAAAACAAATGGTTTTGGTAAACGGCAAACTAAATGGAGATGGACTCTACTACATCCTTTTGGAGTTGCACCCAAAAGTAAACTTCGAAGGGGTTGTTTTGGACTTCGAAACCACCGATTACAACCCGCAAAAGGGAGAAATCATTTGCGGAGGCTTCGTTTACGGAAAAACCGCAATTGTGCTTTTGAGAACCAAAAAACTAAGCAAGGAGGATTTTTATTCCAAACTCAAAAGGTTTATAGAAAAACTTGCACGGGAAAAGGAGTTTTACGCCTACAACGCCCCCTTTGAAGGTGAATGGCTTAGAACCCATTTAGGTATCCAATTGCAGGTTAAAGAAATAATGAAACCCGCAATGGGTATCACCTACAAAATAAGAGACCTAAAGAGGTGGCATAAAACTCCCAAACTCCGAGAGTTGATACATCCGAGATTTTTCCACTACTTCGGTTTTTCCGATTGGGACATAGACAGCGGAGAGGTTAAAAACCTTTGGGAGGAACACCGAAGTAGTGGAAACTTGGAACCTTTAAACCTAATAGCGCAACACAATTTAATAGATATCCTCTCGGAGTTTGAACTTTTAACTATTTGGAACCCTTACATGGATAAGTTTCTAAACAACCACTCCGCGGTGGAAAAGTTTTCTGCCCTCCGTTGTGAGAAATGTGAAATGGAAAAACCTATAGAGGAATTGGCTGTTATAACTTACCCCGAGAGGAAGGAAAACGGAGGTTTCCGCTTTAGGGAGATTAGGGTGTGCAAGGGGTGTTTGAATTTGAACAAATCAAATTAAAATAGAAAATTATGTTATTCAATTTAGAAGATTTAGAAAACCTTATAACAGTATGTGTCAACTGGTTTAAAAACTCCAGTATCACTGGAGATGAGGATTATTTATTAACACAAGAACTTTTGTATCTTCTAAGAAATCAACAAATACAGCAAGAAAATATTCAGACATTACAAAGATTTCTACAAAGTTTTAATTATTACAATCTAGATAAAAGGAATTTATGGAATAATACTATTTCAAATTATGTTAACAACCTTACCACTTCAAATTTTACTTTTTTTGATGCTATTTTACCAGTTTTATTAAGTTGGCAAATAAAAAGATTTAAAAATAAAAATTTCATTAGAAGGTATAATGGAGATTTTCAAAATTTTGTAAATATGTGGAAAAATCCTGTTAATCAAATATCTCAGGTTCTTCAAAAAGTGATTTCTTTTGAGTTTATTCCCAATCTAGGGTTTTTTATTAATAGCTTTTTACATTTTCAAAATTTATTAATTCAAACTCATAAAGCACAAATTAATGAACCTGTTATGATAGCGAAAATTTTGCATTATCTTAGACCTGATATTTTTATAGCCTTTGATAATCCTATAATGAATCTTCTAGGATTACCTGCGAATGAAAAAGGTTTTAGTGCTTTAAATATTTGGGTATATAACTTTCGTATAAACAACATTATTTTGTCTTCTTATCTCGAAAACAGTTATAGATATCCTTTACCCCGATTATTCGATATGATTCTTTGGTGTGGGGCTAATAATAAGATAGAAAATCCAATATGGAAAAATAAGTTTTATAGCTTTATAAACTATGTGTTTACCTTAAAATAATTTTCTTTATAATATAATTATTTTGTCTTAATATACACTCATGGTGGTTAAATAAAAGACTAAATATAACCCTTGAAGAAGAATTAGCCAGAAAGCTTAAGAGAATATCCAAGAAACTAGGAAAGAAAAAAGTAGATTGATAGCCAAAGCTTTAACCTTTTACTTAGATTATCTGGTGCACCAAAGTAGCGAAAGAACGCTTAAAAAAACTGGAAGAAGGTAAAACCGAAGGTATACCCGCGGACGAGGTATTTAAAGGATTATAGCTTACAAATGTCTATTTTAATTATCTTCTAAGTTTTCCCTTTCCTTCTAAGTTCATACAAACCTAACATTCCAAAAAATAAAGCGATAAAGAGCATAAAATTCGTTAAGTAAACCTTATTGGTTAGCTTATTTCCTATTCAAATAAAGGAAAATCCTAAATGCTAGACCTATAAAGGTTGTTAGTAATCCTATACCTACTAATTTTTGGATAAAGAGCCTTTCACAAATGGTTGGATGATTAAAGCATCCACAATTAGTAGAGAAACATTGAAAAATCACTTTCCTAACTCCTTAAAGGATTCACCCATGCGGGTTATAACTATTAAAACAATTTAGGTTAATTTGAAGATTATACAAATAAGATTGATATCAAAAGACTTTCTTGATAAATTGCTTGTTAGGAAAACAAATTTTATTAGGGGGTACGTAACAATGGGCTACACTTTTTGTGTTTATGAGACAGGAGTGGTTCATATTTTAGATGATGGATGGGCGTTATGTGGGAAAATAGATGAAGAGAGTTGTAAGAAAATGGGCATTTGGAAAATAACTTCCACTGATGCTGAAGGAAAGCGTCGGTTAAAAAAAATAAAACTTTTAGAAAATTTATCCAAAAGCGAAGCCATAGCCGTAGCTCATAGCCTTCAAGTTTTATCTGGTATCAATATCTGCGGTAGTTGTGTAGCGAGCTTATATAGAAACGAATAACATTGTAGGTTTCTCAAAATTTCTTTTTCCCTTTGATATATCTATAACTAATCCATGTCCTCTAATAAAGAAAAAAGAAAACTCGGCTACCTCTACGAGTCTCTTTTCAATATCGGACTTTTAAAGGTTTTAAAAGAAAACCTAAATTTCTACCCCTATTGGTTGAAGGAATTTGAAAATTATCCCCTTATAGGTTATGCGTTAAACATCTTTTCCGATTCGAGGATTACAGAACTTTTCAAACAATCCCTTTCAAGGGTTTTATTTACCTACTTCACCCAAGGGTATACATTTGGAAAGAAACTTTTGGAGGATTTGAAAAATATCCATCTGGCGGTGTTTTTCTACTACGGGAAACCTATCCCCGTTGAGGACGACCAAGACTTTTTCCTCCAAAGGTTTGGGGAAAAGTTTGGCAACCTTTCTGGGGAATTCACTAAAGATGAAAAGGGGTCTCTCCTACATGTGGATTTAGTCTTGCACTTTACCATCAAGGAGAAATTGCACTATATAACGGTTGCGGATTTGAGTTTATACGGCGCAGGCGACCTCTTTGGGGGATACGACTTATTAAACTCCCCCGACCTATACCAGAGCGGTTTAACGAGGATTTACAACACCGACCTTAAAGGGGTAGCCCAAGGTTATCTTTTCAAACCGATAAACCTAAAGGGTGGGGGAAATTTTAAAGAGCTCCTAAACAAGTTATTGGAATTAAAAACCGAAGACCCCGAAAGGTTAAGGGAATTTTTCCAACTTTTGGAGTGGAAGAATAGAGAGGTCGCAAAGCTCGTTCAGGCTAGCTCCTACGCGGGGGAGTATTTAAAACTTCTCCTCCAAAAGGGGATAATCGACGAAAAAACTCCCGTAGTGCTTAGGGTATTCGGTATAACACTCCACAAGGTCTCGCAGATAAGTTTTTCCCCAAAGGTGGAACTTAGAGAAGTTTTGAACCTTTTGGGGAAAGCGAGGGAAATCTATTCCTCCGTAAGTGGAAGCGATAAAAACGGAAACCGCTTTATGGAGGAATACACAGGGAAACTCCAAAAGTTTTTTATGAATTTAAACTCACCTGTAAAGGGGATAGAGGTAGAAATTCAACCCCTAAAGACCAATAGCGATGAGCATCTAATCCTAAAAGAGGTTTGGAAGATAGGTAAGGAATACCGTTTGAATTTGGAAAAAAGGAAGAAACACAAAAAGGTTTTCCGAGAGGTTTTGAAAAACTCCCGTTGGGTTGCCAATTTGGGGGTTCCCGGTATAGGAAAAACCACGACTATTTTTGAACTCTTTGGGAAAAATAGCCTAATTCTCTACACCTCTCCGAGGACTTTTTTAAACACCTCCCTAATAGAAAAGTGGTGCAAGAACAACAAAAACATGGTTGCCTTCTACACCCAATCGGAGCATCCCGATACGGTCTTTTACCTCTCAAGGGAGGAAAACTTTTCCCTTCCCGAGGAGGTGAATATTCCCAAACTCGGAAAGGTAAAGCTCAAAAGGTTGGGAAACCATTCGGAGGAGGATGAAAGGTATTCCACCGTTAGGGAGGTAACCTATACGACCAGCTCCGACCGGAGGTTGGGAGAAAGGGGAGTCCTAAACAGGTTGTTAAAGACGGTAGCCCACCTTTTGGAGGATGAAAACAAACCCCTAAAGGGTAAAGAGATACTCGTAGCCTTTGCCACCCAAGCGGTCGTGAAGCGCAAAGACGGGGGAAGCACCTTTGACCATATAAGAAGTTTCTTTTTGGACAAATACCAAAGCCCCACCTTCGGTGGGGAAATTCCTAAGGATTTAAAGAGACTTTTGGAAAAGCGCTTTATCTCCAACGGCATTGGGGACATCGTCTTTGTAATGGACGAGATAACCGGCTCGGAAACGGGTAGGTTTCTCTTCAGACACTTTGTTGGGGAGGAGTGGTTTAAGCAACTCCAAGAGGTTGCGGAGAAAGAATTAAACCTAAGGTTTTATTTCGCACTTTTGGACGCCTCCCTAAAGGGGTTTGAGGTCTTTAAAACCTTTGCGGAGGATACCGACGAGAGACCGGTCGTTTATATAGACACCCAACCCAAAGTGGAGAATTTGGGAGGGATTCAGACCGCAAAGGTTCCCATTAAAGGGGGAATAAACTTCACCGCCATAGATGCGGTAGGTTTCCCCGCGGGGGAGCTTGAGATTATTTACGACTTTCACCCCTTTGGGGACAAAAGCAAGGAACTCGTTCCCTACTTGGTGAAACTCGTTAAAAGTTTCCTCCGAAAGGGAAGCCAGCAGATTTTCCTCTTTTGGCAGGACAAAAAGCAACTTGAAAAACTCAAAGAGGTTGTGACCAAAAGGGAAAAACTATTGGAGGAAGAAGAGGTTTTGGTTATCCACTCTTTGAGCGAGAGGGAAGAGGATTTGGACTCTCAAAGGTATAGGTTAATCTTGGCAACCTCTTCCGCTTCGCGGGGACTCACCTTTCCCCTTATAGACACCTACATAGCGGTTATGCCCGACTTTTCGGTGGAAAACAACTTGACCGAATTGGTTCAAGCCCTCTTTAGGGGACGCGACCGAGTAGGAGGAAAACATTTAGAGGACGGCAAGAGGAGGATATTTTTCGTATTCCCCTTAGAGAGGGAAGGAAAAAGAGTCCCTATCCACCGAAGGGCTAAAAGTTTTGAACTGGCAACCCTTTTGAGGTCTTCCCTATTTACCATTACCTGCGGTGGAACCTTAATTCGAACCGCGGAAGGGGAGAGTGTTTTAAAAGTAGTCCCCGTAGGGGTTCAGAGGGAAAAGGTCTTTCACCCCCTAAAGGAGTTTGAGAGGAGGATAAGTTCTCCCAAAAGGGTCTTGTGGCAGATTCAAAAGACCGCCAAAGGGGAGGTAAGGGATAAGGCGGCTGTTTTGGCAAACGAACTCGACGAATCCCTTTTGAGGGTTAGGTTTAATCTACCCCCCGAAAGTATCGCCTCTATTTTCAAACTCTTTGAGGAGGTTCAAAAGGCAAAGACTCTAAGGGATTTCCTAAACTTGAAACTCCCCGATGGGAAATTTTTTGAGTTTCTAACGGTGAAGGGACACAATTTTGTCCTTTCCACCTCCCTCGTTAGGACGGAATTCGAAATAACCCCCGAGAGGAAGAGGTATCTCCTAAAACTCTTGGAGGAGATAGAGAAGGGTGAGCCGAAACTGTCGCTGGGACTGAAACCTTTAAAGGATTTACTCAAAAGGGGGAGAATTGAACATATCGACTTAACCCCTTCGGAGGTCGATAGGGTTTTGTTAATCCCTCCCCTCGCCTGGGATTACGAAGGATTTTCACCCGATGGAGTTGTAAATTTGGATATTCCCTCCAAGTTGAGGTTTCTGCTTAGCTCCTTTCTGGGTGAAACGGGAAACTTCCATCCCCAAAGGGGGCAAAAATATGAAAAACCTTTCGGGATTACCGATTTGGATAAACACCTCTTCGATGAGGTAAATGCAAACTTCCTAAGGGGTGGAAATCTGGTTTTCTCTTCCGAGGTGAATATGTTGGAGTTTTTCCTCTAGGGGAATAAAAAAATTGGAAAAGTTTTAAATCCCCAAAACGTCAAACATGTTGTAGAGCTTTCCCGGTTCCTTGTCGGCTATCCACTTTGCGGCGATAATCGCACCTTTGGCGAAAATATCCCTGTTGGTAGCCCTGTGGGTCAGTTCCAACCTCTCGCCGAAGCCGAAGAAGTAAACGGTGTGTTCTCCTACCACATCCCCGCCCCTAAAGGTCATTATTCCTATGTCGTTTTTAGCCCTCTCGTAATGTCCCTTACGCCCGTAAACGGCCGCCTCCTCCAAATCTACGCCTAGCTCCTTGGCGACTATTTCGGCTAACCTCATCGCAGTCCCCGAAGGGGCATCCTTTTTAAACCTATGGTGAATCTCCCCTATTTCGATATCGAAATCCTTGTCCTTTAGAACGCGGGTTGCTATCTCGACCAACCTAAAGAGTAGGTTGACCCCCAGACTCATATTGGGCGAAAAGAGAACCGTGCCCCTCTTAGCCAATTCCTCAAGCTTTTTCAATTCTTCTTTGGAAAAACCGGTGGTTCCCACAACCACCTTCTTGCCGAGTCCAACCGCCTTTTCCGTATGCTCCAAGGCGGCTTTGGTTGAGTTGGCAAACTCTATTAAAACGTCGCAGTTTTTCAAAATCTCTTCGGCGTTGTCGGAAAGGGGAATACCCTTAAACCTATCGTCGTTTAGAGCCTCTCCGAGGTCGCTATATTTTTGGGCGTTTTGGGGACTTTCGATAGCACCGCATATCCGCACTTGGGGGTCTTCGTGGGCTATGTTGAGGATACGTCTCCCCATCCTTCCGAGCGCGCCCGATACGGCAACTTTAACCATAGAGGTTATACTTTAAAGCCTCTTTCACTCAAATAGGATTATTACCTTTCTCATTCCACTTGAGCGGTGAAGGCTAAAATTTAAACCTTCCGATGAAATACGAGCTCGAACAACTTCTGGAAGACCTCAAAAAGCGTTTCGAAGATATAAAACTGACCCTCGACGTGGAAAAATTGGAGGAGGAACTCCGAAAGTTGGACGAAGAGATGGCGGCGTCCGACTTTTGGAACGACCAAAAGAGGGCTAAAGAGGTCCTCCAGAGGAGGAAGTATATAGAGGAGACCCTTAAAGGGTTTAGGGATATAGAGAGTTCCCTCGAAGGGGTGGAGGAGATGCTCGAAGAGACCGACGAAACGGATATGGAAAACCTCGCCCTCCTCGAGGAGGAACTCAAAAGCATAGAGGACCAAATAGGGAAACTGGAGATAAAGACCTACCTAAGCGGGGAAATGGACGCGAAAAACGCCTTCCTCACCATCCAAGCCGGTGCGGGTGGAACGGAAGCCTGCGACTGGGCGCAGATGCTCATGCGCATGTACACCCGCTGGGCTGAAAAGAAAGGCTACACCGTCGAAGTTGTGGATATTACCCCCGACGATGTGGCCGGTATAAAGAGCGCAACCCTCCACATAAAGGGACCTTACGCCTACGGCTACCTAAGGGGTGAGAGCGGAGTCCACCGCCTGGTTAGAATTTCGCCCTTCGACGCGAACAAGCGCAGGCACACCTCCTTCGCCTCGGTGCAGGTTGCCCCCGAAATAGACGAGGATATAGAGGTGGAAATCCGCCCCGAAGATTTGAAGATAGAGACCTTCCGCTCCAGCGGTGCGGGCGGTCAGTATGTGAACACCACCGACACGGCGGTTAGAATTACCCACATTCCCACCGGCATAGTGGTGCAGTGCCAGGACGAGCGCTCCCAGTTTCAGAACAAGCAGAAAGCCCTGAAAATCTTGAAGGCTAAACTCTACCAGCTCGAGCTCCAAAAGCTGGAGGAAAAGAGAAAGCAATATGAAGGGGAAAAGACCGATATAGGTTGGGGACACCAAATAAGGTCTTACGTGTTTACCCCCTACCAGTTGGTTAAAGACCTCAGAACCGGTTACGAGGATACCCAAATAGACCGCGTAATGGACGGGGAGATAGACGGCTTTATAGAGAGCTACCTAAAGTGGTGGGCAAATAGACAGAAACAAAAAGAGGAAAAGGCTTCATAACTCCTCGAGGAGTTTGGGTTCCGCTATAACCTCCAGGAAGGGTTCCTTTTTCTCCACGATTTCCAACCCTTTGAGGATGTTGATATAGTTGTCCCACCCCTTGGCGCCGTAGAAGTTGTTTTCCCTTCTGACGATGAAGGTATCGGGTAGGACTTTCGTTTCCAACCGCGGTGTCCTCAAGCTATCGGCATCTTTTAGACCCTCGACGGTTGCGGAGAATACCCTTTCCCCTTGGGGGTTCCATATGCCGAGCCTACCCCTTTTGGTGTAGACGAGTATATTGCCGCCGAAGGTGGTTATTCCCTCCACCTCCTCCGAGGGATTTGCGGAAATATTTTCAACAACCTCTTCGAGTTCCTTAGGCTCTATCTTTACCACCTCGAGGGTTCCGTCCTTTCTGCCGATGAGGAGGAGGTTTTCGCCGAAGGCGACCGCCGTGACCCCACTTTTGTCCTCAAAGGTTTCCACCAAATCCCACGTATCGGTTTTGTATATATTTACCTTCCCCTCCCAGTCCGCCACCGCTAGGAGACCGCCATCGCGCGAAAGCGCCAGCTTCCAAACCCTCTGGTCGGAGTTTTGCAATACCTGTTCTACCTCTCCCCTTTCCAGGTTCCACACCAACGCCTTGCCGTCCCATCCGGCGGAAACCAACTTTCCATCCACAAAGAGGAGGTCGGAAATCAAGTCCTCATGTTGGGAAAGGGTTTTAACAACGCTCCAATCGGAGGTGGATAGCAGGTAGATATTGTTGTCGCCTCCTCCCACCGCCAGGTATTTGCCGTCGGGCGAGAATTTCAGGGCGGTAACACCCTCGAAGTCGAAATCTATATCTTTAACCATTTCCCAACTTTCGGTGTCCCACACGTTTATATCCCTACCCTCACCGGCGGCGACGAGCAGTTTCCCGTCGGGGGAGTAATCCAATCCCAAAACGTCAATAAAGTAGCTTTCCAAAAGCTTGATATTCTCCAGGGTTTTTATGTCCCAAATCGATATCAGGTTGTCGCTGTGGGATATGGCGAGCTCATCCCTTACGGGATTTTTCCTTATCCTAAAGGAGTGAACCACCGGCACGTCGAGGGTTCCCAAAATTTCACCCGTTTGCAGGTCTACTATTTGGGGAGGGGCGCCGTCGGTGCCCAAAATCGCGGAGCTTCCCAAGACGTAAATATCGTTTATGGGGAAATTCAGTTTGAAGGCGTTTTCCTTTACCAGCTTTTTATCGTTACTTTCTTTCTTTCCGCGGAATAATAAAATCCTTCCCTTCTTCAGTTTCAATAGGTTTTTTCCGAGCGCCACCATATCGGTTTCGCCGGTTTCCACCGAGGTGAGCGCCACCGGGTCGGCGGGACCGAATTCAACCTTACCGCTATCGAGGTCTATCCTTTGCTTTATAGCCAACTGACCGAAACGCTTGTAAAGGTATAAATTACCGCCCTCTTCCAGGTTTAAAGCCGCTACGGGTTGACCCACATCTATCTCCTCAACCAGCTTCCCGCTCGGTAGATAGAAAACCTTTAAGGTCGAACCTACGGAATAGAAAAGATGGTCTTTATAGAGCTCGTAGGCGGGGAAACCGGTATGCTTTTCCCCGATATCGAAAAGGTATCGAAGTTTTCCATCGTCGTATCTCCAAATCCTAACCTTTCCGTCTATTCCACCGGCAATAATAAAGGGTTCCCTCCACTTGAAACCGCCATAAACCGCTTCGGTGGGAAAGGCATAACCGATACGGTATTCCACAAAGTAGGGATACCTTTCCAAGGTTTTTAAAAATTCATCATCTATGGGAAGGATTTCCTTTAGTTCCTCTCTACGGTCTTTAAAAAAGATGTAATCCCTCAAAAAGGAATGTATTTTTTCTATAACCTCATCGGGGTTTTCTATACCCAAATCCAAAGCCTTTAGCTCCAAAAAAAGCTTTAACTTTTGAAGGTTATCGGAATATTTTTCCAATAGTTGGCGATATACTTCGAAAAATTTTTTCTCTTCTTCGGAAAACCGATAGGTAATTTGCATTATATTCCCCCTTGGTGCCAAAAAAATTTTTAACCGATAAAAAATTATACTAACCAAAAGTGGCAAGTTTCGGAGGGTTGCGGTGTCGGCGAATTGCGCTCTCAAAATAGGTCTAACCGGCAATATAGGCACGGGAAAGTCCACCGTCGCCAAGCTTATGGAAAAATACGGCGCCAACGTCCTCGATGCGGACAAGGTCGTTCACAAACTCCTCGAGAGGGAAGATATAAAGCAAAAGCTCCTGCAAAAGTTGGGAAAGGATATTCTGACCCCCGATGGGAGGGTCGATAGGAAAAAAATCGCCGAAAGGGTGTTTAAAAACCCCGACCTCCTGAAGTGGCTCGAAAACCTACTCCACCCGGAGGTCTATAGGGAATACGAGAACTTTTGCAGGGAAAGGGGAGGAATATGCGTCCTCGAGGCGGCTCTGATATTCGAAAAGGGCAACCAAAACAGGTTTCACTACACCGTTTTGGTATATGCGCCCAAAGAGGTGGCTAAAAAAAGGGCACTCCGGAGGGGAATGACCGAAGAGGATTTCAACCGCCGTTGGGAAAAGCAACTCGATATAGACCGAAAGAGGGAGCTCGCCGATTTCGTTATAGACAACAGTGGGAGTTTGGAGGAAACGGAGAGACAGGTTAGGGAGCTGATGGCATACCTCCAAAGGGAGCTGGGGAGGTTTTGTTAACCCCTTTGGGGTTCTTCGAGTAAATCCCTCACCTCGGGGTCGGTTTTTGCGTATTCCCTAAGTTCGGGGTCGAGTTTGAAACTCTCCTCCAAGAGGTGCCTTGCCTCCTCCTTTTTCCCCTCGAGGTTGTAGAGACACGCCAAATTGTAGAGCGCCAGCGGTTTGAACTGCGGCGAAACCTCGGCGGCACGCCTATAATGTTCCTCCGCCTCGCGGAATTTACCCAATTCTTTGAGACATATCCCCTTATCGATTAACGCCTCGGGATTGTCGGGAGAGAGGCTTAAAGCCCTGTCGTACCACTTTACAGCCTCGTCGCACCTACCCATCTCCCGTAGAATGAAGGCGGTATTCATTATCGACTCGAGGTAGTTGGGGTTTATTTCGAGAGCCTTGCGGTAGTATTGGAGCGCCTTTTCCGGCTCTCCCAAGGCGTAATAGACATTCCCCAAATTGTTGTAAGCCCTCACAAAGAGGGGGTTCAGCTCTATAGCCCTTTCGAAGTCTTTCTTAGCCCCCTCCAAGTCTCCCAGATGCTTTTTCACAATCGCGCGGTTGTAGTATGCGTCGGGGTCTTTCGGGTTTAGCTCTATCGCTTTGTCGTACCACTTAAGGGCTTCCTCAAATTTTCCAAGCCTCCTGAGGGATAGCGCTTTGTTGTAGTAAGCCTCCGCAAGTTTGGGGTTTAGCTCTATAGCCCTGTCGAAGTATTCGATAGCCTTTTCGTAATCCCCCTTTTGCTGGTAGAGGTATCCCAAATTGTTGAAAACCTCCGCGGAGGGGTGGATTTTTACCAACCTCTCGTAGGTCTCTATAGCCTTATCTATCTCCCCCTCGTCGGTGTAGATGTCGCCCAAAATTCTCAAAGCCTCGTAGAGGTCGGGTTTCAGCTTAATAGCCTCCTCGAGGTAAGCCTTCGCCAACTTTTTGTTTCCCAGCTCGTAGTGGAGCTTTCCGAGGTTAAAGAGCGCGTAGGGGTGTTTGGGGTTTTGAGAAACGAATTCCTCCAAAAGTGCCAAAGCCCCCATTAAGTCCCCCGAGAGGTATAGGTCTAACGCCCTCTCGTAGAGGTCTTGAAGATTTTTTTCCTCCATCGTTAGGAAATTTAGTTTGAAGGGATACCTTTTGGAGGATTGGAATGGGGAGACTATTGGCGGTTAAAGTGGTGAGGGCGGCGGGAGTCGAACCCGCAACCTCGGGATCCGTAGTCCCGCGCTCTATCCAGTTGAGCTACGCCCCCGACCAAGTGTATTAATTATAGAATTCCCCCTTTAGAGTTTCAACCCCGCTTCGCGGGGATTATCCTTTTCCTTTATGAAGCTCGTCAGAGCCCAGCAGATGCAAGAGCTCGACCGCCGCACCATAGAGGATATCGGCATTCCCTCCCTCGTCCTAATGGAGAACGCCGCAAGGGGTGTTGCCAACGCGGTCATACGCTTCTACCCCGAGGCGAAAAAAATACTCGTGGTTGCGGGTAAGGGCAACAACGGTGGCGACGGAATAGCGGCGGGAAGAATTTTAAAAATCCGCAATAAAAGGGATGTGACCGTTTTCCTCCCCTACGGGGGAGATGAATTAAAGGACGACTGCAGGGTTCAATACGAAATAGCCCAAAAGGTGGGTGTGAAATTCGTAAGGGAACTACCCCCTTTGGAGGAATTCGACCTAATAATCGACGCCATTTTTGGAACCGGTTTCAAACCTCCCGTTAAGGGGAGATGGGTTGAGGTAATAAAGAAAATAAACACCTCCGGCAAACCGGTGGTTGCCGTCGATATACCGAGCGGAATATCCTCCGATAGCGGGGAGGTGATAGAACCGGTCGTTAGGGCGGAGATGACCATAACCTTCGCCCTTCCTAAATACGGACATGTCCTCTATCCGGCATCGGCTTACTGCGGAAAAGTCCTTATTAGGGATATATCCATTCCCATCCACCTTTGGGAGGAGGAGTTAAAAACCGAACTCATAGAGCTTCAGGAGGTAAAAAAATTAATCCCCCAAAGGTCTCCCTATACCTACAAAAACCGCGAGGGGCACGTTCTCATTATCGGCGGTAGTTCCGGCTTTACCGGTGCGGTAATAATGGCTTCGAAGGCGGCGACCGAAGCCGGCGCCGGCTTGGTAACCGCCGGCGTTGCCGAGAGCCTAAATCCGGTTTTGGAAAACGCCCTTATCGAGGAGATGACCAAACCCCTACCCGAGGCGGAAAGGGGATATTTACACCCCCTTTTGGGGGACTTTATCTTCGAAAGCGAGGACTACAAGAGGTATACATCCCTGGTGTTGGGACCCGGAATGGGGAGGTATAAGGGTGGTCAGGAACTCGTGGAGGACTTTTTAACCCGATGGGAAAAACCCCTCGTGGTGGACGCCGATGGAATAAACAACCTCGCCGACATGGGTGCAAAGGGTAAAGAGCTCCTCCGTAAAAGGGAGATACCCGCCGTATTGACGCCCCACGTGGGAGAGATGCAGAGACTTACGGGACTCTACAGGGAGGAGATAATCCACAACCAGATAGAGGTTGCGAGAAACTTTGCCGTCGAAAATAACTGCTACATCGTCCTAAAGGCGGCGAGAACGGTAATAGCCACCCCCGAGGGGGAAGCCTTTGTAAACGTTAGGGGCACACCCGCCATGGCGAAGGGCGGTGTCGGGGACGTTCTCTCCGGCATTTTGGGGGCGCTAATAGGAAAAATGCCCGTAAAGGAAGCCTTAATATTGGGCGTATCCCTCCACGCCGTAGCCGGCGAACTTGCGGAGAAGGAAAAATTTACCGAAAGTGTTCGCGCCACCGACTTAATCCGAAATATCGCCTCCGCCTACAGGTTTATAAAGGAATACAACCCCAAAGAGGATTTGAAAAGAAATTACTTCTTCTTAAGGGAGATGTTGTCGCTCGTTTAACCGAATAGGTGAATAATTTCTTTCTCTTCCTTTTGGAGTTCTATTAAGTTTTTAAATTCTCCCTTTAAAGGTTTTGCGTCTAAAGAATAGACCACCGAGGTGTAATTTAGAGGTTTCCTATCCTCTGCGAGTTTTAAAGGTATTCTATCCCTTGCAAGGTATTGGGGATTTTCCCTTTCAAAATCCAAATTTAGGGCATTTTCGACCGGAATAACCGAATCTACCCTCTTTGAGGTCTCAATAAATTTCCCTTCAAAAGCTCCTTTATAGGAGTATTTAGCCAAAAAGTTAGCCCACCCGAGGGAGATTGTATAAACATTTTCCTCCCCTTTAAGGGTTTCCTCTAAATCCTCCAACAATTTAGGGTCTTCGGAGGATACATAAATCCTATATTTGGGGTTTTTCAAAATTTCAACCACCGCTTGGGTGTGGAGAATTCCGTTTTTCCTTATATTCCTCGCGAGGTTATTAAAACCGGTTCCCAACCTTTTGGTGTCTATCAAGTTCAAACTTACCTTTAACCTCTTAACGGGATTCAATATCCTCACCCCAACCTTAAAAGGTTCGGTTTTTCTTATATATTCCTCTTTACGGAAACCCAAAATCGCACCCAAAATCCCCCTAACGGTGGGAGGAGGTGGAAAGGGATAACTCAAGGAGGAGGAGGTAGTCCAAAACTTCCTAAAGTGGGCGAAGGTTCCCCAAATATCGAAAACGACCACCCTCATAGGTCAAACCTCTTCAAACCAATCGAATTCCTCTAACTGGATACCTTCGAAAACCTCCTCGAGGGGTTGCTTCAGCTCTATTCGGTCGTCAATAGCGTAGCGAACCTTCTCAATTTTGTCCCTATAGCGTTCTACCCTCTTTTTGAGCCTCGACAAATCCACCACGAGGTCTTCTATATCCCTAACTTCCTCTTCGGTCTTATCGCCTTTTACCTCAACCCTTACGAGGGCGTCCAACTCTCCCATTTGGGTTTTAACACCATCTTTGTAAACCACCTCTATGAGGAGCCTCGGGGAGTGCCCCATTTTGGAGTGGGATAGCACATCGGTGGAGGCTTTTGTCCCGAGCCACATAGCCTTAGCCATTTTGTTTAGGTCATCTTCGGTCAGACCGGTATCCTTTGCGGCGAACTGGTTAGCCACCCCGTAGAAGACTATAAGCCCGTAGGGGATAATCCACATTTCGGTAAAGGTTCCCTGTTTTTTATCCTCCTTGGAGGGGAGGATGGTCGTTCCCTTTATCAATTTCGGCTCAACCCTGTGGAGGGTATATCCGAAGTTGAACTGAACGGGTCCCGTTAGGGAGAAGTTGTTATTTTTCACCGAAAAGGTTGCCCCAAAGAGTCTTAAATCTATGCAACTCTCAACGGCTTTAAAGGGGTCGTTTCCAAACTCTTTGAGGAGTTCATCCCTCGTTTTCTTCTGTTGGTCGTCCTTCAAAACCCTCTCCTTTGAGAGGAAAACACACTCTCCGAGCTCCTCGAGGGTGTCCCTTATAACCCTCTTTAGCCTCACATCGGTAACCAGTACCTTACCGCTTTCCTCGTCCATTCTCGGCTTGTTTTCGTCAAGCGGGTCGCCGTTGGGGTTGGCGTTCTTAACGTCGTAGAGGAATAGGTATTCCCTTCTTTTAATAGTTTGCCCTTCGGGGTTTTGTCCCTTTGTAGGAAATAGGGTTTTCTCACCCATTTTGAGCCACCTCCTCTTTTTCTTCCTCCTTTAAGAGGTCGAAAACCTCTTTTTTCAGACCCATACCGGTTGCAAAGATGAAATTCGCCTCCCTTTGGGAGACCTTCGGCTTTTCGGGAGACCTTAGGAGGTATCTACCAGCTTCCTCAAATAGGAATGCAATTCTCTTTCCCCAAAAGTCGTATTCCTCAAATTTCGCCCTAAGTTCGGGGTAAAGTCCTATAAAGTCCTCAAGGTGGAGTTTGAAACCTTTTAACTTTTTGAGGAATGGCTTATTTCCCCTCTCCCCGTATTGTTTTTCCAATAAAGTTTGGGTCAAAACCCCCAAAAGGAACACTCCCTTTTCAAAATCCCCCTTGAGGTGGGGAAATTGGTTTAAAAATCCCTCCAAGGTTTCCCTACCTTGTTCCGACATATTCAAACCTCCTCGGGTGCATAGTTCGAACAGATAAACCGCAAGGGCTCTTTTAATGGCAAAAACCAACTTCGATAGGGGTTCTCCCTTTTCAACCTCAACACTAATAGTCCGCAATTTTTCCAAAACGTTCCCCAAAAGGGTGTTTTTGTCGAAGGCAACACCCCTAAAGGTGGAATAGATGTATTCGTAAAAGGTGCTGTCTTCAAAAAATTCCCTTGCGGTGGAGTAGTTAAAGGTAATCTCCTCCTCCAAGAGGTTTTCAACTTTCCTTTTGCACTCAAAGAGGTCTTTTAACCTCGATGGATAAATCCCCTGCAGGTATAGGTCTATCCTCTCCGCCGATTGTTCCTTAGTTATAAACAATAGGTGGATATAGAAGTAGTTTCCCTCTTTGGAAATTCGATTGAAAATCCTCCTCTCGTCGGCTATTAGCGAACTTGCCCTCTCTTCGGTCAGTCCATCTTTTGTTTCCGCTTGGGGTTGGAGAATTTTCTCAACCAACCTCTTAAGGGTTTCTTTATCCTCCCTAACCAATTCGGGAATTAAATAAAAGTTAACCCCTTTTGTGAAGGAGAAGTTTAGTTTTTCCCTTACGTAGTTTCCGCCCTCTTTGACCTTTTGAATGCAGTCCCAACAAAGGGGGAAAACGTAGGTCTCATCTCTAAACCCTCCGTGGATAAAACCGGGTTTATCCAAGGTGTAGAACTTAAAGGGGAAATTATCCTTTCCGACTACTTTTGTTGGTTTTAAACAGAGCGAACAAACCCCATCGGTCGCCCTTTCCTCAAATCTCCTTTTGAGGAATTCTTTTAAATTTTCAACCACTTCCGGTATTTCCCCCAAATATTTCCCTTCAATTTTGGTCGTTATAAAAATCGTCTTTCTTTTAGGAATCTCTTTAATGGTTTCCTTTATCAGTTCGCTCAATTTTTCCAAATCCCTTTTGAGTTCTATTCCCAAAAGCTCCTTCAGTTGTCGGTTCAAAAGTCTCAAACTCTTAACGGGTTCCTTTTTGTTTAAAGCCAAGGTGGGAGTCCAAGAGGGTGGATTAGACGTTCCGCTATTTTTGTAAAGATACTTTTCCACCCTATCTTTGGTAAATTCCTCCAAATCTATCCCCTTAAGGTTTCCCTCTCTATCAAGTTCCAAAACGAGGATATAATCGGCTGTAAAATCGTCCCAAAGGGTGAATTTTCCAAAAACCTCACCCAGAAGTGCCAGTGCTTCCAACATTTTGCCGCTCCTATTTACGGAAAATCACGCCAGAAAGTCCCCTATCCGACTTGCGGGGATGAATGGCGGCCGATAGGTTTTAAAATACTTATTTAAGGGAGTTTGGAGTTATGACTAAAGCCGAAAAAATCAGGCAATCACTTAAACAAACCAAGGAAAAAAGAAAACTCCAAACTCCCAAAGTCTTCCAACTAAAACTCCAAAACCTCTCTAAATCCGATATAAAAACCTTAGAAAGACTTTTCTTAGAGGCTAAATGGTTCTATAACTACCTCATCGCAGATATTGACAGCCGATTAAACAAACTATCCGAAAAACTTAAAGTGGTAGAAATTAAAACTCCTAACGGTTTTGAAAAAAGGAAACTTAAACTCTTAGGTTCTCAAGTTAAACAAGGCATTATTGAAAGGATTAAAAATAGCCTTAAAGCTTTAAAAACTCTAAAAGAGCAAGGTTATAAGGTAGGAAAGCTCCAATTTAAATCCGATTTTAAAAGCATTCCTCTTAAGCAATTCGGGATTACCTACAAAATAGACTTCGAAAGGAATAGAATTAAAGTTCAAGGCATTAGAAAGTGGTTTAGAGTTTTGGGATTGCATCAGATACCTAAAAATTCAGAGATTGTAAACGCTTTTCTGGTTAAAAAGCCTTCGGGCTTTTATCTATATGTGGTTTGCTATCTTTGGAGAGAGGAAGTTTTAAGGGAAATTAAGCAAAAACAGACTTCAATTCCAGTAGGTATAGATTTAGGTATTAAATACCAGCTAACCTTAACAACGGGGGAGAGGTTTAAGTGGTATATTCCCGAAACGAAGAGGCTTAAAAGGTTGCAAAAGATTTTGGTAAGAAAGAGGAAAGGGAGCAAAAACTATCAAAAGGTTAAAAAGTTGATACAGAAGGAATGGGAATATATCAAAAACAGAAGGAAGGATACGATAAATAAGGTAATAAGCTACTTGAAGAGGTTTCCGTTTATAGCGGTTCAAAGAGATGACATAAAAGGTTGGCACAAAGGATTGTTTGGGAAAGAAGTTCAAAACACAGGGATAGGGGGAATAACTGCAAGGCTAAAATACCTTGCGACCCTTATCCTTGTGGAATTTGTGCCGAAATACGAAGCAACAACGCAAAATTGCTGTAGATGTGGTTTTAAACAACGAATTGGATTAAATGAGAGAACTTATAAATGTCCGAAATGCGGTTTAGAAATTGATAGAGACTTAAATGGAGCGTGGAACATATTAAAGATTGGATTAAAGCAGTTAGCAAAGAAGAATAAGGCGCTGGCAGACCGCCTAAAGTCTGCCCTACCCGTGGACCGCGGGGAAGTGACGCCCGTGGAGTGGGCTCTGCCCACGATGAAGCGGGAAGCCCCACATCAAAGATGTGGGGAGGAGGTCACTATAGAACGGGCGGTATGATAGAAATCTGACACTATGATTTTGAAATTCGTATTCCGCGCCGAAGGCGCGGCTTTGAAACTTCCCAAACATTACAACCGCCTACTGCAGGCTTTCTTCTACAAGAATATGGACGAACAAATCGCAACCTTTTTGCACGATAGGGGCTACGAGCTCGGAAAGAGGAAGTTTAAACTCTTTACGTTCTCAAAAATTTTCGGGAAATTCCTCAAAAAGGACAACGAATATGTCTATTACAAACCCACATTTAGGATATATTTCGCCTCTCCCAAAAATGAGGTGAGTATTTCCACCCTCCGAAAGGTGATTTTGGAAAACAAAGACCTCTTTTTGGGTGAAAATAAACTAGAGCTCCTAAATGTGGAAGCGGTAGTTTTGGAAGAAATCCCCGAAGAGGTTGAGGTTAAAACCCTTTCCCCTATAGTGGTCTATAAAACCGAACCGGGGAGTAAGTTTTTTAACTACCTAACACCTCACGAGGAGGAATTTTACAGACTTTTAAGGGAAAACCTTAAAAAGAAATTTATGCTCGTTTATGGGAGACCTTTTGAGGGTGAAATAGAAATAGAACCCGTAAAGGTGTCAGGAAGGGATTTCAAAAAGGTGGTGTTTAAAGGAACCTTAATAAAGGCTTGGGAAGGGATATATAGGATAAAAGCCCCTAAAGAGGTACTGAAGTTGGCATTTGAAACCGGTTTGGGTGCGAAAAATAGCGCCGGTTTCGGAATGGTTTTGCCCGCAAAAATAAGGGTTTAATGCTGGTTCTTTTGGGGTATTTGGCTTCTCCTTACGAGGAAAGGGTTGCGGTAAGGGGTTTAACCTTTTCCGATTTGGAATTAAAGGAAGATAAACTCTCGGAGGAATTTTTACTTCAAATACTCTCAAAAGTTGCGGATGCAAAAGACGAAACCCTTAGGGAATGGGCTAACGAACTCCCCTTTTCGGAAATAGAAAGACTTTTAGAGCCTTTTTATTTTATGAAAACCTTTTCGGCGGTTTGTTTTTCTTGGGATTACTCCGAAGGGGATAAGTGGTACTTTTTCCCCTCTTGGTATTTGGAAAGGAATTTCTACCTCAAAAGGTTTGAGGTTTTTGAGGAAAAACCGAAATGGAAAGTTGAAAGTTGGGAGGATTATTAGGTTTAAGATTTGGCTTTTACCACGGTGGCCGGCGATGGATGATGAAGGTTAAGCTTTACCGCTTCCGCAAAAGGTTTGGCTAAGGGTGTATTCTGCAGAATTCGATAAATTTCAAATTCATTTTTAGCTAATTTGGAAAGGATTTCTTTTTGATGAGCTTTAGGGAGCAATTTTAACAATCTCTGCTTCATCCTTTCTATGGTGGGAAGGTCGTTAATTATGAGATAGTAACTTTCCCCTGAAAGCGTCTTCGCATACTCCTTTGCTTCATCTTTCATAATACTTAAGTATTTGGCGTAATCTATAAGCAATTTTTCGTATTCCTTCATCTATGCCCACCTCTTCAAAATCTCTAATCAATCCCCTTCTTTTTAAATCTAACTTTTCAGGGACTTAAAAACCTAATATTAAAATTGTTATGAAATTACACTTTACCCCCGAGCCTTATTTAGATGGTGTAGAACTTGATAGTCATAAAGCTAAAGACAAAGATTTTGACCGAGCGGAGGAACTTTACAAAGAGTTAGTCGAAGATATCCCCGAACTTTCTTTAGCCGCTGACGAGAAGGGAAGAATTCTATACCTTTATATAGAGCTATATGGCGATAGACCTATAGGAGGTTTGGAATATCTTTCTGAAAAAACTAAAAACTTTTCCATCCCCGGTTTTTACACCGTTCCCGAACTTGGACTAAAAAATGTTTCCTTTGATGTAGTTTTGGAAAAGGTTAAAGAATACTATGAGAGAGTGGAAAAGTTTATTTTGAAAAAATCAACTGTTTCAATCCCTCATAGGAACATAAAAGCTAATAGAGGTTTCAGTCCCACCTTCGATAGCCAAATCGGTTTCAATCCCTTATAGGGACATAAAAACCTACATCTTCAAAACTTCCCCGATAAAGGATTACCTTTAAAAAAACTCGCTTAGCATACTTTTCTTAGAATTCTGTGCCATCTCTAAAATTTAAACGCTTTCCGCCATAATTTTTTCCCTATGGAGGGCAAACAAATACTTAGACTTCACATAGAAGTTGACGAAAAGGCTTGGGAAAAGCTTATGTGGGCTTTGGAACACGAGGAACCTATAAAATTCGAAACGGACCCGGAAGTTGAAGAATGGATTGGGACTCTTAACGACCCTAAGAAAATGGAGGAGAGGTTAAATGAGCTCAAACAATTTCTTAAAAGAGCCATGGAAGCTGAAAGACTTAACGAAAAATGAGTTTGAGTTTCTTCTAAAAGATTTCTCGTGCAAACGGCATCCTTTAGTGGAGAACTTTTTGAAAAAATCGGCTTGGACCTTTGACAAAAGGGATGTAGTCAGAACCTACCTTTGGATAGGGAACGAAAAACCTTATTTGAGGGGATTTATAACTTTGGGAATTCGCTCCATAACTTTACCGGAAACTTTAAGCAAAACTAAAAGAAAGGAAATTTTCAAAGGTTTCAGAAAGGAACAAGACCATATACATTCGTTCTTTATAGCTCAAATCTGTAGAGCAGATGGCGTTCCAAAAGAGGAACTTCCTTTGGAAAAATTTTTAAAGTTTGCTTTTGCAATTTGTAAGGAAATCAACGAAAAAGTGGGAACACGTTTGATAACTTTAGATGTTGCAAAAATAGAAGGTTATCCTAAACTTGTTAAGGCTTATAAAAACTACGGATTTAAACCTCTCTTTGAAGATAGCAAGTTTGTGGTCCTATACGCCCTCATAGGTTAGAAACCAAAACCTAAGTTTCAGCCTCTTTTCAATCCCTCTTAGGAACATAAAAACTTCCTTGCTAAATTCTTAGAAGACCTGGGTTTCACGAGTTTCAATCCCTCTTAGGAACATAAAAACTCTTTGGTTTGCAACTTTTACGGATTCAACTGGAATGAGTTTCAATCCCTTATAGGGACATAAGAACATGAGCCCCGCGTCGGCTTCGTGTTCGGTGGCGAGGGGTTTCAATCCCTTATAGGGACATAAGAACCTGCAACTGAATGGGGAGATGGTGCTTTCGATGCTGTGTTTCAATCCCTTATAGGGACATAAGAACCAACTTGAGTCCAACCCTATTAAGTTGCCAAAGAACCCTCCACTTTACGGGTTTAGAACTATACCCAAAACACCCAAAGGGGTCAAGCAAAAATTGACTTAAAAGGTCAACCCTATATTGACATTAACTTCCTGGAGTATGCCTTTTTAGCCTCTTTCCTTAACTTCCTCTAATCCTGCAAAATATTTTTGTCAAATTTTAATCCATAACTTGACATCAAATCTTGAGTCTGCCATTATAAAGGCAACCCAAAGTGGTATCAAAAGAAAATATCCTCCGCCGAAGGGGGTTCTATTCCTAAAATCTCCCTCTCCTCTGCGGGTAGGCGGAATTTGTATATAATCACGCTGTCGTAATCCTCGTCTATAACCCCTTTGAGTTCGTCTTTAAGAATTCTCAACTTTGCGGGTGTTATTTCTCCTTCAAACACCGAATTTTGGACGTGGGTTAGATATTTCCTGCAGATTTTTAGAACCTTCCCGACCCTTTTCTGTTTTACATCATAGACCAAAACCACAAACATAGGTTTAAACCTCCTCTAAACCACCAAAGGTTGATATTCCCTTTCCCCCAAAAAGTGTTTGTAGAGCTTATAACACTCCAAGCGAACTAACCTCTTGTAGGAAATCTTACCCAAATTGGGATGTTTAAAGGTTGTTTTCAGCTTCTCCTCAAAGTGTTTTATAAAGATTTTTCTCCCCTTCTCGTTTAGGTAGGTGTTTCCTATAGCCTCCTCAAAGTGGTCGGGAGTTTTTAGAAGTCCCCTATTTAGGAGGGTAAAGATAACCTTATCGACCATAATGGGTTTAAAAATTTCCGCAATATCCAAATTGAGGGAAAAGCTCCTCCTATTGGTCTCGTGCAGGTATCCAATCCTCGGGTCTAAATATGTATGGTATATCTCCGAAAGCGTCAAAGTGTAAACCAAGCTATTCCCGAAGCTGATAAGTGCGTTTATTTCGTTGGTCGGCGGTCTCTTTTCCCTCTTTTCGAAAACAAATTCCGGGTTTTCGATTATGTGTTTCCAGCTCTTGTAGTACTCCTCCCTCGCCGAACCCTCTATTTGCATTATCTGTTCTATCGAATCAACCCCTTTGAGTTCTTCAATCTTTGCCTTTATAAAACCTTCGGTGGTTTCCAGTTCGTTTTTACCCCTTTTGGAGCGGTAATATTTGAGCGTTTTGAGGATATTCTTCAGTCCTCCTTCCACAAAGGAGCGGGCTAAGTAGAGCCTCTTTTCGGGTGAGAGGTAATGTTCCGCCTGTTTTAGGGTCATTAAACCGCTGTTTAGATACTCCCTTGGGTAGTAGCTCCCAACATAATACCCGTAGCGGTTGAAAAAGTGAATTGCCACCTTGTGGGTTGTTAAAAATTCCAAAACCCTTTTGTTGAGTTCCAATTCTCCGAAAACGTAAATAGCGGATACGTCGTTTATCGGTATGACCCTTTTTGTTCCATCTTGGAGTTCCAACCTTAGGGTGTTGTCCTTTCTTTTTAAGGAACCGCTGCTGTGTATATAGATATTTTTTGCCATTAAAGGTTAGTCTAAACCCAACAAATCTCCCTATAGGCGCACCTCTTGCAGTGGGGAATCTTGCGGGGTGGCGGTGGAAGGGGTTTAGAAATTATTTCCCTAATCCCCCTAAAGGTTTCTTCAAGTTCCCTTTCCAGTTCCTCCGTAAGTTCGACTTTTATTTGTTTCCTCTCTTCGGGGATTAGGAGTTTCCCCGATAGGGCTACACCCTTTTTGTGTTTGAAATAATAGAGGTAAAAGGCAAGTTGCATCAGGGCGCTCTTTAGGTTTTTGGAGCTCTTTTTGACCTCCGCTATAAGTCCCTCTTCTTCGATAAAGTCCACCTTAATGGTGTTGTCTATTAATAGCTCCCTTTTGCGGTTCCTGTAAAAGACTTCGTGGATATGCCTTCCCAAGAGGAGAAAATCGTTATCCTGTTCCCCCGCAAGGGCGTGGTAGATATACCAAACCTGTCGGGGGCAGATGTGAAAATACCACACCAAGGTGCCGTTAATCCCCTCAATACTCTCCATAAGTTTCTCCCTCAAAGATAAAACCTATTTCGGGGTCGTAATAGTTTTCGAGTTCCTCTATAGGGACATAGTAGGTATTTAGCTCCTCATCGAAGGGTGGTTTATTCTTATCCACCCTCACGGAGATGACATACCCGTAGAAGTCCCCTTTGAGTTTTTCGAATTCCCTCTTTGCCTCAAAGAGGGTTAGTTTTTTCTCCCTCAATTTTCGAATGATACCCTTTGCGGTGTTCCAAATTTCGACCGCCCTTTGGTCGGTCTGAACGAATACGTCCGCCTTGTAGGGTTCATCTTCGATGAAACAAAAACCTTTGGTTTTCTCCTTTTTGTTCTTATCTTTTTCCTTCCTACAAGGAATATCCTTAAAGTTCAAATTTTCGATTTTTTCCAAAAGCTCCTTTGAAGTGTCCTTGCTTTTTAGCTCCTTTAATAGGTCGAAATACTTTTCAACCAACCTCGTCAGTTCCCTTTCATCTTTCGGTCTCTCCTTTAGGAGGAGTTCCAAGGTGGTTTTTAACAGAATAGGGTCGTAAATATAGGAAGCAAACCTCCTATCGTTTTTATCTATTAGATTGACCACCTCAAGGGTTCCCTTTTCAAAGGTAAAGTTTCGGTTGCACCTACCGGCGGATTGGATTAGGGCATCTAGCGGTGCGAAATCCCTAACCACGCGGGGAAAGTCTATATCGACCCCCGCCTCCACGACTTGGGTTGAAACCGCGAAGCGGTATTTTCCCTTTTTCAAATCAATAAGCCGCCTTCGGTGGTCGTTAGGTGTCAGACTCGCCGATAGGTATGCAACCTCCCCCTTCGGAATGCCAAGCCCCTCCGTCAAATACCTATAGACCTCTTGGGAACTCCTAATGGTGTTGAGGATGTAAAGGGTTCCCTCTTCGGGCTTTAAACTCTCCAAAAATTCCCCAAAGAGTGTCTCTTCCAATTTTAAAGAAACCCCGTAGCGGTTTACCGAATTGAAATAGGTCTCCCTATTTCGGATAACCTCCCTTCCCTCCACCAAATAGGGTTGAGTAGCGGTCATAAATACAAAGTAGGTGTTTAGATTTTTTGCGACCTCTTTTAGGTATTTTTCGAACAGATACCAATACTTCGGCGGGAGAGCCTGAATCTCGTCAACCAAAACGACGGCATTTGAGAGTTTGTTTAACCTCCTCGCGTTGGAATTGGAATAAGCCAACAAGGTGTGGAACAGCTGGACGAAGGTAGTTATAACAACCGGGGCGTTCCAAGCTTCGACCAAAATGCGGGTTAGCTCGTAATCCTCCTCCTGTTGTTTCAAATATTCTCCCAGCGATAGGTGGTGATGCTTTACGACAACCCTTTCCCCCAAAGGTTTCAAAACCTCTTCGAACACCCTTGTGTTTTGGTCGATGATACTCAAAAAGGGCAGGGAGTAAATTAGCCTAACCTCCTTTTGGGTTTCCCTCTCTATCTCCCTTTTGAGTTTTAAAGCGAATAGGAGACCTATAAGGGTTTTTCCATAACCGGTTGGCAAGGTTAGGGTGTAAAAATGTTCCTTTGTATCCACCTCAAAGGTCTTAACCTCCTCAAAAACCCTTTGGCGGAGTCTGTTAATCGGTGAGTTCCCCTTAAGGGTCTTTACATACTCCTCGACCAAAGAGGGTGGAATATCTATTCTCCTCCCCAAAAAGTGGGGAACACCCTTAGCACCCGCCTCGGTTTTGTCGGCATCGACCAAAAGCGAAAAGAGGTAAAGCAAGGTTATGTATCTCTCCAAAGAGGGTTTTATGTAATCCTCCAAATCCCAAGAGAGGTCGTCAAAGAGGTCTAAAAGTTCCTCTTTTAGGAAGGTTTCAAATTCCTCCCTTTGGAGTTTTAGCTTTTCCTTCCACTCCCTCGGTAGGTCTATGTTTTCAACAAAGCGGTTTACCTCTTCGGGGTTTATAGAATTGAGTTGAACCAAAAAGGTTTCTATATCATCTTCCGACAACTTTAAGAGGTCTTTGAAACTTTTTAAAATACCCGCGTGGTGATTTGCGACCAAGAAATACCCCAATAGGGGGTATTCGAAATCTTCAAAAAACTCCTTATGGAGCTTGTAGAAAGTATAAACAGCCGAAAAAAGTGAGTGTTGGGAATATTTCCTCTCTTTGGAGTTTAATCTTTCACCCCTTAGCTTCCTCTGAAAGTATTCGGTAGCCTTACCTATGTCGTGGAGGGCTATAGAAACCTCCAAGGTTGTTAAAATTTCACCGCCCCAAAAGGGTAAAAGGTCATTTTTCAATGTCCTATATATGGAAAGAACGTTGTTTATATGTTCCTCCAAAAGGACATTTGGGTGGGAATAGATACCGCTTTGGGGCATTTGCATAGTATTTATAACAAACAGTGGATTGTATGAAATTCTGACAATGGAGGATATGAAACCCAACCCACCCAAAGAGGAACTAAAAAAAGAACTTCCCAACCTTTGGTATATAGGACTTTTCAACCCCAAAGCGTGGAAAAGTGGAGATTTTATCCCCGGTGAGGAGTGGTCTTGGTTTGAAACCTTCAGCGAGGATATAGAAGACCCCAATATCCCCTGTGAGGAAAAGAGGAAAGCTTTAACCCTTTTGTGGGAGAACGCTAAAGAATTCCTAAAAGAGGGTTATATTCCCCTAACCTACGACCCCGATAGACCGAAAACCCACTGGTGGTGGCACCCCGAACTTTGGAACGGGGATTTAAACCCTTTTGAGGTTTTGAAGGGCAATTGTTAAGAGATTTTCCCGTTATTGAAGATAGAAATTAACCTCTCAAAGTGTTTTAGAAAGTATTTGTAAGCCGGAGGGTGCAGGGCTTTAAGTATTTCTTCGTTTCAATCCCTTATAGGGACATAAAAACGAAAGGGCACAAAGGATTTTTATCGGTGTCTAGGTGTGTTTCAATCCCTTATAGGGACATAACAACAAGAACACAACTTTCACAAGTGTTCTCTTCTATTTTGTTTCAATCCCTTCTAGGGACATAACAACTTGAAAAAAGAAAAAGACTTCAGAGTCTTTTTCCCGAGTTTCAATCCCTTCTAGGGACATAACAACCAAGGTGCGTCCGACCTTATTAAGTTACCAAGGAACCCAACCCTTACTTGGGTTTAAAAGATACCAAAACGACCTTAAAAGGTCAAGTAAAAATTGACTTAAAAGGTCAACCCTATATTGACATTAATTCCTTGAGGTGAGCCATCTTGTTGGAACTCTAAGACAAAACTCAAACCTGCAAAAGGTTTTTGTCAATTTTCAATCCATTACTTGACATCAAATCTTGAGTCTGACCTTGTAAAGGCAAATCTCCTTTCAAACACCTATTTGAGGAACTTTAAAATTCCTCTATTCCAATGGAAGGTTTTATAAATAAAGCCCTCCTCATAGTGGGATTGGGTTTTATGGGTGGTTCCCTAGCGAAGGGGTTGAGAAAAAAGGGATTCAAAAAACCCATTTACGGGCTCGATATAAATCCCGACGCCATAAAGGTGGGGAAGGAAATAGGCGTTATAGACGACGGGTGGAGTGATTATGACAAAGTTCCTTGGAAGGAAATAGATTTTGTGGTTTTAGCCTCCCCGGTGGGGACTTTCGAAAGAATAGCGAACCAACTGAAGGATAAGATTGAAAGAAACACCACCGTTAGCGATTTAGGTAGCACCAAAAGACTTGTCTATAGGTTGGAAAAGATACTTCCGACCTTTGTGGGTGCCCATCCCATAGCCGGAACCGAAAAGAGTGGGGTAATTCATTCGGTGGACAACCTCTACGAGGGAAAAAAATTGATAATCACACCGACCAAGGAAACCGATAAATACCACCTGCAAAGGGTGGAAAATCTATGGAAATTCTTAGGGGCGAAAATCGAGTATATGTCCCCCGAACTGCACGATTTCGTTTTCGGGGCGGTTTCCCACCTGCCCCACGCGGTGGCTTTTGCCCTGGTCGATGCCCTTCGGGAGCTTTCACAGGAGGGTAATATCGACCTGTTCGAATACCCCGGTGCGGGCTTTAAGGATTTCACCCGTATAGCCGCTTCCGACCCCACCATGTGGAGGGATATCTTTTTGGAGAATAAGGACAACCTCCTTAGGTCTATAAGGGCTTTTAAGAACTCCCTCGAGAGGTTGGAAAGGTTGGTCGAAAACGGAGAGGGGAAGGAATTGAGGGAATACCTAAACGAAATAAGCCTCCTAAGGAGGAGTTTGGACTGATTACTCCGCCTTTTGGACTATTTCTTTTACCGTTTCCATTAGGAGATCTTCGTTTTGTTTCACGAAGTAGTTCCTTTCCAAAATATCCCCGTATTGGGAGATATCTATTTCCAACTTACCCTTTTCGGGGGTGGAACCGAGAATATTGCACTCCTGTCCGAAGGTTAGGAGATACCTCGTATAACCTTTGTTGTAGAAGAAGTAATAGGTTTCGGGGAATACCTTGGATAGGTATTTGATGAACTGTTCGAAGTCCAAGACCTTTTTGCCTATGTGTAGGTGGAAGTGTCCCTCTTTGACGTGGATGTAAGCCTTTTTGCCGGTGGTCTTTTCGATGAGCATTAGGGCGGCGAGCATGTATTCCATAAGAACTTGCAGAGGCATTTCGCCGACGCCGGCTTCGAGGAGGTCGCGTTTGGGAACGGCTTCCAAAGCCTTTTCTTTCTCGTTGAAGAAGTAGAGGTGGTTTAATCCCACACCGAAGGTGGAGTAGTGTTCCGCATCCTCAACGTGGGCAATTCTCTCCCCGCTGACCTTGGTATAGACGTTGAAGTGTTTGTCCGTGAGTAGGTATATAAAGAAGGGACCCACCTCAAATTTTTTGACATTTCCTTCGAAGGTGTTGTGGGCTTGAACTTCCAAGTCGGGGGTCATTATCAGCAGGCGGTTGTCCTCGGTAACCACATAGACATTTTCGGCATCGGCTCTAATTAAAAGGGCTTCGGGAAGGTCGACCTCTTTCTCTATCCCGCCGTGTTTGTTCAGCCTGTAGACCTTGTTTTGGCTAACCAGGAAGATGTGGTCGGGGGTTATGGAGATGCTCTTAAAGCCTTTGTCCATACTTTCGACGAGTTTGAGTTCGTAATCCTCTTTGGGGAAAAATCTGTTTTCCTCGCACTTGTAAATCTTGTCGGTGGTGGTTATGTAGAAGTGGTTGAGGTCGGTATCGACATCCCTTATGGGAAATTCGACTGTGGTCTGGTCGGTGCTACCCCTGTCGGGGTCTACCCGGGCAACCAAAAAGTTGTTGTTAAACGCGCCTATATACCCGACCGTTTGCTTCAAAAAGGTGGGTTCTTCGAGGAGTCTCAAGGTTTTCCAAATTTCCTTTTCCTCTCCGAGTTCGTTTAGCGCCCTCTTGTCGAGCCTAACTACGTGCCAACCCTCTATAACGTTCACTCCCAAACCGTCGGGAAGTATGTCTTTTACCTCTTTTACTGCCATCCGTTTCCTCCTTTCTGTTTAGGTTTGGAAATTAAATCTATGTCCCAAACGAGGAAAGGGAAGCTATTGGAAAGCCGCCAAGGGGTGTTTCAAACCTCTTTACCTTTGGAAGGAGGGAATTCTTTATTTTCCGTTAAAAGGAAGGTTTCAAGCTATTCTGTTGGTTTTATCCCCCCAAAGTGAGTTTGGAAATTTTCCCTTTCGGGGAAAAGGTTTTTTTTCCTCCATTTTTGGGAGTTGTTTTTTACCTCTCCGTGCAGGTTGGTTGTTTCTCCCTTTCCGTTTAACGGAAAGCTTCCGATTATCCTAAACCCTTTATGGAGAAGACCCCCGAAAAGATAAAGGAGAGCGACCTATACAACCTATACCCCACCGATTTGCTCGTTACCGGGTTTGACATAATCTTCTTCTGGGTCGCCCGTATGGTTCTAATGGGCATGTACAACATGGGCGCCGAGCCCTTCGAAAGGGTATACATCCACGGACTCATAAGGGACAAATTCGGCGAAAAGATGTCCAAAACCAAAGGGAATGTGGTCGACCCCCTCGACCTTATAGCGAAGTACGGCGCCGACGCCCTGCGTTTCGGTTTGGCGGTGCAAACCGTTCCCGGAAGCGATATAAAGTTTGACGAGAGGCGTATCGAGGGATACAAGCACTTTGCGAACAAGATATGGAACGCCTCGAGATATGTCCTCATGAACCTCCCGGAGGGCTTTGAGGTTAAAGAACCCACCGAAACCGCACTCCGTCCCGAAGACAAGTGGATACTTTACCGGTTAAACGAAACGGTTGCCAAAGTTAGGGAGGGTCTCAAAGAGTTCGACTTTTCCAAATCGGCGCAGGCGCTCTATCAGTTCTTCTGGGACGAATACTGCGACTGGTATATAGAGTTTTCCAAGGATAGGGTTTATAAGGGCGGAGAGGAGGACAAGGAGGCGGCTTTAAACACCCTCGTCTATGTCCTCGACAGGGCGCTAAAACTCCTACACCCCTTTATGCCCTATATAACCGAAGAGATATGGGATTATCTCCCCACCAAGGATAGGAAGTCGATTTCTCTCTCGGAGTATCCCAAGTATTCCGAAACCTTTAAGGGGTTCGAAGAAGACTCCCGCGCGGTGGAGTTTGTAAAGGGTGTTATCGCCGACATAAGGAATTTTAAAAATATGCTCGACATACCTGTAACGAAAAAGCTAAAAGCCTTCTACCGCGCGGAGGACAGATATACCGAAACCCTTTTGGAGGAATTCAAAAGCCATATCCTAAAATTGGCGCGTCTCGAAAGTTTTGAACCCGCCGATGGAAGACCGGAAAATACCCTCGTAGTTCCCATAAAGGGTGGGGAGATATACGTTTCCATCGAGGGTGTCGTGAACGTTACCGAGGTTAAATCCCTACAGCTGAAGAAGAGGGAAAAGCTCCTAAAAGAACTCAAGAGGGTGGAGGCGAAGCTCAATAACCCCAACTTCGTCCAAAAGGCTCCCAAACATGTCGTGGAGAGGGAGAAAGAAATTTACGAGGAACTGAAGTTGGAACTCCAAAAGGTGGAAAACGTTTTGAAACTGCTCGAGGGTTAATCCTCTTTTCTCTCCTCCTTTTGGAGACACTCGGGACAGATTCCGCAGACCTCCAGGTGGTGGTGGAGGTATTTGAAACCCTCCCTTTGGGCTATTCCCTTAACCATATCCCCTATTTGGGGAGCCTCGAATTCGACCAATTTCCCGCAACTGAGGCACAGCAGGTGGTAGTGTTCCCCTTTAACGGGCAAAAATTCGTAAACCGTCCTGTTTCCCTGTTTGAGAACCGGCTTTACATAGCCCAGCTCCTCGAGGAGCTTAACCGTCCTGTAAACGGTGGGGCGGGAGGGGCAGTTTTTGTAGTCCCTACACCGTTCCCTAATCCACACCACCAGGTCTTCTATTTCGAAGTGCCTCCCGTAGTCGATAAGGTAGGAGATAACCTTTTGACGGGCTTCCGTTATTTTGAAACCCCTATTTTTGAGGTTTTCCTTTATCTCCTCGAGGAGTTTCTGCTTCTCTTCCCTACTAATGGGGTTCGGCATTACAGCAATTATGTTAAGTTGGGGCTTATGGAAAATCTAAAACTATGCCGAGAATTATAGACGTCCGCGCCAGACAGGTTTTGGATAGCAGGGGAAACCCCACGGTTGAGGCGGAGGTTTACCTCGACAGCGGTGCCGTGGGAAGGGGAATAGTTCCCTCCGGGGCTTCGACCGGTGAAAACGAGGCTCTCGAACTCCGCGACAAAAACTCCCACTACTACCTGGGAAAGAGCGTCTTGCAGGCGGTCGACAACGTCAATTCCATTATCGCAAAGGAACTTATCGGTCTCGACATAGAAAACCAAGCCGAATTAGACGAGCTTCTAATCGAGCTCGACGGGACGGAAAACAAATCGAAACTGGGTGCCAACGCCATACTTGCGGTCTCCATGGCTTTCGCCCGCGCCGTCGCCGAGGAGAGGGGCGAACCGCTATTCAAATACCTAGGCGGCGAACACGGAAGGGTTTTGCCCGACCCGCTTATGAATATCATCAACGGCGGCGTTCACGCCGACAACAACCTCGACCTGCAGGAGTTCATGATTATCCCCGTTTTCGGGGACGAGTTTAACGAAACCCTCCGTTGCGGGGTGGAGGTCTATCACACCCTGAAAAAGGTTTTGAAGGAAAAGGGGTTCTCCACCAACGTGGGGGACGAGGGAGGTTTTGCACCCTCTCTGAACTCCAACAGGGAGGCGCTCGACCTCATAATGGAGGCTATCGAGAAGGCGAATTACAAACCGGGTGAGGATGTCCTCCTCGCGCTCGACGCCGCCTCCAGCGAATTTTACGAAAACGGCAAATACCGCATAGAGGGTAGGGAGCTGACCGCCGAGGAGCTCGTCGAATACTACGAGAGCCTGATTAACGACTACCCCATCGTTTCCATAGAAGACCCCATGGCTGAAAACGACTGGGAGGGCTGGAAGCTTATAACCGAAAGGCTCGGCAAAAAGGTTCAACTGGTTGGCGACGACCTCTTCACCACCAACCCCAAAATCTTCGAGAGGGGAATAGAGGAGGGGATAGCCAACTCGATACTTATCAAGCTAAACCAAATAGGAACGGTTACCGAAACCCTCGACACCATTAGAATGGCGCAAGAAAACGGCTACACCTACATAATTTCCCACCGCTCCGGTGAGACGGAGGACACCTTCATATCCCACCTCGCTGTTGCCACCAACAGCGGTCAGATAAAAACCGGTGCCCCCGCCAGGGGTGAGAGAACCGCAAAATATAATGAGCTACTCCGCATAGAGGATTACCTCGCGGAGGTCGCCGTATTCAAAGGCATAGACCAGTACAGGAGATTCTTGAAAAATAGATAACCCTCCCATGATATGGAAGCGTTTTGTCGATATCCTCTTGGTGGTCTTTTTTCTTCTCTCCCTCTTTTACCTGTTTAAAAATCTCTTCTCCCCCAAAACGGGGTATTGGAAAATCTCGGAATACCGCGAGAGTATAGAGGGACTGAAAAACCTCCTGGAGGTGGAGAGGAAGCGGCACTCCCTCCTTTTGGAAAAATACCGCTTTGTTAGGGAGAACCCCGACGTAGCCCTGCAGAATTTCGTGGGTAGCCGTCTCTGGTTGGTGCCGCCCGACTATTGCGTTTCCCTCTTTCCGGAAAAAAATTCGACCTCTCCATGAGGGTTGAGGTAAAAGCCCCCTCCTACGGACTCGGTTTTGAGGGAAAAACCCCTAAGGGGGAAACCGTTTTTGTTCCCTTTACCGCTCCGGGCGAGGTTTGGGAAACGGAGCCCCTAAAGGGTGAATACTTTAAACCCATCAAACCCCTAAGGGTGAACCCCGACCTTAGGAGAAAACCCTTTTGCGGACTCTTTCCCGAATGCTCCCACTGTCAGTGGCAACATATAAAACCCGACCGTCAAACGGAGTTGAAAAGATCCCTCTTTAGGGAGTATATAGGGGTGGAACCCGAAAGGGTTTTGGTCTCACCTTTGGAGACCTCCTATAGGGTTAAGACCTTCCTCTACCACAGGGATGGGAGGCTCGGTTTCCGCAAAAGTTGGGTTTTCGACCTAAAGATGCCCCTTTTGGAGGTTGAAGGCTGTCCCCTCCTCGTGGAGGAGTTGAATAGGTCGATTTCCCTCTTGAGGGCTCTCCAATTTCCCCCATCCCTCCACGGGGTGGAACTCTTTGCCAACCCCCAAACGGGTGAGACCTTTATCAAGCTCCTCTTTTTGAGGAATTTCGAAATACCGTCCCACTTTGTGGAGGAGGTCAAAAACCTTCCCTTTACCGGAGTGGGGGTTTATAGGGGTGAATACCTCCACTGGGAGCGGTTGGAGATATTCGGAAAATGGGAGACCACCCTAAGGGTGGGTAAATACCTCTACACCCTCTCCCCCGACTGTTTTATCCAACCCAACCGCCTCCTTTGGGAGGAATTTTTAAACCTCGTTAAACCCACCGAAAGGTATGGGAAAGCTCTGGAGCTCCACGCCGGCATAGGCTTTTTCACCCTTCCCCTTCTGGAGTGGGTGGAGAGCCTCGAGAGTTCCGACATAAACCCCGAGAGTTTCAGGTATAGGGGGATAAACGCCCGCCGCGAAGCGGCGGGGAATAGGTTTAAAAATGTCCTATCGGACGCCTACAAACATATAAGGAGAGCCAAAGACTTCGACCTATTGGTGGTCGACCCGCCGAGGGGAGGTCTGACGAAACCGGTTGTGGGTGAGATACTCAAAAAACTACCGCGGGAGGTCGTTTATATCTCCTGCAACCTCGAAAGTTTGAAAAAGGATTTATCCCTCCTAAGGGAAAGTTATGAGATAGTTAAAACCGCCTTGGTTGACCAGTTTCCGAACACCTACCACCTCGAGAGTGTAGTCTGGCTAAGGCGCCGATAGGGGAACCTTAAAATTAACTACACCGATGTTGGATATCAAACTGATAAGAAAACACTACGAGAAGGTCAGAAAAAGGATAGCCACCCGCGGTGAGGAATACGCAAAACTGGTTGACCGTGTCTATGAGCTCGATAGGAGAAAGAGGGAACTCCAAAAGGAGGTGGAGAATTTAAGGGCGCTCCTAAACAGGAAGTCGAAGGAATACGGTCGCCTGAAGAGGGAGGGGAAGGAGGACGAAACCCTCAAGGGGGAACTGGCGAAGATTAAGGAGACCCTAAAAGGTTTGGAAGAAGAACTCAAACGGGTGGAGGAGGAACTGAACGACCTCCTGCTTAGGATACCCAACCTTCCCCACCCCTCGGTGCCCGTCGGCGAGGACGAAAATGACAACGTGGAGGTCAGGAGGTGGGGCGAACCCCCGAAATTCGACTTCGAACCCAAACCCCACTGGGAGCTGGGCGAGAGGTTGGGAATTCTCGACTTTGAGAGGGGGGCTAAACTTTCGGGGTCTCGCTTTGTGGTAAAGAGGGGGTTGGGCGCGCGCCTGGTGAGGGCGCTTATCAACTTCATGCTCGACCTCCACGGCGAGAGGGGTTACGTGGAGATGTATGTCCCCCACCTGGTAAAACCGGAGATACTGGTCGGTACGGGACAGCTCCCCAAGTTTGAGGAAGACCTCTTTAAGTGCGAGAGGGACAACCTCTACCTAATCCCAACGGCGGAGGTTCCCCTAACAAATCTCCACCGGGAGGAGATACTCAAAGAGGAAGACCTTCCCATCTACTACACCGCCTACACCCCCTGCTACCGCAGGGAAGCCGGCTCCTACGGCAGGGATATAAAGGGGCTTATCCGACTCCACCAGTTCGACAAGGTGGAGCTGGTAAAAATTACAAAGCCGGAGGACTCCTACGAGGAGCTGGAGAAGCTGGTCGCCGACGCCGAAAGGGTGCTTCAGGAACTGGAGCTCCCCTACAGGGTGGTGGAGCTTTGCACCGGGGATTTGGGCTTTTCGGCGGCTAAAACCTACGACCTCGAGGTCTGGATGCCCTCCTACAACAGATATAGGGAGATATCCTCCTGTTCCAACTGCGAGGATTTCCAAGCCCGCCGCATGAAACTGCGCTACAAGTCCAAGGAGGGGAAAAATATCCTCTGCCACACCCTAAACGGGAGCGGTCTGGCGGTCGGCAGAACTTTGGCGGCTATTCTGGAGAACTACCAGCAGGAGGATGGAAGCGTCGTTATCCCCAAAGCCTTAAGACCCTATTTGGGTGGTATAGAAGTTATAAAACCCCAAAAGTGATGGGTTCGTTGAAAAGACCCCTTACGGGAATACTTTTTTTAGCCCTCACTTTTGCGGTTTTTGTCTTTTCCTGCACCCCTAAGGTGGAGAAGAGATTCTCAAACCGCCTTTTGGTGGAGGAAAATTACGGACTTCCCGCGGAAGTTCTCAAAGCCGAGTTAAAAACCTCCAAAAGGGGTGAAAAATCGGTGGAACTCCTTTTGAGGAATGTTTCCGATAAAAAACTCCTCTTGGAGTGCGATACATACTTCCTCACGGAGGAAGGTTTAAAGGTTTCCGTTCCCGGTTTTGGTGTCTCCTTGTGCGAGGTACCCCCGAAAGGGACAAAAAGGATAAAGATAGACCTACCGGTGGTAGGGGTTGGCTGGAAAACGGCTGTTGTGAAATTGAGACAATTGCAAACCGTCGGAGGGAATACTTCCAAAAGGGAAATTCCTATAAACTAAGGGGTAATAATGAACCTAACCAGCAAGAGGGAGCTCCTTAAAAAGATTTATGAACCGGTTGGGCTCTCCTTGGCATACTTACATATCCCCCCGAATGTTATCACCTTTTTTTCCATAATTGCCGGGGTGCTTTCCGCCTACGCCTTTTACACCCACCATGTCTTAAGCGGGGCGATTTTGCTAGTAATTTCCGGTCTTTTGGACTTAGCCGACGGAATAGTCGCCCGACACAACGACAGGGCTACCAAGTTTGGCGCGGTTCTCGACTGGCTTGCGGATAAATTTGTTGACGGGCTTGTCTTGGGAGCGGTTGCCGTAGCCTACGCCAACCCATGGGTCGCTATAGTTTTGATAACGGTCAATATGCTCCACACCTTTATAAAGCCCGTCGTTTACGCCGAGATAGGTTTCTCTCAAAGGGCTAAGGGAAAAATTTGGGACCCGCTGGAGGGGGTGGGATTTTTCGGAAGACCGGAAACCCACCTGACTTTAATAATTTTTGCCGTTTTGGAGCGTTTCTTCGACGGGGCTCTAACCGCGGGGGTATACCTGATTACCATCCTCTCCACCCTTTCGCTCCTTCAGAGGATTTATTACCTTTACAGACGCTTCGGTAGGGACTTCGATTGAATTTTTCCTTCTCCCCTTTGGGGGCGGCTTGAAAAAATTCCCCCCTTGGGGACAATTCTCCAAACTATGAAAGTCCTTTCGCAGGAAACTCCTCCCGTAAAGGTCGAAATCCGACACCTCGAGAGGTTGAGGTTTGAAGGTGTAAACTCCGATGGGAAGAAAATCGTAATGGACGGCAAACCCCCCTTTGGGGATGGTTCCGCCCCCTCGCCGATGGAGTTACTCCTCATGGCTCTGGGCGGCTGCACCGCTATGGACGTGGTTACCATACTGACCAAAAAGAGGGTTAAATTTGAGGATTTCCGCGTGGAGGTTGAGGGTAAGAGGAGGGAAACCCACCCCAAAATATACACCCACATAAAGGTTCGCTATTACTTCAAGGGGGATATACCCCAGAAGGCGGTCGAGCAGGCTATAAGACTTTCGATGGAAAAGTATTGCTCCGTTTCCGCCATGCTCAAGGCTGTCGCAAAAGTCGAGTGGGAATACACCATAGAGAAGTAAAACCTTAATAAATCCTTTGGATTCTTTTTTCTTCTTAAACTTTTCGGGTTTAGAAATATTTCCCTCACCATAAAAGTTTCGAAAAAGTATTTGACAATTAACGGTTTAAGCCTAATTTTCAACCTTAGGAGGGGAGAGTGATGAAGAGAAAAATCCTCGCAATAAGGGATTTTAGGGAAGCTTTCGAATTTTTACCCAACTTTAAGAGCATCGTTAAGGAAATTCAACCCGATGCAATAGTATTTGCCGGTTCCGTTCTGAAAGGGACAAAACTCGAAGAGGAATACAAATCGGCTACCCTAATGGGAAGACCGCCCAGAAGGGAGATACTCCACGAGGTTGAAGAGCACCAAATAAAGGTTTTGAACGAATTTTTCAAAACTTTGGGTGAAACTGGAATAAAAACCTACATAGTTCCCGGAAAAAACGACGCACCTTTGAAGGTTTATCTGAGGGCTTTGGCTCAAATGGAGGATGTCTATCCCAACCTAAGGGGTGTTCACGAGACCTTTGCCAATTGGGGTAGTGAGTTTGTGGTCTTCGGATTGGGTGGAAAGCTAAACGAAACCATTTTCGAGGAGGACTTTATCGTCAAATACCCGAGGTGGTATGCGGAATACGTCCTCAAGTTTATGTACGAAATGAAACCCAAACGTAAGCTGATGGTTTTACACCACCCGCCGATAGGTCAGAAGGTGGACGTTTGCCCCGACGGCAAGCACCACGGAAGCGCCATATCCAACACCCTGATTAAGACCTTCAACCCTGAAATAGCGATTGTGGGCTTGGCGGGAAGGGGTTACGAAAAGATAGGCGATACCCTTGTTGTAAACCCGGGTCCCATGTGCGAGGGTTACTTCGCGGTCATAGACGTTCAGGAAAAGAAAGTGGAATACGGGGATTTGAGGTAATTCCTATCCCCGCCGCTTCGCGGCGGGCTCTTTTTTCATTCGAAAATCTCAAACGCCAAATTTCCATCGAAGACTTTGTAAACCTTACCCTCCAGGTAGACCCTCTCGAGGTTGTCGTCGAAGTCTATAACCAAAACCTCCCCACCTTTTGTTATCACCTTGACCGGTTTTCTCTTAACCAAACCCTTTAGGTAGGCGATTATGGCGGCGGCGGTCGAACCGGTTCCGCAGGCGAGGGTTTCATTTTCGACTCCTCTCTCGTAGGTTCTTATCCTTATGGTGTCCTTCGAAAGGGGTTTTATAAAGTTTACATTTGTCCCCGCGGGGGCGAACATCTCGTGGTATCTAATCTCCCTTCCGTATTTGACCACGTCGAAATCTTCCAAATCCTCGCGGTGGACCACCACGTGGGGGACACCCGTATTGAGGAAGTTACCCTCCACCTCGATATCCGATAGGGGGATTTTAAAGTCGGTTTTCAGCCCGAAGGGTTTTGTTAGTTGAACTTTTACCACCCTGCCGTTCTCTTTAATCCAAGCCTCTATCACCCCCGCGAGGGTTTCGAATTTGACGTGCTCCTTTTTTGCGATACCCTTCTCGTAGGCAAAGCGCACGGCGCACCTCGAGCCGTTTCCGCACATCTCGGCGACCGACCCGTCGCTGTTGTAAAACCTCCACTTAAAGTCGTTTTCCCGATTTTCCGGTTCCTCTATGAGGATAAGTCCGTCGGCACCCACACCGGTGTGGAATGCGCACAGCTTCCTTACAAAGGTCTCAATATCGACGCCCAGCTCTTGGAGCTTTTTGTCGACCTTCCCGTCGCGGTTGTCTATCAGAATAAAGTCGTTTCCCGCACCCTGGCACTTGGTGAACTCCATAAACCTCTATAGGGTATGGAAAAAATTTTCCCCCTATGGGTGTTCTCGACTACCTTCAGACCCTTTTGGGTGAGAGGTATGGGAAAGTCCTCTCGGCGTGTAAAGGTGGCAGTTGGCTCTACACCCCCGAAGGGAAGGTCAAAATTTGCGTTCCCCGCTTTGTGGGGGAGGGTGAGGGGGAGACCCTCGAAAGGGACTTGTGTTACGAGCTCCTCGACGAGGAGGTTCTGTTCGTCGAAACCGACAGGGGGATAGTGGTAAAGGAGGGGAACCTATACAGGTTTTATCCAAGGGGTAAATACCGCCTCGAGTGGAGGAGGTGACTATTTCTTTATCCCTTTTAGGATTATGTCGCCGATTTTTCGGGAGAAGCCCTCCTCTATCGGCTCGCCGGTTACGAGGTTTCGGAGCGCCTTTGAGATGTAATAACCGGTTATCATCAGCCCCACCGTTTTGGGGTCTACGTCCTCCCTAAAGCTTCCCTCCCTCTTGCCCTGGTCGATAATTTCCCCTACCTTTTCGAGGTAGAAATCCCAATACTCCTTAATGAGTTCCCTCAATCCGACATCGTTCATCCGGGGTATTTCGAAGCAGAGTAGGGGCATCGCGCCGTTGGTTTCGAGGAATTTGGTTTCGTAAGCCTCCAAAAGTTTTTTGAGCTTTTCCTCCGCCGAAAGGTCGCTGTGGACTATGGAGCTAAAGGATTGTTTGCACTCGGCGATAAAGTCGAGCAGAAGTTCCTCGAAGAGGTTCCTCAAAGTGGGAAAGTATTTGAAAATCGCGGCGTCGGTCACCCCCAATTTATTGCCCAAGTTTCGGGCGGTGAATTCCTTAAGACCTTTTTCCTTGATGAGTTCGATAGCCGCCTCCTTTATCACCTTTTTGGATAGCTTCCTCATTATGGGTTTAAATCTTAGCGTTTCCCGCAAAGGGTAGGTGGGTGCTAAAAACCATAAAAGGTAAAGATTTTTTTGTGATGCCAACGGTTTGGGATTAATTTCAATAAACACTATGGAAGATGGAAAAAGAGTCCCTTCGGAGAAGGAACTCCTGAAGTATATATGTAACGCGAAAAAACCGCCCTCATTTACGGAGATAGCAAAACATTTCGGTTTGACGAAAAAGGAGAAAAAAGCCCTAAAGAAGGAGCTCAAAAAACTTCTGAAAGCCGGCAAGGTTGCCGTTAGGAAGGGGCGCTACATATGTCCCTCCAAAGAGGAGAAGAAAAAGGAGGAGAAGAAGCGTATTGTCGGAACCGTAATAGCCTATCCCGCCGGTTTCGGTTTTCTGCAGTCGGAGGAGCTCGAAAAAGACCTCTATATCCCCCCCATCGAAATGCAGTATCTCCTCCACGGGGATAAGGTCTTGGCGGAGCCGAAAGTCTATAAGGGCAGACCGGAGGCTAAGATAATCCGCGTCCTAAAGAGGGCAACCAAATATGTCTTGGGGCGGGTAGAAATTACCAAAAAGGGTTGCACCCTGATACCGATAGATAGCAATCAGCACCTGCGCTTTTTGCTCCCCCAAAAGGTCTGCAAGGAGCTTAGACCGGGAACGGTGGTTGACTGCGAGATAACCCGCTATCCGACCAAATCCTCCCCGGGGAGGGTAAAGGTTAAGGAGGTGCTGGGACACCCCGACGAGCGCTCCCTAATTGTGGATATAGTCATAAGGAAATACAAGCTCCCCACCGATTACCCCGAAGAGGTTAAAAAAGAGGTCGAACAGATACCCGACGAAATTCCAAAAGAGGAGATAGAGAGGAGGAGGGATTTAAGGGAGCAAATATGTTTCACCATAGACCCCGAAAGGGCGAGAGATTTCGACGATGCGGTCGCCATAGAGCGAACCGACAAAGGCTATCGCCTCTGGGTTCACATAGCCGACGTTTCCCACTACGTCAAACCGGGTACCAAGCTCGACGAGGAAGCGTTCAGGCGGAGTTTCACCTTCTACCTACCCGATAGGGCTCTCCACATGCTCCCCGAAAAGCTGTCGGCGAGGGTTTGCTCTCTCCGTCCCGACGAGGACAAGCTCGCCTTTACGGTGGAGATGCACTTCGACCGCGAGGGCAACCTTTTGGACTACGACATATACGAGAGTGTGATAAGGAGTAAGGCGCGCCTCACCTACGACCAGGCGCTTAGGCTTATAATCGGCGACCCCGGTTTGGAGAAAAAATACCCCCACGTCGTCGAACCGCTCCGCGCCATGGCGGAACTCGCCCGCATTCTCAACAAGAAACGTTGGGATAGGGGTTCTATAGATTTCGACCTGCCGGAGGTGGAGGTTATCGTCGATGAATATGGAGAGCCTACGGCGGTAGTCCCCTACGAAAGGCACTTCGCCCACAAGCTCATCGAGGAGTTTATGATAGCGGCGAACGAGACGGTCGCCATGCATATGCAGAATATCGGTTATCCCTGCCTTTACAGGGTTCACGAGGAACCCGACCCCAAAAAGGTGCAGCAGCTCTTGGAACTCCTCCAGGGCTTGGGTTATCAGGTTAAAAAGGTAAAGCCCCCCTACCACCCCAAATTCTTCCAGCAGATACTTGAATACTTCGAGGGCAAACCGGAGGAGATGCTGGTGCGCTACCTGACCCTTCGGAGTATGAAGAGGGCTTTTTACAGCCCGGTCAATATAGGACACTTCGGTTTGGCTTCCGACCACTACCTCCACTTCACATCACCCATTAGGCGCTATCCCGACCTCATCGTCCACCGCCTGACCAAGATGGCGCTTAAGGGTGAAATTCCCGACTATAAGTATTGGGAGGAGTATCTGACCTATGCGGGAGAGTATTGCTCCTCTCAGGAACGCCTAGCCGACGAGGTTGAGGAGGAGGCGGTCGAAAGGCTCAAAATTAGAATGCTCAAATCCTACATCGGGGATACCTTCGAGGGGATTATTACCGGCGTCCACCCTTACGGGTTCTTCGTCGAGCTTAAGGACTTCATAATCGACGGGTTGGTTCCCATAGAGACGCTAAGGGACGACGAATACATCTTCGACGAACCCAACCACCAGCTGGTCGGCGTAAAGACCGGAAAGCGCTACCGCCTCGGCGACCCCGTAAAGGTTAAACTCGTAAGGGCTGACGAGGAGAGGATGGAGGTGGATTTCGTCCTCGCGGAGGAGGAGAGGGCGGGTGAATCCTCTTAATGTTTCCCCTCCTAAATTTCTCCCCGCGGAGGGGCGATAATAAAAACCCCTCGTGGGGAAAGTTGATAAGAAGCTCCGCCTCGGGAGGGTTTCCTACAGAAACACCCTTCCGCTGTTTTACAAATTTTCCCTTCCCTTTGTGGAGGTTGTTGAGGGAACGCCCTCCGAGTTGGCGCGCATGCTCGACACCGGCATAGCCGACGGGGGTATCCTCTCGAGCGTTTACTACCTCCAAAATCAAAGCCGCTTTCTCCTCGTTCCCGATATCTCCATTTCCTCCTTTGGGAGGGCGAATTCGGTAATACTCCTCTCCAAGAAACCTTTGAAGGGTATAGAGAGAATAATCCCCAGCGGGGAGAGCCTCACAACCAACTTTCTAACCTACGCGCTCTTTAGGAAATTTATGGGTAAAAAGGTGGAATTTACCCCCGAAGGGGGCGACGCCCTTTTGGTGATAGGGGATAAGGCGTTGAAAAACCCCGCTCCGCGGGAATTTTCTTACAGATACGACATAGGGGAGCTGTGGTTTGAGTATACCGGTTTACCGGCGATTTTCGCCCTCTTTGTGGTGCCGCGCCGTTGGGCTGTTGAAAACCCCGACCTATTTGCGAAACTCTCGGTGGAGTTGATGAACTCGCGCGATTCCTTCTTTAGGGATTTGAACAATTTAGACCTCCCGAAGGATTTGAAAGAATATCTCCAAAATTTGGATTACAGATTTAGGGAGGAACACCTGAAGGGGTTGGAATTGATAAATAAACTCCTTAGGGAGTTTTATCTCAAGCGGTTTTAACAATTCTTTCGTTTTTTTCCTTCCAACGGTTGATGTCAAAGGAGATGTTAACATTTTCTTAAAAAAGTTCTACGGAGGTAGGCGTATGAAGCTTCACGAGCACCAGGCTAAGGAGATATTTGCTAAATACGGCATACCCGTTCCCGAAGGAAAAGCCGCCTTCACCCTCGAACAGGCTAAGGAGATTGCGGAGGAGCTCGGCGAATTTCCCCTCGTCGTAAAGGCTCAGGTTCACTGCGGCGGAAGGGGTAAGGCGGGCGGTGTGAAAATCGTCAAAAACATGGACGAGCTGGAGGAGGCGGTTAGCTCCCTGCTCGGAAAGACCTTGAAAACCTTCCAATGCCCCGACGGAAAGCCGGTTACCCGCGTTCTCATAGAGAAAGCTACCAATATCGATAAGGAGTATTACGCCGCCATAACCCTCGACAGGAGCAAATCTAAACCGGTTTTGATGGCTTCCGCCGCCGGCGGTATGGAGATAGAGGAGATAGTTAAGGAAAACCCCGACGCGATAATTATCGAAACGATAGACCCCGAATTGGGACTTATGCCCTTCCAAGCCCGCAAAATGGCTTTTAAACTCGGTCTCCCCGTAAAGGAAGCCGCAAAGATTTTCCTCAAAATGTGGGAGATTTACAAAGACCTCGACGCCTCCTTAGTGGAAATAAACCCCTTGGTGGTGACCAAAGAGGGTAAGGTCGTAGCCCTCGACGCAAAAATGGATATAGACGACAACGCGCTCTTCAGACACCCCGACCTGGCGGAGCTGGAGGACGAGGAGCAACTCCCCCCCCAAGAGAGGGAAGCTAAGAAGTACAACCTCAACTATGTCAAACTGAACGGAAACATCGGCTGTATGGTTAACGGCGCCGGTCTGGCTATGACCACCATGGATATAGTGAAACTCGCCGGCGGAGAACCCGCAAACTTCCTCGATGTAGGTGGCGGTGCCAATGTGGAGCAAATCGCAAACGCCTTCAGGATACTTATGGGCGACCCCGACGTTAAGGTGGTCTTTATAAACATCTTCGGCGGAATTTTGAGGGTCGACAGGCTCGCCAAAGGTATCATCGAGGCTTCCAAAATGGTGGAGATAAGGGTTCCCATAGTGGCAAGGCTCGAGGGAACCAACGCCGAAGAGGGTAGGAAACTGCTGCTCGAGAGCGGTCTAAATATCATCCCCGTCAAGGATATGTGGGAAGGCGCACAAAAGGCTGTGGAGCTCGCCAAAGAGGCGGAGCAATCCTGCAACTGAGGGAGTAACCGATGAAGGTATACCTCGGTTGGGGGGCATTTCTCGAGCTTTGCGAATACCTGCTCCCCGACATAGAGCTTGCGATAGAGAAGGAGACGGGCGAGAAGCCCGAAATAGTCTTCGATTACGGGGATAAGGAACTGCTGGACGAATTCCCCGACGAATATCTCTACGCTTTGAAGAGGGTTGCGGCGCACCTCCACCTTAGGGGAACTCCGCCCGAGCGCTCCCTAGCCGAGGATACCTCGGCACAGATAGAGGACGACGAGCTTATAACCTACATAGACACCTACGAAAAGGGCTACTCCTTCGCCTCCCTTATCTTCTTCTCCGAAACGGTAGGGGTCTATCTGCCGGTCAAAGGTTTGGACGAACCCCTCCACTTCGAGCACGAGGGAAAGGGTATTGAAATCTGTTCCGTGGGAAGTCTTTACAAGCTAAAGGAAGAGCTCGAGGAGATAAGGGAGAAATTGGGAAAGCGCCCCGAAGGGGAGTTTAACGAGGACATTCCGTGGCACATAGAGTTTGAGATTTTGGATAGACTACTCCGCTGGACGGAGAGGGCTATAGGTGAGAAAAAGCCGCTTGTGCTGGTGGGGGAAAACGGATGAGCCTTCCCAAGGAACTCCTTCCCCGATACACCTACGAGGATTACAGAAATTGGAAAGGGGATTGGGAATTGGTCGAGGGGATACCCTTCGCGCTAGCCTCCCCTTCGGTGAAACATCGGAGAGTTTTGGCTAAGTTGGTGAGGTATATAGACGAGGCTCTGGAAAACTGTCGAAACTGCGAGGTGCTTCCCGATACCGACTACATAGTGGACGAATATACGGTTTTACGCCCCGATGTTGCGGTGGTTTGCGACAACAAAGGGGAAAAGGTAACCGTAACCCCCAAGGTGGTCTTTGAAATAGTTTCCCCCTCGACGGCAAAGATGGACGAGATAACCAAAAAGGGGATTTATGAGAGGGAGGGCGTTCCCCTTTACGTTCTCGTTTACCCCCACCTCAGGAAGGTGAAGATTTTCAAACTCTCCCCCGAAGGGGTTTACAAAAAGTTGGTAGACCTTTCGGGTGGGAATTTTTCTTTCGACCTCGAAGGGTGCGAATTTACCCTCAATTTTGACAAAATTTTGGAGGTGTAAAAATGGCAATAATAGTTGACAAAAACACCAAGGTGGTGGTTCAGGGTATCACCGGTAAAGAGGGTTCCTTCCACGCAAAGCAGTGTCTCGAATACGGCACCAAAATAGTAGCGGGCGTTACCCCCGGTAAGGGCGGTCAAACCTGGACCGACGACGAGGGCAAATACCAAGTTCCCGTATTCAACACCGTCGAGGAAGCGGTTAAGGAAGCCGGTGCAAACACCTCTTTGATATTCGTTCCGCCCCCCTTCGCCGCCGACGCGATAGTCGAAGCCGCCGATGCCGGTATAAAGACCATAGTCTGTATAACCGAGGGTATCCCCGTAAGGGATATGATGTATGTGAAGGATTACCTCAAGAAGGAGCATCCCGACGTTATCCTCGTCGGTCCCAACTGCCCCGGTGTAATAACCCCCGGACAGGCTAAGGTGGGTATAATGCCCGGTCACATCTTCAAGCCGGGTAATATCGGTATAGTCTCCCGTTCGGGAACCCTCACCTACGAGGCGGCTTATCAAATAACCCGCGAAGGACTCGGGCAATCGACCGCCGTCGGTATAGGTGGAGACCCCATTCCCGGGCTAACCCACAAGGATGTAGTCAAGATGTTCCAAGAAGACCCCGAAACCGACGCAATTCTCCTAATCGGTGAGATTGGCGGAACTATGGAGGAGGAAGCCGCCGAATACATCAAGGAGCACGTGAGCAAACCGGTTTTCGCCTATATCGCCGGTATAACCGCTCCCCCCGGCAAACGTATGGGACACGCCGGCGCGATAATCACCGGTGGTAAGGGTGACGCCAAGTCCAAAATGGAAGCGCTCCGCGAAGCGGGTGTCGTCGTTATAGAAAACCCCGCCCTCATAGGAAAAACCATTAGGGAATACCTTTCCAACCCCGAAATAATGGCGGAGTGGGATTAATAAATTCTTCCCGCCGAAGGCGGGCTTTTGTTCCTTCCCAAAATAGCTTTGCCTTCCCCCCTTTTACCGCCTAATTTCCTTATTAGGGTTATCAACCCTAAGGGGGTGCGGCTCTATGAAGTTCAACTTTGTCGGTCAGGATGTCGAAATTACCGACGCCATTAGAGGTTACATCCAAAAAAAATTCCACCGTTTGGAGCGTCTCTTTAAGGGTCTAAAACCGGACGAAATAGAGGTTCACATCGCCCTAAAGAGGGAAAGGGCGGAATACCGCATAGAGGTTGACCTCTTTGTGGGTCAAAGGGGTGAGAAACTCCACGTTTGGGATGCCGACCCCGACCTCTACACGGCAATAGACAAGGTTATTGACGAATTGGAAAAAGTCCTCGTAAAGGATAAAGAAAAGGTAAAAGCCGAGCGGAGGGAGGCAAAAAGAGAGAAAATGCTCCTAAAGTCGGTGCCCGACCTACCTCCCGAAAGGGTCAAGAGACCGAAGGTGGAAATTGAGGAGTTGGTAATAGACAAACCTATGGATGTCGAAGATGCCATTTTGGAGCTGGAGGAAAAGGGTCTCCATTTCCTACCCTTTGTAGACCTCGCGAGCGGGGAGCTAAGAATTCTATACAAAAAGAAAGCGGGAAACTACGGGGTTATTAGAACCGGCTGCAGAGCCTCTTAAATCGTTTTAACGACCACGCCGAGACAGGCGGTTTTTATAAAGTCTATTTTGTCTTTGTATTTCTCTATCACCTCTTCGCTTTCGGTTCCCGGTTGGAGCCAGATGTATTTGGCACCTATCTTCAGGGCTTCCTGAACTATCTCCTCAAGAGCTTCGGGACGGCGGAATACATCGACGATATCGACCGGCTCGGGTATATCGGAAAGGGACGGCAAAACCTCTATTCCCAAAATCTCTTGTCCGGCGTAAACGGGGTTGACGAAATATATTTTGTGGAGTCCCCTCTCTATAGCCCACTCCGATACGTAGTAGGAAGCCCTTTCCTTTTTGGGGGAGATACCGACCACCGCTATTGTCTTCGAATTCTTTAAAATCTCCCTTATCGTTTCGAGGTCTTCTATTACAGCCATAGGCGGTAATTTTAAAGGGGAAAATACTAAAACCTATGCGCGTTCCCTATTCCATTTTAGACCGCTATGTGGACGTTTCCGATATAGACCCGCGGGAGTTGGTGGAAAAATTGAACACCCACTCGGTGGAGGCTACGCTCGATTACTTCGGAAACCCCGATGTGGAAAAGGTCGTTGTGGGAAAAATCCTAAAAACGGAGCAACATCCCTCCCTAAAAAAACTTTTGGTGTGCGAAGTCGATATCGGAGACCAAAGGGTGGTGGTATGCACCAACGACAAAACCGTCCGCGAGGGGGATAAGGTTTTCCTCGTCCTCCCGGGTGGAAGGATAGGCGATTTCCACATAGCGGAGAGGGATTTCAAGGGTATCACCTCCCAAGGTATGTTTTTGGGATTGGAGGAACTCGTCGGCGTTCCCTCGGAGGGGGTCTTTAAATTCCACGACCCCCAAGTGGAACCGGGAACCGACGTTAAAACCCTTTTGGATTTGGGAGAGCCTATTATCGAACTCGATATAACCCCCAACAGGGGAGACCTTTTAAGCGTCAAAGGACTGGCGCGGGAGGTTTCCGCCCTCTACGGAAGACCCCTAAAGGGGGAGAAAATCGATATAACCCAACCCTTCGGGGAGGAAATTGAAATAGAAGTCCTCGATGAGGGGTGCAACCGATACAGGGGTGCCGTTATAAGGAATGTGAAGGTTGGGGAAAGCCCCCTCTGGCTTCAGGTCGCCCTCTGGAAGTTCGGCGAGGCGGTTATAAACAACGTGGTCGATATAACGAACTACCTCCTCTTTACCGAAGGCAACCCGATGCACGCGTTTGACCTCGACAAGATTGAGGGAAGGGTAAGGGTAAAGCCCGCCGAAGGCGGGGAGAAGTTTTTGGCTTTAAACGGTAAGGAATACACCCTCGAGAGGGGAGACCTCGTTATAGCCGATGACAGGAAGGTCTTGGCGCTTGCCGGAATAATCGGAGGAAGCGAGAGCGCCGTTTCCGAAGGGACGAAAAATATACTCCTGGAGACCGCCCATTTCGACCCCTTTAGGGTTAGGAAAACGGCAAAGCGTCTCGACATAAGAACCGAAAGCTCCTACCGCTTCGAGAGGAACGTCGATATAGAAAACATCCCCCACGCGCAGGAAATGGCTATAAGACTCATCCAAAGGTTGTCGGGTGGAGAGCTTACCCAAGTAAGGGACATCTATCCCAAACCCTACACACCTAGGGTGGTAAACCTCTCCTATAACAAATATAGGAGGTATACGGGAAGCGATATAGAACCCTCTAAAGGTGCGGAAATCTTAAACCGCCTCGGTATCCCCACGGAGGTGAGGTTAGAGGGTGACCTCAAAAGGGCTATTTTGGAAGTGGTTTCCCAACAGTTGGGTTGCGAGGGTTACAGGATACCCTCCGGGGGAGAGGTTGACGCATACCTCCTCTGTGGGGAAGGTGAAATTCCCGTCCTCGTGAGGGAGGAAAGTGGAGAACCCCCGAAGGGTGGAAAACTTATAATCTACCGGCTCACCCCCGAAGGTTTGGAGATAGAGGTTAAACCTTAACGGGGTTTTGCTTTAAAATATTCCTCTTCGGTTTTCTACCCAAAATATTTGGAGGAGAATAATGGCTGAAAGAAGGGAAAGGCAGTGGCACGAGAGGAGAAGGGAGCTTGTCGGCATAGTTGTTAGCGATAAAATGGATAAAACCGTTGTCGTTAAGGTCGATAGGAAGTTCCCCCACCCCCTCTACGGAAAGACCGTTGTAAAGAGTAAGAAATACCACGCCCACGACCCCAACAACGAGTGCAAGGTCGGCGACAAGGTGGTAATCAGGGAGACCAGACCCCTTTCCAAAACCAAAAGGTGGGTTGTGGTAAAGATACTCGAAAGGGCGAAAACTTTTGAAACCGCGGAGGAAACCGCGGAGGCTTAATTCTTCCCCTTTAACGCTTCTATTACCTTTTCCGCCGTAACGAAACCGGTAAAGTATCCCTTGATAACCCTGTCCCTCAAAACGATAACCGAGGGTAAGACGGCAACCCTGAATATGGCGGCTGTAATTTTCCCCTTGCGGGTTCTCACGTCGAACTTGAACAGTTTCACATTCTTGGGAAGTTTTTTAAGTTCCTCCTCCTGTTTGGGGCAGAACTTACACTTAGCCCCGTAAAAGTAGATAACCACATCCCCCTTTTTGGGGATATTAATGGGAACCTGAACCCCTTTGAGGGAGGGGATATTTACCAAATCCTCAACACGTTTGCCGACCATCTCCTTGGTGTAGGAGAGGAGCTTTTTAAATTTCCTCCACCTGTAAAAGGCGTAAGCTCCCAAACCTATGGTCGCCAATACGAGGAGTAAAAAGAGAATCTCCCAAAAACCCATAAAGGGTTATTTAATTTAACCCTTACCCCTCGGGGGTTGCGTTATGAAAGACCCCAAGTGGATACTGAGAGAAGTAAAAACCCACCTCGCTTTGGTGGAGTATGAACGGGAACGTATAGAGGAGAAGGGACTCTCTCCCGACCTGTTGGAGGATAGGGATTTTTTAATACTACTCGACGCGTTTATCTTTAGATTTATAAAACTCCAAAGTGCGTTGGGTGAGAAACTCTTTCCCCTCCTATTTGAGATACTCACCGGGAGAGACCGAACGGAGGTAACCTTTATCGATATCCTAAACACGTTGGAAAAGTATGGGGTAATACCGTCCGCGGAGTATTGGAAAAAGCTACGCAAGTTAAGGAACGAATTCGTCCACCTCTACCCTTGGGAGACGGAACTTAAATTGGAAGCCGTTAAAAGGGCATTGGAAGAGGTAGAAACCCTCGAAGGTATCGTTCAGAAAATAGAAAAAATCCTCAAATGAAGGTAAAGGTTCGCCTAACGGAAGAGGAGATAAGGGCTATAAGGGAGGTAGCGAAAGAGATTTTTGGGGAAGGGGTAAAGGTGTGGCTTTTCGGCTCGAGAACCGATTTAACCAAACGGGGTGGGGATATAGACCTCTATATCGAAGTTCCTTTCAAAGGGGATATGCTCGATAAAAAACTCACCTTTTTGGTAAGACTCGAGGATAGAATCGGCGAACAGAGGATAGACCTCATTATTAGGAAACCCGGCGCGGACGATGAAATTGCAAAGACCGCCAAAAGGGGTGGAGTCCGTTTGCTCTAACCTCCAAGGGGTTGTGGGAAAGGAAAAAACCTAAAGAAGTTCCTTCAGAATTCCTTTCCAATCGTCGGTAGGTTGCCCGCAGGCGTAGTTCCTACATAGGTAATAGGTCGTTTTTTCACCCTTCGGTTGGAGGTTTTTGAGGAATTCCGACAAACCTTTTACGGTTTCATCTATTTTCAACCAATCCAGGTCGGGGAGGAATTTGGGATTTATCTCCTTTAGTAGGTCTCTATAGCTATCGTCGTCCTTTGCGGGGACTATGAAAAGTTCTTTAGACCCGTTTACGGCGAGGTCGAGTGCTATAAGGGCGAAGGTGTAGCCTACCGGTGCGCGGGCTATGTGGGGCGCCATCGCCTCGAGGGTGCGTCTGCCGTAGTTTTCGAGGTCGTCCCTTCCCAAAATTCTACCGAGCCTTATGAGGGTATAAACCGCAACCGAGTTCCCCGAAGGGATAGCGCCGTCGTAAAACTCCTTCTTTCGGAGGGGAATATCTTTTTTGTAATCCGCCGTAAGGAAAAATCCCCCGTTTTTTTCGTCCCAAAAGTGTTTTATTAGATACTCCGCAAAGAGGAGTGCCTTTTTTAGGTATTTCCCCTCAAGGGTGGCTTTGTAGAGTTCGAGAAGTCCCCAAATGGTGTAGGCGTAATCGTCGAGAGTCCCGTCGTATTTAACCTCTCCGTCGGCGTACCGGTGGAAGAGTTTCCCCTCGGGGGTGGATAGATTTTCCAAAATAAAATCCGCCGCCCTCCGGGCGGTTTCTATCCATCTATCTTTACCGAGGGTCGCCCCGCATAGGAGAGTGCGGCTACAACGAGACCGTTCCAGTCGGTCAGTATTTTGGTATCGGTAGCCGGTTTAACCCTCTTTTCCCTCTCCCTAAGGAGTTTTTCCTTAATCCCCTTTAGGAGTTCCTCCAGGCGGTCTTTGGGAATGTTTAGTTTCTCCGAAAGGTCTTCGGTCGGTTTTTTCATATAGAGGATATTCCTTCCCGTCCTCCTACCGGTGGCTTCTTCGTAATAGTTCCCCTCGGGGTGGATATTGAAAACTTTAACTGCTATTTGGAACTCCTCTTCGGTCAAGACACCTTTGAGTTCCTCCAAGCTCCAGGTGTAGTATTTGCCCTCCTCTCCCTCGCTGTCGGCGTCTTGGGACGAGTAAAATCCCCCTTCGGGGGAAAGCATTTCCCTCTCCAAATAGCGGACAATCTCCTCCACCGTTTCCCCGTAGAGGTCTCTCTTTAGGAGTTGATACCCTTCGGTGTAGGCGAAAATGAGCATCCCCTGGTCGTAGAGCATCTTTTCAAAGTGGGGCAGAAGCCAATACCTGTCGGTGGAATACCTGTGAAATCCTCCCCCCAAGTGGTCGTATACACCTCCCAACCTCATTTGGAGGAGGGTTTTATCGACCATTTTTAGGGCTTCTCCGTTTTTATACCTGTAGTGGTAGCGGGTTAAAAACATAAGCTTGTGGGGTGTGGGAAACTTGGGGGCTTCGCCGAAACCTCCAAACTCCTCGTCAAACATAGCCCTTAGCTGTTCGAAAGCGAGGTGCAAAACATCTTCCGATAAGCTCGCTCCCCCGCGTGGGGCGTAATCCCTCCTCTCCCGGAGGGCTTTTAAGATTTTCTCCGCCGAGGAGAGGAGCTTTTCCCTGTCCTTTTGCCAGAGTTCGGCTATATAGAGCAGGAGTTCTTTCAATCCCGGGCGACCCCAACGGCTCTCTTTGGGAAAGTAGGTTCCCACAAAAAAGGGCTTTTTATCGGGGGTGGCGAAAACGGTGAGAGGCCAGCCGCCGTGTCCGTTTAGGGCTATGCAGGCATCCATATAAAAGGCGTCCACATCGGGGTGCTCCTCCCTATCGACCTTTACGGGAACGAAGTATTTGTTCAAGATTTCCGCAATTTCGGGGTCTTCGAAGCTCTCTTTCTCCATAACGTGGCACCAGTGGCAGGAGGAATACCCTATGGAGATAAAGAGGGGTTTATCCTCTTTACGGGCTTTTTCGAAAGCCTCCTCTCCCCAGGGGTACCAATCGACCGGGTTATACGCGTGCTGTCTCAAATATAGGCTTTTCTCCCTTATAAGGCGGTTCGGTTTTCTCCCCATCACTTAAAGGGTAGGTTGTTTAAACCGAGTCCCCCATGAGGTTTTCCACTCTTTCACCCTTTAAAGGTCTTTGTGGAAGATAAGAACCCGATGGTGGAAAAGCTTATCCAAAAGGCGGAAGTCCTCTTGGAGGCGCTCCCCTATATAAGGAAATTCCGCGGTCGCACCTTTGTCATTAAATACGGCGGTTCGGCAATGGTGAACGAGGAACTGCGCGAGACCTTTGCGAGGGATGTCGTTCTCCTCAAACTTGTGGGGATAAATCCCGTTATAGTCCACGGAGGGGGGAAGCATATAAACCGAATGCTCCAACAGCTGGGTATAGAGGTCGAATTTGTCGGGGGAATAAGGAAGACCACCGAAGAGGTTATGCACATTGTCGAGATGGTACTTAGCGGCGATATAAACAAAGATATCGTCGCCCTTATTAACAAACACTCCGGTGAGGATGTCTACGCCGTCGGGCTCTCCGGTAGGGACGGGAGACTCCTAAGGGCGCGGAAAATCGATAGGAGCTATTTCGTTGAAAAATTGGGTATAGAGCCGCCTTCGGCGGATATAGGTTTGGTTGGGGAGATAACGTCGGTAAACACCCGTCTTTTGCAGGTTTTGATAGCGCAAAACTATATCCCGGTAATAGCTCCCATAGGGGTTGGAGAGGAGGGGGAGGCTTACAACATAAACGCCGATATAGCCGCCGCCGAGGTTGCCAAGGCTCTCAAGGCGGAAAAGCTTATATTCCTAACCGACACCGAGGGGGTAAAGGATAGAAACGGCAACCTCATAAAGAAGTTAAAGGACGACCGGGTTGAGGAACTTATAAAGGACGGCACAATAGGCGGGGGCATGATACCGAAAGTCCGCTCCGCGGTAGAGGCGCTAAAGGGAGGCGTTAAAAAGGTTCACATAGTCGACGGACGGCTCCCCCACTCGATACTGCTGGAAATCTTTACCGACGAGGGGGTGGGAACGGAGATAACCTTAAAAACCCCTTAAGGGTTTGTTCTCTTTCTCTTTATCTCCCAAAGGGCGAGGGCTAAAACCACAAATCCCACAAGGGTGGCAAAGACACCTATAAAGAGAACCACGTCTTCAAATGTCATCTTTGCTACCTCCCACTTTAGTGGATAAATAAAGAAAGGTTCCACCGAATGCAAGGAGAATACCTATAACGGCGAAGGTTTTTAGGGCAACTCCAAAGTCGAACTTTTCCTTCGCCAGGGGTTGAATAATTAGACCTATCGCCAAAGCGAGGGCTAGGTTTAAAAACCACTTGCCGAATTCCTCCAAAACCCTTTCCATTTAAGGGAGATTTATTAGCTTATGCATCTGGGGGATAAGCCTCGCGTAGTATCCCCTTTTTAGGAGTTCGTCTATCAACTCCAACGCCCTTTGGACGTTTTCCTCCCTATTTCCCTCCGGTTGGAGTATCAGTTTCTTTTGCTCCACCAGGGGGAGGAATTCTTTCCTTAACAACACCTCGGGGGTTAGGTTTTTATCCACGACCATCTTGAGTTCGTCCGCGTAGCGGCTAAATTTTGGGTCTATCTTGTAGTCCACCGAATACTTCGGGGATAGGCTTATGTAAAAGCGCTCCCGCGGTAGGCTCTCGAATTTGCTCTGCCACAGGGTTCCGTTGGTCTCTATTTGGACGAAATACCCCTCTTTTATGAGGATTTCGGCAAAATCCCCCAACACGGGGTGGGCGAAGGGTTCCCCACCGGTGATTAAGATGTGTTCCCTCCCTATGGAGGAGAGCTTTTTCAGAACCTCCTCGAGGGGTATCTGTAGGTCTTCTCTAAAGGGAATTGCGTATTTCGTATCGCACCAAGAGCAGTAGATGTTGCACCCCTGGAACCTCACGAGGGTAATCGGCGAACCTATTAGAAATCCCTCACCCTGGATGGTGGAGTATATCTCGCACACCGATAGGAGCATGGAAAAGACTACTTTATGTGTTTCCCACCCTTTGGGCTTAAAAACCTTGAAAAACCTATGTGGGGGTATAATATATAAAATTTACCCCTAGTATTGAAAAATCGACCCATCCGATTTATAATTAATAGGTTGCGTTTCTAACCATGAGGGGTAACAACACTATGACCGACCAAAAGAGGGTTTTCAAACCCAACGAAGCCCTTCCCAGGAAGTTTTTCGGTTCCAAAGAGACCCTGGTTCCTATACCTTATCTGTTAAAGATACCAAAAGATTCCTATAAGAGGTTTCTCCAAGACCATGTAAATCCCAAGCAGAGGAAACAGACCGGTTTGGAGAACCTCTTTAGGGTTACCTTCCCCCTAAGAGACCCCAACGAGAGGGTTGAACTCAGATATCTGGGATACGAGATAGGGGATTGGGAGTGTCCCGTTTGCGGTTATAAACCGGGCGAAACCGAGTTGGGCGGTCCCGGAGAGATTTGCCCCCGCTGTTTGGAAAAGGAGAATAAGAGGATATACCTCGTTTGGAAAAAACCCTATACCCCCGAAGAGTGTAAGGAAAAAGGATTGACCTATTCGGCAGCTTTAAGGGTTCTCTTGCAGGTTGCCACCCGCGTGGAGGACGAGAATTTCGAACCCCCCAAGGGTAAGGGACACATAGAGGTCGACAAGGACGGGGTAAGGTGGTGGGTTAGACCCCCCCGCAAGGTGTACTTTGGCGAAGTTCCCTTAATGACCGAAGAGGGAACGTTTATAACCAACGGAACCGAGAGGATAATAATCAACCAGCTTATCAGGTCTCCCGGTCTCTTCTACGAAATTAAGGAGGATAGGGCTAAAGAGGGTCCCATCGCCAGAAAGATATACAGGGGTTCGGTCGTTTCCGACAAGGGTATAAGGGTTGAGTTCGAACTCACTTCGACCTCCGATGAATTTTACGCCAGGCTTAACAAGAAGAAATTGGGCGGTTCCCTCGTCTTCAGGGCTTGGGGTTTGGAAACCGCCTACGACATACTGAAGCAGTTCTATCCGGGAACCAAAAAGCTCTTTTTCCAAGACGGCGCATTTGTCGATGCCGAAACCGGTGAGGAATTCACCCTCGAAGACCTCGAAGGTTACAATCTATTTGCCCTAATAAGGTATAAGGCTTTCGTTCAGGATACCCAAACCGAGGAGGAATTCATCGAGGAGCGCCATATAGAGAATATCGGAAAGCTCAAGAGACTCCTATCGGACGACCGTTACGAAATAGTTTTCCTCACCGCGGTGTCCAACAACGAGGCGACCAAATCCCCCTGGGCTAAGATACCCCTCGAAACCGTTATAAAGGAAACCACCGTAAAGTCTCCCGAAAACGCTTCTCCCGTTAGGGTTCCCGCAAGATTTAGCTTTGCCGATTACGCAAAAATCGAGATATACAAAAAGCTGCGTCCCCTGGAGCCGATAACCCTCACCTTCGAAAACCTCGCCGAAAGGGCTAGAAACTATTGGCGCGCCTACTTTGCAGACCTCCACAGGTACGACCTATCCCACGTCGGTAGGGTTAAGCTCAACGCGCGCGCCCACAAGCTACCCAAAGAGCTGCGCCCCGAGGATGTGGAAATTCTCGACAAGATACCTCCCCTCGCCCTCGCCAAGGATATAGAGGTAAACGGAGAGGTTTACAGAGAGGGAACCCGCGTAACCAAGGAGTTGGCGGAGAAACTTTTCGAGACAGGAATCAATCCCATACCGGTCAAGGACTACACCGAGGACGAAGCCCGCTTCCTGCAGTGGTATGACCTCGTCGCTATTGTCAAAAAGCTCATAGACCTACGCTTCGAAAGGGATAAGACCGACAGCGTCGCCCACCTCGGAAACAGGAGGGTGCGCCCCGTCGGAGAACTGCTCGAGGCTCAAGCCCGTATGGGCGTCGCCCGTATGGAAAGGGGCTTCCGCGATAAAGCCAATATAGTGAATACCGGAAACCCCGACCTGAGACCCCAGGATTTGATAAACCCGAGGCACATCACCTCCACCATAATGGACTTTCTCAAAACCGGACAGCTCTCCCAATACCTCGACCACACCAACCCGCTAACCGGACTAACCCATAAGAGACGTATGTCCGCCCTGGGACCCGGCGGTCTTACAAGGGAGAGTGCGAAGTTCGAAATTCGTGACGTTCACCCCTCCCACTACGGAAGGATTTGTCCCATAGAAACGCCCGAGGGTCAGAACATAGGTCTGGTGACCTCCCCGACCGTTTTCGCCCAGCTCAACGAGTATGGGTTCCTAATAACCCCCTACAGAAAGGTTAAGGACGGAAAGGTTACCGACGAGGTTGAGTGGCTCGCCGCCTACGAGGAGGAGGATAAGTTTATAGCCCAGTATTCCCCCACCGACGAGGAGGGAAATATCATCTCCGACCGTATCCTCGTAAGGTGGAAGAGCGATATCCACATCATTAACAATCCGAAACAAATCGATTACATGGACGTATCCCCCAAACAAGTGGTTTCGCCCTCGTCGTCGCTGATACCCTTCCTCGAGCACGACGACGCGAACAGGGCGTTGATGGGTTCGAACATGCAACGTCAGGCGGTGCCCCTGATAAAGACCAGCTCTCCCATAGTGGGCACCGGTATGGAAAAGGTTATCGCCAGGGATTCCCACGCCGTAGTTGTTGCCAAGAGGGGAGGGGTGGTCGAAGAGGCTACGTCCGATAGGATAATTATCCGCGTCAACAGGGATGAGATAGATTTCAATAACCCCAACGATTTGGGTATCGACATATACGAGCTCAAAAAGTTCCAGAGAACCAACCAGGACACCTGTCTCAACCAGAAGCCGATTGTTAGACCCGGTCAGAAGGTCGAAAAGGGTGAGGTTATAGCCGACGGATACTCCACCGAGAGGGGTGAACTCGCCCTCGGTAAAGACGTCCTCGTAGCCTTTATGCCCTGGAGGGGTTACAACTTCGAGGACGCCATAGTTATATCGGAGCGGCTCGTCAAGGAGGACGTTTACACCTCCATACACATAGAGGAGCTCGAAGCCGAAGCCAGGGAAACCAAGCTCGGCGATGAGGAGATAACCCGAAACATTCCCGGAGTTTCCGAAAAGGCTATAGCCCACCTGGACGAATACGGTATAGTGAGGGTTGGAACCTATGTCAGACCGGGCGATATTTTGGTCGGTAAGGTTGCCCCCAAAGAGGAGGGACAGCTAACCCCCGAAGAAAAACTCCTGCAGGCGGTATTCGGCGAAAAGAGTAAGGACGTAAAGGACGTCTCCCTAAGGTGTCCCCCCGGATTGGAAGGTGTCGTTATAGACGTTAAGGTCTTCGTTAGGAAGGATAAAGCCAATAAGGACAAACTCGCACAGGACGTTATAAGGGAGGAGAAGGAAAAACTCGAAAGGGAATACGAGGAGAGGAAGAAACTCCTCCTAGAGGGAAGGAATATCGTTCTTAAGGAACTCCTAATGGGGTTGGAGATAGAGGAAGACCTAAAGGTGGGTAACGCCGTTATCCTCAAAAAGGGTGAAAAGATTACCGAGGAAAACATCGATAGGGTTCTCCCCATTATCAGCCTCAACCCCAAGAAGTTCATAAAGGACGAGGAGATACTTAAGAAGATTTCCGAGATAACTGAACGCTTTAAGCTGCAAACCCGCGTTCTCGACAGAATTTACGAGGAGAAGAGGAAACAGCTCGAAAAGGGTGGGTTGAAACCGGGTGTCAATACCCTCGTTAAGATTTATATAGCCCAAAAGAGGAAGATTAAAGTCGGTGACAAAATGGCGGGTAGGCACGGAAACAAGGGTGTTATCTCGGTAGTCCTACCCGTCGAAGATATGCCCTTCCTCGAAGACGGAACACCGGTCGACATAGTTCTCAACCCGCTGGGTGTTCCCTCCCGTATGAATATCGGTCAAATTCTGGAAACCCACCTCGGTTTTGCCGCCAAAAAGCTGGGCGAACAGCTCGGCGAAATGCTCCAAAAGGGTCTAAACCGCGAGGAGATTACTAAACGTATTGTGGAAATCTATTCGGTGGGAGATAGAACCGGAAAACTCGCCAAAGAGATAGAGGAATGGCTTAATAGCCTTGACGACGATAGCTTCAAAGAGGTTGTTAAGGAATACGCCAAGAAAGGCGTGCCTATGGCTACTCCCGTTTTCGAAGGTGCCAAGGAGCAGGAGATTAAAACCCTCCTCAAAATGGCGGGATTGCCCGAAAGTGGAAAGGTTACCCTCTACGACGGAAGAACCGGCGAACCCTTCGATATGGAGGTTACCGTCGGATACATGCATATGCTCAAGCTAATCCACATGGTTGACGACAAGATACACGCCAGGGCAACCGGTCCCTACTCTTTGGTAACCCAACAGCCCCTGGGCGGTAAAGCCCAATTCGGTGGTCAGCGTCTCGGTGAGATGGAGGTTTGGGCTCTCGAAGCCCACGGTGCGGCTTACACCCTCCAGGAGATGTTGACCGTTAAGTCCGACGATATAGAGGGAAGGACGAAAGTTTACGAGGCTATAGTAAACGGTAAATATGTCTACACTCCCGGTCTACCCGAATCGTTTAAAGTTCTCGTTAGGGAGCTTAAGGGTCTTGCCCTCGACGTTAGGTGTATCAACTTCGACGAAGGTAAATCGATAGGTTGCGACCAGGTTAAGGTCAGGGAAGAGGAAGAGGAGAAGAAAAGCCTTTTCTAATGGAGACCTTTTTCTTTTAACCCCTTCGCCCTTTATTTAAAAGTTTTGGAGGTTTACATATGGGCAAAAAAGGGATTTTACCCTTTGATGCGATTAAATTGATGATAGCCTCCCCCGAAGAAATCCTATCTTGGTCTCACGGGGAGGTGAAAAAGCCCGAAACCTTGAACTATAGAACTCTAAAGCCCGAAAAAGACGGGCTATTTTGCGCAAAAATATTCGGTCCTATAAAGGATTACGAGTGTCTTTGCGGTAAATATAAGGGTAAAAAATACGAGGGAACCGTTTGCGACCGTTGCGGTGTCGAGGTTACCAGAAGCTACGTGAGGAGGGAACGTTTCGGACATATAGACTTAGCCGCACCCGTATCCCACATATGGTTTTTGAAATCCTCTCCTTCGAAGATAGCCTCCCTCCTAAACCTGTCGACCCGCGATGCGGAGAAGGTTATCTACTTCGAGAACTACCTCGTTATCGAATACCCCCAGGACGACGAGGAAAACGAGGAATTCGCCAAAGATGAAAAAACCATTCCCTTAAACGATTTAGGAGAAACCAAGTGGGTGAAGCTCCACATAGTTAACGAGGACACCTACCAGAACGAATACGCCTTTTCCCTCGAGGAGCGTTACGAAGCCGGTATAGGTGCGGAAATCGTTAAGGAAGTCCTATCCAAGATAGACCTGGAAGCCTTTGCCGAAAAGCTAAAGGGGCTTATAGAACCTTACTCCCTCAGCTGGGAAGACCTGAACGCCGAAACCCGTGAGAAGTTCCCCAAATACTACGAGCGAATGGTTCGAACCATCGCCGCCTACTTCCAGCGCTACGGCATAGAACCCTCCGACCCCAAAACCATAGACGAGATTATCATCGGTAAGAAGTGGATTAACCCCAAAACCGGAGAGATTGCCGAAGAGGCTTTATCGGAGGATTTCCTAACCGGCTTGGAGGCTCTGGAGAAGCTTTACGAGTATTACCGCTCCAAAAATAGCGAAATACCCGTTATCGAAAAGCTGAAAGAGGAAGTCCGTCAGGCGGTTATTAAGGCGTTCCCCGAGAGCAAGATAAAGGACTACGTTAGGAAATTGCAACTCGTCGAAGGTTTTATAAACTCCGGAAACCGCCCCGAATGGATGATACTGGAGGTTCTGCCCGTTATTCCGCCCGAACTAAGACCGCTCGTGCCCCTCGAGGGTGGAAGGTTTGCAACCTCCGACCTGAACGACCTCTACAGAAGGGTTATAAACAGGAACAACAGGCTGAAGAGACTTATAGAGCTCGACGCACCCGAAATAATCATCAGAAACGAAAAGCGTATGCTCCAAGAGGCGGTTGACGCCCTCATCGACAACGGAAAGAGGGGTAAAGTTGTAACCTCCAAAAGGAGACCCCTCAAATCGCTCGCCGACTACCTCAAGGGTAAGCAAGGTCGCTTTAGGCAGAACCTCCTCGGTAAGAGGGTCGACTACTCGGGAAGGTCGGTTATCGTCGTCGGTCCCGAACTCAAAATGCATCAGTGCGGTCTGCCCAAAATAATGGCTCTCGAGCTGTTTAAGCCCTTCCTATACAGGCGTCTGGAGGAAAAGGGATACGCGACCTCCATAAAACAGGCAAAACGTCTCGTCAAAGAGCAAGCTCCCGAGGTGTGGGAGTGCCTCGAAGAGGTTGTTAAACAGCACCCCGTTCTGCTAAACCGTGCGCCTACCCTACATAGACCCTCTATACAGGCTTTCGAACCGGTTTTGGTGGAAGGAAAGGCTATTAAACTCCACCCGTTGGTCTGCCCGCCCTTTAACGCGGACTTCGACGGCGACCAGATGGCGGTTCACGTTCCCCTCGGTATAGAACCCCAACTCGAGTCCTACATCTTAATGCTCTCGACCCAGCAGGTGCTTTCCCCCGCCCACGGAAAACCGCTGACTATGCCCTCGCAGGATATGATTTTGGGCGTCAACTACATCACCCAGGTGATAGAGGGCAGACCCGGGGAGGGTAAGCTCTTCGCATCTCCCGAAGAGGCTATAAAGGCTTGGCAGCTCGGAAAGGTAGACATCCACGCGAAGATAAAGGTTCGCTTTGACGGAAAGACAGTAGAGACCACCGTCGGTAGGATACTGCTCAACGAAATTCTTCCCGAGGAGTATAGAAAGCAAAGGGGATTTGTCAACGAGGTTTTGAACAAGAAAAAGGTCGCCAAACTCATATACGACGTCTACAAGGTTGTCGGAAACGAGGAGACGGTCAACTTCCTCGACAGGATTAAACAGCTCGGTTTCGAGCTCTCCACCAAGGCGGCGGTTTCCATAGGAATGGACGACATCCGTGTTCCGAAGAAGAAGAAGGAGATTGTCGAAAGGGCTGTCGCAGAAACGGAAAAGATTTGGGAGCAATACAGGAAGGGAATTATTACCAACAAGGAGCGCTACAACAGGATTATCGACGTTTGGTCTAGGGCTACGGAAGAGATAACCCAGGAGATGTTTAAGGAAATCGAGCAAACCGAGATAGTCTACAACGGAAAGAAATTCCCCGGAACCTTCAACTCCATATACATGATGGCTATATCCGGAGCGCGGGGTAACAAAGACCAGGTGCGTCAGCTGGCGGGAACCCGTGGACTTATGGCTAAGCACTCCGGAGAGTTTATCGAAACCCCGATTATCTCCTCCTTCAAAGAGGGGCTCAGCGTTCTCGAATACTTCATATCCACCTACGGTGCGCGTAAAGGTTTGGCGGATACCGCCCTCAAGACCGCGCAAGCCGGTTACCTCACCCGTAGGTTGGTTGACGTAGCCCAAGAGGTGAGGATTGTCGAGGAAGATTGCGGAACCATAAAGGGTGTAACGGTAGAACCTATCATCGAAGGTGGAGAGGAAAAGGTTCCCATTAAGGACAGGGTTTTCGGAAGGATAGCCGCCGAAGATGTGAAAGACCCGATTACCGGCGAAGTAATCGTCAAAGCCGGCGAAATGATAGACGACGAGAAGGCGGAGCAAATCCAAAAGGCGGGTATAGACAAGGTCAAGGTGAGGAGCGTCCTAACTTGCGAGGCGAAGGGAGGCGTTTGCGCCAAGTGCTACGGAATGGACCTGTCCAACAGGAAACTGGTCGCGGTAGGCGAGGCGGTAGGTATCATCGCGGCTCAATCTATCGGTGAGCCCGGTACCCAGCTCACCATGAGAACCTTCCACATCGGTGGTGCGGCTACCGCCGAAAAGATTAAGAGCGAATTGGTCGCCGAACACGACGGTATCCTCAAATACCACAACATCAAATACGTTGTAGACCGCAAGGGTAGGAAGATAGTGGTCTCCAAACAGGGTCAGGTTTATATCCAAGACCCCGAAAGCGGTAGGATTCTCGAAAGGCACCCCATACCTCACGGCGCGTACCTGCTCGTCGACGACGGAACCGAGATTAAGAAAGGCACCAAGATTGCCGAGTGGAACCCCTTTGCCGAGTTTATCATCGCCGAGGTTAAGGGTAAACTGCAACTCACCGATATTATCAAAGACGTCACGATAAAGGAAGAGCGCGACCCGATAACCGGAAAAATCTCGCTGGTAATCAGCTTTATGAAACCGAAGGACGCGATGCTCCACACCCCGAGGATAACCATAATCGGGGAGGACGGCAGGGAATACGTCTACGACCTACCGGTTAACGCCACCCTTATGATACCGAGGGATAAGCTACGTCTGGTATGGAAGACCTGCCCCACCTGTTCGGAGGCGGAGGGCACCGAAATACAGCACCAATACTTCGAACCTATTGAGGATATAGAGGTCTACCCGGGCGATATCCTCGCCAGGTTGCCCAAGGAAACCGCCAAGGTTAAGGACATCGTCGGTGGTCTGCCCAAGGTTGAGGAGCTCTTCGAGGCTAGACCTCCCAAAAACCCCGCAATACTGTCCGAAATAGACGGTGAGGTTAAGATATACGAGGACGCGGACGAAATAATCATCTTCAACCCCTTCACCAAGCAGACTTGGAGCCACAAAGTTGCCAAGGATGAACTAATCCTCGTTAAAGCGGGTCAAATGGTCAAGAAGGGTATGCCGATAACCGATAGGGTCAAAGCCGAGATAGACGGTAGGGTTCAGATGACCTCGAAGGGCTACAAGGTTGTGGTCTACAACAGGGAAACCGGTCTCGAGCGCGAATACTTCGTACCCAAGGGTAAACTGCTCCTCGTTAAGGATGGCGATAGAGTTCACGCCGGTGACCCGCTAACCGACGGAACCCCCAACCCGCACGAGATACTCCGCATTAAGGGTGTCGAGGAGCTTCAGAAGTTCCTCATTAAGGAAATTCAAATGGTTTACAAACTGCAGGGGGTCGATATACACGACAAACACTTCGAGATTATCATCAGGCAGATGCTCCGCAAGGTTAGGATTACCGACCCCGGCGATTCGAGGTTTATCGTTAGGGAAATCGTCGACAGGGAGGACTTCGAGGAGGAAATCAAACGTATCAAGGAAATGGGCGGAAAGCCCCCCAAGGCGGAACCCGTTCTCGTCGGTATTACAAAGGCGGCACTTCACACCAAGTCCTGGATTTCCGCCGCATCCTTCCAGGAGACTACCAAAGTCCTCACCGACGCCGCTTGCGAAGGAAAGATAGACGAGCTAAGGGGTCTCAAAGAGAACGTCATTATCGGTAACCTAGTTCCCGTCGGAACGGGTGAGGAGATTTACAGCAAGGTTCAGGTCGAACCGGTATCCAAGGCGGAGGAGATAGGAAAGGAGCTTTTCCCCGAAACGGGGGAGGGTGAAACCGCCACCTCTTAAGGTTTGATTTTTTCCAGTATCCCCTTTAGGTTTTCCCCTTTCAGTTCATACCTTTCTAGGGTTGTTTCGGGAATTTTCGCCAAAACGGGTAATCCCGTCATCTCCTCCACCACCGAGGGGTTATCCCTTTCGGAGATATCCCTACCGGTGAAGCGGTTGAATACAAACCCCAACATGTTTAGGTTTAGGAATTTCCCGTAAAGGGCTGTTAGGAAACTGCAGTTTATAGTTCCGAGTTTGGCGTCCGATACCACGACCACCGGCAGGTCTAAATCCTTTGCAAAATTCCCGTAGGTGTAGTCTCTCTTTATCGGCACCGCCAGACCGCCCGCGCCCTCGACGATTAGCACCTCGTAGCGTTGGAGCTTTTCCTCAAAAATCCCCCGAAGGGCTTCTATTTCTACCCTCTCACCCTCATACTTTTCCGCAACGTAGGGTGCGAGCGGAAGTTTAAAGGTGTAGCCAACGGTTTCTTCGAGCGGTTGACCGAGTAAATCGGCAAGAAGTTTTGCGTCCTGAGGAATTGGGTCGGCGCCGGTTTCGACCGGTTTCCAATAGCCGACCTTTACCCCCAACTTCTTCAAACCCTTTGCGAGGAGGTATGAGAAAAAGGTTTTCCCTACACCTGTGTTGGTTCCGCTGACGAGAAGAGCCACTCCCATAGGGGTTATAGAGAATACGCCCCCATTTTTGGGACAGAAAGTTCCCTTCCCGCATCGGTAGCCCCAAAAATTCCTAACCCCTCGCGGTTTTAAAATTACCCCCTATGAAACTTAGGAGTGAATTTATCCGCAAAAAGCCGGAATACGCGCCCCACCGCTCCCTGCTCAGGGCTACCGGCGTTATTAAAAGCGAGGAGGATTTCGATAAACCCTTTATAGGTATAGCCAATTCCTACACCGATATAGTTCCCGGACACGTTCACCTTAGGGATTTCGTCGAGATTATCAAGGACGAGATAAGGAAGCAGGGAGGCGTTCCCTTCGAGTTCAACACCATAGCGGTCGACGACGGTATCGCAATGGGGCACTACGGTATGCACTACTCCCTGCCCTCGAGGGAGATTATCGCCGATGCCGTCGAGACCATGATGAACGCCCACCAGCTCGACGCGCTCATCCTGCTCCCCAACTGCGACAAGATAGTCCCCGGGATGATAATGGGGGCGCTTAGGGTGAACGTCCCCACCGTTTTGATATCCGGCGGTCCCATGAGGGCGGGGGAATACAAGGGTAAAAAGATAGACCTCGTTACGGTCTTCGAAGGGGTTGGGAAGTTCAAAAAGGGTGAGATAGACCTAAACGAGCTTCGCGAGATAGAGGCGAGGGCTTGCCCCTCCTGCGGTAGCTGTTCGGGAATGTTTACCGCAAACACCATGAACTGCCTTTCGGAGGTGTTGGGTATAGCCCTACCGAGGAACGGAACAGCCCTAGCCTGCACGCCCGACAGGGAGGAGCTCGCCAGGGAGGCGGTCAGAGCCCTCTTTAGACTCCTCAAAGAGGGTATCACCATCAGGGACATAATTACCTACGAGGCTATCCACGACGCCTTTGTCGCCGATATGGCGCTGGGCGGTTCCACCAATACGGTCTTGCACCTAAAGGCGATAGCCTACGAGGCGGGCGTCGATTTCCCCCTCGAGGAGGTGGACAAAATCTCGCAGAGAACCCCCAACATCGTGAAGCTATCGCCCTCGAGACCCGACCTACACATAGAAGACCTCGACCGCGCCGGCGGCGTTATGGCGGTTCTCAAGGAACTAACCCGTAAAGACCCCAATCTGCTCCACCTCGATAGGAAGACCGTTTACGGCACACTCCGCGAGGCGGTGGAAAGGGCGGAGGTCAAGGATAGGGAGGTTATACGCCCGGTAGAAAATCCCTACTCCGAAACCGGCGGGTTGGCGATACTGTTCGGTTCGCTAGCGCCCAAAGGTGCGGTGGTCAAGGTTGCCGGCGTTCCCGAAAATATGCTCGTCTTTAGGGGAAGGGCTCGCGTATTCAACAGCGAGGAGGATGCCGTCAAAGCCATTTTGGGCGGGGAGATTAAACCGGGAGACGCGGTTATTATCCGCTACGAGGGTCCCCGCGGCGGTCCCGGTATGAGGGAGATGCTATCGCCCACCTCCGCCATTATGGGTATGGGCTTGGGCGACAAGGTAGCCCTGATAACCGACGGGCGCTTTAGCGGGGGAACCAGGGGTCCCGCCATAGGTCACGTCTCCCCCGAGGCGGCGGCGGGGGGACCCATAGCGCTGGTCGAGGAGGGCGACGAGATACTTATCGACATACCCAACCGCCGTTTGGAGTTACTCGTCCCCGAAGAGGAGCTCGAGCGCAGGCGCAGGAATTGGAAGCCCCTCAAAAAGGATATCCCCTCCCGTTGGCTCAGACGCTACTCGATGCTGGTAACCTCCGCCGACATGGGGGCTATTTTGATGGACGACCCCTACGAGGTTTGCAAACTCTACGGAGACCAAAAGGATGAGTAATAGACCTACTACCCCTTAGGGGTCTTTTTATCCTTACCCTCCCCTTTCGGGTTAAATTTTCTCTTCATGCCAAAGGGGTTTGTCTATATCCTTTCCGCCCCCTCGGGAACGGGAAAGACTACGGTCGGACACCGGTTGTTGGAGGAAATTCCTTTCCTCGAGAGGGTTATAACCGCAACGACGAGAAAACCCCGCGAGGGGGAAAAGAACGGTATCGACTACTACTTTTTAAAGGAGGAGGAATTCCTAAAGAAGATAGAGGAGGGCTTTTTCCTCGAGTGGGCTAAGGTTTATCGATACTACTACGGAAGTCCCAAGAGTGAGGTTGAGAGAATCCTCTCCCAAGGAAAGGATGCCCTATTAATAATTGACGTCCAAGGTGCGTTTGAGGTAAAGAGAAAGCTCCCAAATGCGGTTTCCATATTTTTGCTACCCCCCTCGATGGAGGAGTTAAAGAGGCGTCTCCTCGGAAGGGGGGAAAGGGAAATCGAAGAACGCCTCGAGTGGGCTAAGAAAGAGATTCCCTGCGCCAAACACTTCGATTACGTGGTGGTAAATGACTTGTTGGATAGGGCGGTGGAGGAAATAAAATCTATTATGATAGCAAACCGCCGCAAGGCGGCTTTTGTTTTTGATAACGAAAATTACCGAAGTCTCGGCTTCGGAGAGGATATCCTCGAGGCGATAAAGGGAGGTAGGTGCGATGCTAAGAAAGTTTGAAGATAGCGGACGTCCGCCTATAGAAAAGGCGCTCGAAAAGGTTTCCACCAAATACGAGCTGGTTCACGCGGCGGCAAAGAGGGTTAAGCAACTCCTAAAGGAGTACGACGAATTTATAATCCGCGAGGGGAGGAAAGGAGAAATCAAAAAACTCACCTTCAAGGCTATCGAGGATATAGCCGAAGGCAAAGTTAGGGTTATCAGTCTCAAAAGCCTCTTTAAGGAATAACCTCTTTCCCTCTCCCTTTCGGGTTTAAGTTGAAGGTTTTTCCCTCCGATGGGTGTGGTCGTTTGGCAGAGCGCCTTTTTGGGGGATTTGGTCTTAACGACCAACCTCCTCTTGAACCTCGAAAGAGCCTTCCCCGAAGGGGTTATAAAGCTGGTGGCGAGACCCTTTG